>NZ_JARXOW010000001.1:902481-1203308 GCF_030182585.1 Pedobacter faecalis | reverse complement strand
TGCGTTTGTCGACCTGGTTTCTTGCACCCTATGACCAGAACAACACTACTTTCCAATTGTTGAAGTTCGCGGGTAACACACTGAATACTGGTCAGGGCCCTGATGATGCGCTTGCTACTGATAATAGTTACCTTATCATGCGGTATCCTGATGCTATCCTTCTGGCTGCTGAAGCAAATGCCAATCTTGGAAATGATGATGTGGCTATATCGCAATTATATAAGGTTCGTGAGCGTGCGGGACTCCCTGGATATCCAGATGCTCCGGGCGATTCCCGTGGACTAAAGGATGCTATTTTCTGGGAGCGGTCTAAAGAGCTTATGGGAGAGGGTCATCATTATTTCGACCTGGTTCGTACGCGGCGTATCATGAACAGGGAATATGCTGATAACATATTAACGACCGATAAATTTAACAGAGGCGCATGGACCTGGCCTATAGACAAATCTGCAAGGAACAATAACCCGTATATGACTCTGAATCAGTACTGGCAAAACTTAAGAAATAACTGATACTATTAGCACAAACATTATGATCAATAAATATTTTAAAACGATAGCGCTTTGTTCAGCATTGCTGATGTTTCTGATCGGGGCGTGCAAGCAGGATGAGTATTTTCTGGATGGAGGGAAGTCAGACCCTAAGTTCAACGGAAATGTTCTGCAGTATCTTGAATCAAACCCGTCCAAGTTTGATACACTTGTGCGTGTGATACGTATAGCCGGACTGGAAGATTTGTTTTCTAACGAGGAGATCACGTTTTTTGCTCCCACAGACGAGGTATTTCGCCGGACTATAGGACAAGTAAACCGTCAATCACAGTTTGGAGATGATCCTTATGTCAATAAGTTAAATCAGGAACTGTTCTCGGCAGGTCGTGATACAATAGCGAATTTTGAAGACGTTCCGGCTGAGATATGGCGGAAGTATCTGCTCAGATATGTTTTTAAAGGAAAAATGCGACTTAGAGATTATCCGCAGCTTGACTTTAGATTAAGGCAGTTATATCCAGGCGGATATTTCTATACTTATGAAAGAGAACTGGCCAATATCGGCGTAGTATTTAACTCAGCAAATGGTGTGAGGTATGCTGGGTCAAGACAGATCAGTATTTCTTATCTGCCTGATCCTTCCAATCCTGAGGCAATTCAAAGTGCAGCTGTTGCGACATCCGATGTCCAACCATCCAACGGGGTGGTACATGTGCTGGCGGTTTATGCAGGCACGGAGTTTATTGACGAGTTGCGTTTAGACCGCCAGGCATCAGATAACTTTGGTTTCAACAAGGAGTTTAATATAGATGTTGTGCTAAATCGTTAATATCAATTTGTAACGGATAAAATAAGGAATCATGAAATATACATATACACGATTTTTCACTTTACTCCTTGCAGCCGCTGTTGTTACAGGCTGTAAGAAGTCTCAGGAAATCTTTGAAGACCCATACGCAGGCGGTGTTCCGGCGCTGGGTATTGTGGTCGACCCACAGTCGGTCGCATCACCTGCTTCCGGTAATGCAGGAACTGTCGTTACCATTAATGCAAAGGGACTGTTGCCCCACAAGGAAAAACTAAAATTCCTTTTCAACGGTGAGGAAGCAGAAGTAAGAACTGTAACCGACAGCAAGATCGAAGTGTTGGTGCCTGCAAATGCAAGCACCGGCGTTACGTCCTTCGTAGTAGATGGTCAGTTGGTTTTCGGTCCTGACTTCACTGTACTTGGTAAGGTGACGAAAGATCCTACTTTCAGGGCCATAAATGGTGCTAACGATTATGTAACTAACATTAAAGAGGTAGCTAACGGAAACCTGATCTTTCTTGGCCGGTTTACCAACTTTGATAACAAAGGTAACGTACGGGCAATTAACCGAATAGCGCGGACATCTAAGGATGGCGTTTACGACCGTACTTTCCAGGTAGGTAACGGAGCAACCGGACAATTAAATGATATGGCAATCATAGGAAGCCAGTATTTTCCGGTTGGTGGATTCGGTGGTTTCGCTCAGCGTGGTGGAATTAGTAATATCACCCGTATCGCGAATAACGGCGTTATAGATACTGTGAAGATCATTACTTATGAGAAACGCGAGCGTTTTGTCTCACCATTCAATGGTGGAACTGACTCAAGTATTGATAACGTATATGCGCGCGATGGTAAACTCATTGTGACGGGTAACTTCCGTTACTATGTTTCCAGAAGATATGATCAGCCTACACGTGACTATAAAGACAGTACTATCCTCGATAGCATTGAGATGCGTCAGCTGGCTAAATTAAACCCAACAGATGGTTCGCTTGACAAGACATGGCGATTTGATCCGAATGCTGTAGGCTATAAGGGTCAGTTGGGTAAGGGATTACCAGGGGCCAACGGTCCGATTCGTACGATTATGCATGACGATGGTAAGATTCTTGTTTTCGGAAGATTCACAAGCTTCGACAACACAACTGTAGGTAGTATTCTTCGTCTGAATGCTGACGGTTCCATTGATCAAACTTTCAATCCTGGAGGTGCGGGGGCCGATCAGGAAGTTTATTCGGTTAGTTACAGCGCTACGCTAAACAAATATATCATTGTCGGATCGTTCAGAACTTACAATGGAGCTGCCGCACCTTTTATGGCGAGACTAAATTTCGATGGGACATTAGATCAGACCTTCCAGGCTAAAGTAATTACCGGAGGTATTCCTAGCTATGTGAAAGTCCTGAGTGATGGATTAATCGTTGTTGGCGGTGACTTTAAAAATTATGGCGGTACTATAAGAAATGGATTTATGATCCTGGATCAGACCGGTGCGCTTGCTGTTGGGTATAACAACATCGGAAACGTACTTGGCGGAGTTTCTAAAGTAGTGGAAACTACTTCGGCTGAAGGTAAACGTGCATTGCTGATCGCGGGCGGGTTCTATACGTTTGATAACGTGCCGACAAACAGAATAGTAAGGGTGACATTGGATTAGTGATGAGAGATATAACAGAAAACCTGATGAATAATAAACTAAAGATTATGAAAACATTCAAGATGAAAGCCTGTTTAGGTGCAGCCGCCATGTTTCTGGCCATGGTCACCTCATCCTGTAACAAGGATTTTGATAAGGTGATTCCCGGTTCGCCTGATAACGAAACCGACCTTACATATAAAACGCCTAAAGTGCTTTATATCATTGCCGACGGAGCCAGGGGTCTGTCGGTACGGGACGCTAATGTTCCGAACATTAAATCGTTGTTGCCCAATTCCATTTATACCTGGAACTCGCTGGCAGACGTTAATGCCTTGAACTCTACAAACTGGGCAGATATGATGACGGGTGTAATGAAGGAAAAGCATAACATTACAACAGAAGATTTTGCCAACAACAAACTGAGTGACTACCCGGTTATCTTCAAGCGGTTAAAGGAAGTAAATCCTGAGATTAAAGTAGCTTCGTTTGCGTCAACTGCTGCTTTCAAGAATAACCTGATGGCAGATGCAGATGTGTCTCAGCTATACAGTAACGATGATCAGGTTAAAACCGGCATCATTGATTACCTTAAGGGTGAAGGTGCTTCTGTTGTGGTAGGGCAATTCTCGAACATTCAAAAAGCCGGTAATAACACTGGGTTCGACAATGAATTCCCTACTTACAAGACAGCTATTGAGCAGTTCGACGCACAAGTTGGCGAGATCCTGAATGCGTTGAAAAGCCGCGCAAATTATCCGAAGGAGAACTGGCTGATTATAATCACGTCGAGCCGTGGCGGTACTTATGTATTGCCACCCGCGCAGGATGACAAAACTCTGTTCAGCAATACGAATGCAAACACGTTCACGATTTTCCACAGTGCAAGTTATAACCAGACGATTGTAGCTAAGCCGTTTCTAGGTAATCTATTCAATGCCAAATCTGTTCGTTTTAAAGGAGACCCGGATAAATCTCAGGCGCTCGTTGATCCAGCTAAATCAAACCAGTATTTCAATTTTGGCTGGGACGGAAGCTTTACAGTTTCTGTGAAGATAAAAAAGCACAAAACAAGGAACACGGGTCGTGGAGACTATTTCTACCAGTGGCCATCAATCCTCGGTAAGAAAAACAGAAGTGGATGGGGTAATGATTGGGGGCCAGGATGGGAAATTAGCTTGTTCCAGAATGGCTGGCGTTTCTTTGCTTCAGGCGGTGACGGCGACATGCGTAATGGTACAGAAGTAGGGGGGCCGGATTTCAGCGGAGACGCATGGCATGACCTTACTTTTGTAGTAGAAAGAAAAGCTGACGGTGCAAAATATGTGCGCCTGTACACAGATGGGGTCAATGGTATGACGAACAAGCTTACCGGCGCGTCAAAAACTAACCCGGTTGCAGGTGAATACAAACTTCCTGCCAGGGCTAACTTTGACAACACGGCACCATTGCGTTTAGGATGGGTCGATGGCGAGATAGATGGACAATACGGAATTATTGATGTACAGCTGGCTGAATACAAAATATGGGGCGTTGCGCTATCAGAAACAGTTGTTAAGCAATTGGCTTGCGAGCCAGAAATGGATGAGAATGCACCTAATTATGACGATTTGGTAGGTTACTGGAGACTTGATGAGGGATCTGGTAATGTGTTAAAGGATCAGATATTTGGTAATAACTTTACACTCCAGGGTACCTATACGTGGAATACATTCTCGGAGTTGCTGTGTACACCAAATAACAGGACACTTAATACCCTAGTACCCAAGAATGCGGATATCCCGGCTCAGATTCTTAGCTGGTTCAATATAGCCCGTCAGGAAGAGTGGGGTATAGACGGAAGGGTTTGGATCTCTAACTAATTAATTTAGAAAAGTAATGAAAAGAATTTTAACATATACGCAGATTGGCCTTATGGCCGCTGCGTTCCTGGCATCTTCTTGTGAGCGAGAAAAGTTAGACGATGTATTTGCAGACGGTCAGTTCAAGTCTGTCAGCGTTTCAATGCCAAAAGAGGTGGTTGTTGGTACAGGCAGCAACGCGACACTATCTTCGGATGCATTGACCTTGCCTGTTACTGTCAATTTTGACGCGCCGACTTCACGGGCATTCGTAGTAAACTTAAGTTCAAATGTTGATACCATTCAAACACTGATTAACAACAATACACTTCCGGCAGGTACCGTTGCACTTGGGGAGGGCGATTTTTCTTTGCCTCCTGTATTGAATGTACCTATCGGTGTTACAAGCGCTTCATTTGACTTGGTTATCGGAAGGTCATTCCTGGAGAGGAATCATGGGAAAAACGTGGCGCTTGCTGTAAAGGTTACTGATGCCGCTAAAGGAAATTCCATTAAAGCAGGTCAGAATGCTACGGTTCTTACCATTAAAACCGGAGAGGTGATGACTGCAGATGATGTTCACCTTATCGGCTTTAATACACCGGCTAATACCATGACGGTGTCCGCTTTTACTAAGGGTTCTCAAGATGTATTCGTGTCAATTCCACTGGTATTAACAGGGGAAGCTGGTTCTCCGTTTACCGTTGATGTTGCCGAAGCTCCTGAGCTTATTGCGCAAATTGCGCCGGATCACAATCTTATACCTGACGCCGACTGGAGTATTGTTGCTACAAATATTCGTTTTGTGACTAACTCAAATGTTGCTACACTTGAAATTTCTGCACGCAGGAATAAGCTTACTTCTGTTACTCAGGGCGGAAAAAAATGGGCTGTGGGTTTAAAGCTGGCCAATCCTAGCCGCTATATCCTAGCCGAGAACAAAGATCGTTTGGTAGTAGTATTCGATCCGGACACTTTCCGTCCGTACAATGACGCCGGACCGTTCAGGATTTTAGGCTCCATCGGTGCAACCTCGCCCATGATTGTAGCCGCAGAATACGACTACGGTGGTCAGGGCATTTCGTATAACGATGATAACGGCAAAAGTGGTGATGCAAACTTCCGCTATCCTGACGGGGTAGATGTATCAGCTGACTATAATCCAAGAACAGTTGTTGGTTGGACCAATGCCGGTGAGTGGTTGACGTATTCTGTGATCGTTGAAGAAGCTGGGGTTTATGAAATGAACATGATTGCTGGAGCAAACAATGCCGACGGTCGTTACAGGGTTCAGTTTGGCAGCACTATTGTTGCTGATGATCGTCCTGCAAGCAACACAGGCGGGCACAACAACCAGCAGCCACATTATACAGAAGTAACATTGCCGGCTGGGCGTCATATTATGAGAGTGACCTGGACTCGTGGTAATCACGACTGGAGAGGTATCGTTTTCAAACGTCTTAGATAATTAGTTATAATTTTTAATAATACTGACATGAATAAGTTATTAAAGCCCTTTGTATTTCTGTTTATTGCTGCGGCCGTTTCAGCATGTTCTAAAACAGATGATCCGGGTTTAACATTTGAACCAGAAGGCGTCCCACCTATTGTTGATTTTGATGTTGTAGCTGGTGATGATCCTTTTACCTGGAAGTTCACTAACAAGACCTCAAACTTCAAAGAAGTAACCTGGCGATTTGGAGATGATAGTGTTGCATACGATAATGCTCCTGAGCATCTTTACAAGACCACCGGTAAATTTCAGGTAACATTGACAGCTACGTCTGAATCAGGTAAGACTGCCCAGGTTTTGAAAGAGATTAATATTACTCCAGACGATGTGTTTCTTGTAAGTGCAACAGGGACAGCTGTAGCTAACAGGCTTAAGTTTACTGCAGAAACTGATGTGGACGTGGAAAAGATAGACTGGAGAATCGTTGACAACACAAGGCCAAATCCTGTGACTACAACGAGCAGTGAAATGTCTCCGGAGTTTAATGTTCCTGTAGGTATGATAGCTCCTGTGAGAGCAACGTTGACAAGTAAGAAAGGGTCGGTTGCCATCCAGAATAAAAACGCAAGTACTGAGGGTATTGTTACCGATTTTACTAAGAGCCTGGTTGCGTATACAGTTACCGAAGATAATACAAGTAACGCCAACGAAACTTCTAAGGAATTGTTCGACCCGAATAATGACGATAAGGGTAAGTTTCTGATCGGTTGGTCTTCCGGAAAAACCTGGAATGTAACCATGGAGTTTGGTGGACCGGAAACCATGAAGTTTTATAGTATCGCCAACGGTAACGACTCGCCAGGCAGATCGCCTAAGAGCTGGAAAATCGAAGGTTCAAATGATAAAGAGAAATGGACACTTGTTGATACCAGAACTTTAGATAAGCACTGGCACCAGCAACTGGTTGACAGAGGGTTTCCGAATACTAACGCGGGTACAGAGTGGAAGAAATTCTATTATCCTGTTACAACTCCAGGATCATACAAGTATTACCGCTTGACCGTTACGGCCAATTTCGGTGATGGTCTGATTCAGTTTGGTGAATTGATTTTCTTCAAGTAATAGCCCAACGTTATTACAATGGAATATTCTTGAAAGGGTGCCTGAAAAGGCACCCTTTTTCGTTGTATCACATTTTGATTACACTCGCACATCTGGTGGTTTTTAGCGCTATTTTTGTTAATACATTAAAAAAAAACAACGCAATGAAAAAATTAGTTAAACCGCTGATGTTTATCTTTTTTGCGACAGCAATTGCTGCCTGCTCTAAAGATACACCAGTCGAAGTCGTCGAAGACGAAGGGACCCGGCCCGTCGTTGACTTCGCAGTAGAACCAGGAGATGACCCATTTACCTGGAAGTTTACCAACAACTCGTCAGACTTTAAGGAAGTGACCTGGCGTTTTGGAGATGACAGTGTTGCCTACAGTAACGACCCCGAACACGTTTACATGACAACCGGTACATTTCAGGTTACGCTCACCGCTACTTCCGAATCTGGAAAAACTTCGCAGTATTTGAGAGAGATCACCATTGACCCGAATGAGATCTTAGGCATCAGTGCTACGAAAACCGGTACACCGAATGAGCTGGCTTTCAAGGCGCAAACGGATTTAGATATTGAATCTATTGAGTGGAGGTTCACCGATACTTCGACGCCAACAACTAAAACGTTTATTTCTGACGATTTGGAGCCCCTGTATAAGGTGCCTACCGGGGTAATTGTTCCGGCTAGAATCCAGCTGACCACAAAAAAGGGTTCTGTTGCAATCATTACCAAAGATGCCAGTACTGAAGGTATCGTGACCAATTTTATGGACGCGATGGTAGGGTATACCGTAACAGAAGACAATACCGGTAATGCCAATGAGAACGCAACAAAGTTGTTCGATAAAAAAGACGACAACAAGTTTCTGATTGGTTGGGCGGCAGATAAAGAGTGGAATGTAACTATGGAATTCTCGAGCGCTCAGACCTTGAAATTCTATAGCATCGGTAACGGAAACGATTCGCCAGAAAGAGACCCGAAAATCTGGACTATGGAAGGATCTAATGATGGCGAGAACTGGACAATTGTTGATTCGCGTTCTATGGAGAAACACTGGACAGACCAGTTACTGGAAAGGGGCTTTCCAAATACAGACGCCGGTCTGGACTGGAAGAAGTTCTACTTTGCGGTTAGCAACCCTGGATCTTTCAAATACTACCGCTTAAATATCAATGAGAACTTCGGCGGGGGTGCGATCCAGTTCGGTGAAGTAGCTCTGTTCAAGTAAGCCTTTAGACCAGGTTTAGCAATATTTTGTAATTTAATCCTCAAGGTGTGTGTAACAACCACTTTGAGGATTTTTGTTTTTACTCCGGTTGATACTCATAAGGTAACTGGTCGCCAATACGCTTGCGTCCCCAAAAACCGCTGATCAAAAAACTCCGATAATCTACATAGCTGCCTTTTGCATCGATCTTCGCCTGTTTTAAATAGGGTTTCATAATCGACCCCGTCTTTTCCATGTATTGCTCGAGGCTTTCCTTATCCATGTTCCGGTCTGCGGATGCGGCTTTTTTGCGGTCGAAAACAGTATACATCCTACTCGGCAGTTCAATGGTTACGAAAGTGCTGTCAGCCCGGTAAGCAATTTGGTCAAGCAAAACCGGTCGTGGGTCAATCTGCATCGGATTAACCCCGTTCTTAATAGAGTAGGTGAGAAAGCCCTCTTCTCGGAGTTGATTATTATAAAAAGCCCGGAAATAGTGCATGAGCGAACCTTCGTAAGCTAGCTTCCTGTTTTCCTGCCAGACTGCCTTTTGTGCTTCGCTGCCCTCCAGTTCTTCAAAAATACACTGACCGTCGTAGCTTGTAGTACCCGTAGCCTGGTTAAAACGGAAGTGCCGCAACAGATATTTGATTCGATAGCCTAAGCTCTGGTTGTCGATAATCAGAAAGTCATCCGTTACGCCCTCAATAATTTTTTTGTTCGTGCTGAAATCGATGATCTGCGGATTAACCAGTTTACACTGTTTGGCATTGCCCGACTCTCCGATGAAGTTCTTGATGAATATCTTCATAAACTTTTCCCGGGCAGCGTTATTTCCGATGACGACCTCTTTAAGGATTATTGCCTTATCGGCCATGCGTATGTCAAGTACAGGCGAAATCGTCTGGATGTTGGTGCTTTGCTTCACAGGCTGGTAACCCATCATATTAACCACCACCTGATAAGTGCCGGGAAATAGGTTTTTGAATGCAAAGCCGCCGTCTTTGCCCGACCGTGTGATACTTTGAGAACCATCTATAAATACAGTGGCAGCTTCTATCGGTTCCCCTTTGCTGTTTTTTACAAATCCGGAAATGGTAAAGGTTTGCTGTGCCATACCCGTAAAAATGGCTGACGATAGCAGGAGAAGCGTTAATATAAACCTGATCATGATTGCGAAAATTTGATTGTTTAGCTAATATACTAAACCTTTCCCAAAGCCCCGTAGATCTCCGTAAACAACAGCCCGCTGCCGCCGCCATAGTGAAACACGACAGGAACGCGATTGCGCGAGCGCTCAATCGTGGTAACCAGTTCCTGTTCTTCTTCTTTGCTGAGCCCGGCACCGATCAGCACCAGGTCGTACGCTGCCGAACGGAACATGGTAAGGGCCTGGTCGACCGTATTAATGCCCGTACCATGCATGTTCGGATTGCTGTTGATCAGTCTGATAATGGTTTCGAGTATTTCATGCTCAGTAGATACTACAAGGATTTGTTTTTGCATAACCTTATAAAAACAATTAAGTCATTATAAATATAGCATTAAAAGTTCATAGGTACTTCCATCAAAAGAATTTCAGCTCCTGCGCTTGCGGTGATCGAGATGTTTTCCGTTTCCCAAACACCGTAGCCGTCTCTGGCATGAAGTTCCTGGCCCTCAACTATAGTCGACCCGTTGATGACAAATACATATAAGCCATTGTCTTTGTTTTTTAGCGGGTAACTAACCGTCGTTTCAGCATCGAACTTTCCGATGTTAAACCAGGCGTTCTGATGTATCCAGACCCCCTCATCATTTGCATCGGGTGATAATACCTGGGTAAATGTATTAGGTGTTAAACGCTCACTATATTTTAGCTGCTGATATCTTGGCGTTACGTTCCGCTGATTTGGAAACAGCCATATCTGCAGAAATTGAACCGTCTCCTGGTGGTTTTTATTGAACTCCTTGTGATAAATCCCTGTCCCGGCGCTCATGACTTGGATCTCGCCTTCCTCTATAATGGCTACATTGCCCATGCTGTCTTCATGCTTTAGTGCGCCGCTCAGCGGGATGGAAATGATTTCCATGTTGTCGTGCGGGTGCTCGCCAAAGCCCATGCCACCGCTAACGGTATCGTCGTTAAGAACGCGCAAGGCGCCGAAGTTGATGCGCTCAGGATTGTAATGTTTACCAAAGCTAAAAGTATGAGCGCTTTTAAGCCATCCGAAATCAGATGTGTCTCTCGATGCTGCCAAATGTAAGATAGATTGTGCCATGGCGATTGTGATTAATGTTGTTTTTTAAACTGTTGATACAAAATTAAGTCGGCCGAATGTTAAAAATCTTGATATAGGATAAGAAATGCTTTACGGGCGGTGTAAAGGTTTGAGAAAACACGTATTTTAGTTCCCCGTTTCAGGTGCTTAAATTATAAGTAATGAAGAAGAATTTTATTTCCAACTCGAGGGAGTCTATCAGGATGTTCAAGAGTCCGCTCTTAGAAAGTCTTTCGAAGGTTCCTTTCTACGTGCCGCTCATCGTTTTTGTGCCGGTGATCCTTTATTTTTCCTGGCTTTCTGTTGCGGAGAGCGGATTTGCTGCCTTTGCGTTTCATCTGATTCTCGGGCTTTTTGTATGGACGCTGACGGAATATGTTATGCACAGGTTCGTCTTTCATTTCTATCCGGCGTCGGAGTGGGGCAAACGCATTCATTTTATCTTTCACGGGGTTCATCATGATTACCCTAACGATGCTAAACGCCTCGTGATGCCGCCTTCGGCAAGTATTCCGCTAGCCACGCTGTTTTACTTTCTCTTTAAATGGACGCTTCCGGACGATATGCTGGATGGTTTTTTTGCCGGTTTCATAGTGGGTTATCTTTTTTACGATATGACGCATTATATGCTGCACCATGCCCAGTTCAAAAGCGGAGCCTGGAAGAAGCTGAAGCAGCAGCATATGCTGCATCACTATAGCGATCCAAACACTAAGTACGGTGTAACCTCCAATTTGTGGGATAAGGTATTCGGTACCAAGTAATCCCAAACAAAGCTGTCTGCCTGCGTGTTAAGCCATTAAAACACCAGGTTATGGCAAAGTATTCTAAAAAAGCATCAGAAAAAGTAGAAGAAACGATGCATGAAATGAAAGAAGGTAAACTGAAGTCGGGCAGTGGTAAGAAGGTCACGTCCAAAAAACAGGCCGTGGCTATCGGGTTATCCGAAGCACGTGAGGAGGGCGCCAAAGTGCCGAAGAAGAAATCTTGAATGAATTATCAGAAAAAAGGAGCCCGATTATTTGGACTCCTTTTTTGTTGTTACTTTTTTAGCGTCTTTAGCTGAGGTGTTATTTTCCGGTTCGGGGCCTTTAGGGTTTTTCTGTTCCTTCTGTTCAGCCTTCTTTGTTTTTTGCTGG
Source organism: Pedobacter faecalis (assembly GCF_030182585.1). Taxonomy (NCBI): domain Bacteria; kingdom Pseudomonadati; phylum Bacteroidota; class Sphingobacteriia; order Sphingobacteriales; family Sphingobacteriaceae; genus Pedobacter; species Pedobacter faecalis. Next base: position 1,191,361 of record NZ_JARXOW010000001.1, on the reverse strand, counting down.
GTGTTCATGTCTGATCAATTTAACGGTTGCATTGGTAGTATAATAACAGCGCAGGACTTTATTAGTTCATTTTATTTCTATTTTTACGGCCTTATTGACGATACATTTATGTACATCCGCCTACGATGCCTTTTGGCTTTCTTTTTTACACTTGCGGTGCACGCTGCCAGTGCCCAGAAGCTGGAATATAATTTTAACCTGCATACATTTGCTGACAACCGGGAATATGCTAAATCCGGCCGTTACCCACAAACCATATTCGGTCTTCGTTTCTCGCCGGAGATTGGGGTTTTGCTGGACAGTGTACACCATCTGCGTGCCGGATTCAATGCCCTGCACGAATTCGGTTCTTCCAGGTTTACCGATAAAATAGACCCGGTAGCCTATTATGAATTTAAAAAGAGCGACTGGAATTTTTATATGGGAATGTTTCCCCGGCATGGGTTGGTGTCTGACTATCCCAGAGCGGTGCTTAAAGATACCTTTAATTACTATCGGCCAAATGTGGAGGGTATGCTCCTGAAGTATGAGAACAGCAAGTGGCGGCAAGTGCTTTGGATAGACTGGACAAGCAGGCAAACGGCTACCGACCGGGAGAATTTCATCTTTGGCTTGTCGGGCCAATACAAAACCGGGGTCTTCTTTATATCGCATTATGCGATGATGCTGCATGACGCAGGCCCTGCCGTTGAAATTCCTGGCGATCATATTGAAGACAATGGCGCATTGCTCGTAAAGGCAGGGATGGATTTGTCGCGCAAAACTTTCCTAGACTCGCTTGTACTTAACGTTGGGGGACTAATGTCATTTGAGCGCTTGCGAACTATAGGCGGCTGGCAAACGCCCAAAGGGCTGTTGCTCGAGGCACAGGCCGAGTATAAGTCGTTCGGCATCATCAACTCTTTTTACACCGGGGAGGGGCATAATATCAGGTATGGCGACCAGTTTTATACGGCTAAACAGTATAACCGCACTGATTTGATCTGGCGGCCAAAGATCTATAAAGGTATAGAAGGCATGTTCGCCCTTTCATTTCATTTCGTGGAGGGTGTTGTTGATAACCAGCAGGCCTTTGGGCTCCGGTACAATTTTTCAAATTAAATTGTTACAGATATACAGCGAGAAGTTATGTATATTCAGCCTACAATTTAACCAGATATGACCGACAAACCACTATTCACGGAAAAGAGATTCCTTGTAATTATTGTTTTTGTAACCTCACTCTTTTTGTTTTGGGGTATTGCCATCTCTATGGCAGATGTATTGAATAAGCACTTCCAGAACACGATGAGTCTCTCGCGTATGCAGTCGGGCTTTGTGCAGTTTGCCGTTTTCGGCGCGTACGGTGTCATGGGTATTCCGGCTGGATTATTCATGAAACGTTTCGGCTATAAGAAGGGGGTTCTGCTCGGGCTCTCGCTTTTTGCAGCGGGCGCTTTGCTTTTCATTCCTGCGGCCAATTTGTTTTCTTTCCCGTTTTTCGGGATCGCCTTATTTATCGTAGGCTGCGGATTATCGACACTGGAAACGGTGGCGCACCCTTTTGTAGCGGCATTGGGCGATCAGCGGACGAGCGACCTGCGGATTAACTTTGCGCAGACCTTTAATGCGGTGGGAACGATGCTCGGACCAACCATAGGTGGCTACTTTTTGCTGGCCAGCCATGTGGAGGGTAGTTCTGACCTGACCTCTGTAAAAACACTTTATGCGGTAATAGGTACGGTGATTCTGCTTGTGGCCATTGCTTTCTCGTTTGTGAAGGTGCCGCCACTTACCGATCCGCATGCTGCCGAGGCTGTAGATCCTGAGGCGGTAAACGTTGATATAGCGCCTGGTAAAAAGCTATTTCAGCACAGGCATTTTGTGTGGGCAGCTATAGCGCAGTTCTTCAATGTGGCCGCACAGGCAGCCACCTGGGCCTTCTTTATCAATTACGCTGAGGAGATCGTCGGATTCAGTCACTCAAAATCCTCTTATCTCATGGGCGGACTGTTCATGGGGGCTATGCTGTTAGGCCGGGTGGTGGGTACCACACTGATGCGATTTGTCGCACCAAACAGGCTTCTTGCCACTTTTGCCCTCGGTAATATATTGATGTGTATTATCGTAGCGCAGAGCCTTGGTATGGTGTCATTTGTTGCGCTTATCCTGATCAACTTCTTCTTCAGTATTATGTTCCCTACCATATTTAGTCTGGGACTTAAAAACCTGGGCCACCACACCCAGCGCGCTTCATCATTCCTCTCTATGGGCGTTGTGGGCGGTGCGTTTTATCCTTTACTTATGGGCTTTGTGGCCGATCATTATGGTGTGGCCAACGCCTACTATACGCCGATCATATGCTATCTGATCATCTTCCTTTTCGGGTTTAAGTTTTATAAGACCGGAAAAGCTTAATCGTTGATTGTTTCATAGAGCTGTATGCCATTGCGTATTTTGTGGAGCAGCGGCAGATCGATCTGGCAATTCACAGATTCGCAATGATCATGATTTTTATCGTCTAACTGAACGGTGCCAACCTTGGTGCCGTTCAGATAAACGTCGTACATACTGCTGCCTAAGGCCACTACATCGTAAAATAATTCGCGGTCGCCATCCGCAACCTCAATGCTAAATTCCTCCATGTGTTTGTGTTTTTTACAAGCAACAAAGAAAATCAGCGATTGTTTTCAGGACGAAAAGTATAGGTTTTTCCAGCCTTTGCCTGGAAGCTGAGGTTCAGTCCACCACCCGATATTCTGCATTCTCCTGCGGAACCGGCCGTTATCTTAAGGCTGGTAACTTGCCCATCTCTCCACGCCATATCTGTAATCTCGAAGTTTCCTCGTGTGCGAAGCCCCTGTACCCGCCCGTTCTTCCAGGCTGAGGGCAGGGCAGGGAGTATTTCGATGCTGCCCGTCTGACTTTGTACAAGCATTTCGGCTACGCCTGCGGTATAGCCAAAGTTGCCATCAATCTGAAAGGGCGGATGCGCGCAGAAGAGGTTGGCGTATATACCGCCGCCTTCGTTGTAGTCGACCCCGCCTCCGCCCACAGGCGTAATGAAGTTCTTTAGGATGAGGTAAGCATGTTCCCCATCGTGCAGGCGTGCCCAGAAATTCATTTTCCAGGCCATCGACCAGCCAGTAGAGGCATCGCCTCTGGCCAGTAGGCTCACCTTGGCGGCTTTCGCCAGCTCCGGCGTCTGCGCAATGCTGAACTGCCGGCCCGGGTGCAGACCAAACAGGTGCGATACATGTCGGTGCTTATCGTTCGGGTCGTCGCGGTCGGTTTCCCATTCCTGCAGCTGGCCCCATTTGCCGATTTTGGGCTTAAGCAGTCGCTCTCGCATATCGGCAATACGATCGCGATAGGGCTTATCGGCGCTAAGCACATCAGCTGCCTCGATGTAATTGGTAAACAAATCCCAAACAATCTGCTGGTCGTGCGAGACCCCATCTTCTGTTGGGCCGTGTTCGGGCGACCAGCCCATGGGGGCAACCAGTGTCCCGTTGTCGCGACGTTTAAGGTGGTCGTCCCAGAATTCCGCAATCTCTTTAATGATCGGGTAGGCAAAGTTTTTCAGGTAACCGGTATCTCGTGTAAAGGCATAGTGTTCCCATATCGCCTGTGCATACCAGGCGCTTCCAGGCGTATTCCACGAAAAGCTTTCTCCGCCAAAAATGTTGTTCTCTGTTTTTACCGTCCAGCCCCTAACGCCAGGATATTGCTTTTGGGTATTTGCTTTCTTTACCTCACGCATGCTGTTGATGTAATCGAGATAGGGGATATGGCATTCTGAAAGGTTAGTCGGCTCTGCCGGCCAGTAATTCATTTGTATATTGATGTTGGAGTGGTAGTCGGAGCGCCAGGGCGGATTGTTGCTGTGGTTCCATAACCCCTGCAAGTTTGCTGGCAATCCGCCTTTTCTCGACGAACTGATGAGCAGGTAACGGCCGTACTGCGCAATAAGCGCTTCCAGTTGTGGATCAGGGTTGTTCTTGTAGTCGCTGAGTCGCTGCACGGTAGGCCTGGCAAGGATGTCCGCTGAACTCGAACCCAGGTCGAGGCGAAAACGGCCGAACAGAGACTGGTAGTCGCGGATATGACGATCTTTTATCTGCCTGAAGGATTTTTCTGAAGTTTTCCGGAAGATCCGGTCGAGCTTTATCTCCGGCAACTCGCCCTTCCAGTTCTTGCTGCGCTTATTGCTGTAGTCGGTAGCCGCCGACATAAGGATGGTAAAGCTATTTACCTTGTCGAAACGCAATTCAGCGTTGCCTTTGGCGCCCCTGTCCGCAGATACCGATCCGCCTTCGGCTTTAAGCAGGAGCCGTGCGCTGTATGCCATGCCATTTTCCAGCTTTCCCTTAATGATGAGTTGCCCGCCGCTTACAATTGCGGTTGCTTCATGTGCATCTTTTAAGGTGATAGTGCCGCTATACGCCTGCTTCTTGCTGGCCGTAAACGATATGGCTATTACGCTGTCCGGAAAGCTGCAAAAGTATTCCCGTTTAAAGTGTGTATCGCCAAGCGTATAAGAAACCGTTTGCACAGCATTGCGTATATCCAGTTCCCTGCGGTAGCCTTGTGCTTCGCCCTGCCGCTGTGTGTTCAGATTGATCAGGATATCCCCGAATGCTTGGTAGGCACCAGTTTCCTGCTCATCGCCGGTCCAAAGACTGATCTCATTGAACTGTATACGGTCGGATGTTATACCGCCGAACACCATTCCCCCGATGCGGCCGTTGCCCATGGGGTAGGCCTCCGTCATCCAGTCGCCCGCCGGCTTACTGTCCCACAACTTCAGGTCTGAACCTGTGAGGAGTTTGTTTTTAACTTGAGCACGCATACCAAAGGGCAGGGCGAGAAGGGCAAATAAAAGGCCGAGGGTACTTATATATCTCATTGTGGGTTGTTTCAAATCCAAAGTTAGCCTATGCGCTTCTCAATAATTCAGTTATTTTGACTGGGTCTTCAGTTATTTTGACCGCGCATTTGTACCGTAGTTTTAATTTTTGGTATGTTTGCCCTATGCTCGCTTTTGCCAATGCTAAGATTAATCTGGGGCTCAATGTCACCGGTAAACGACCGGATGGTTATCACGAGCTTCAGACGGTATTCTATCCGGTGAAGATCTATGATGTGGTAGAAATCACCGATGCTCCTGAGACTACTTTCGAATCGTACGGCATCGCAATACCAGGCAGCCAAAGCGAAAATATCTGTCTGAAAGCCTATGAGTGCTTGAAGGCTCATTTCGAGATTCCGCCGCAACGCATTACCCTGCTAAAAAACATTCCGGTTGGTGCCGGACTGGGCGGGGGATCTTCCGATGCCGCCTTTTTAATGAAGCTCGTCAATGATAAATTCAAGCTTGGTCTAACTACAGCGCAGTTGGTAGAATATGTTCGTCCGCTAGGTGCAGATTGTGCTTTTTTTATTGAAAATAAGCCTGTGTACGCTACTGGCAAAGGCGATGAGTTCAGTCCTGTTGAACTGGATCTTTCCGACCGCTTCATCGTTTTGATCCAGCCTGAAATACATGTTTCTACGGCAACGGCATATGCAGGTGTTCGCCCTCAGGAACCAGCACATGCGCTGCGGGAACTTATTGAGCTGCCGCTGAGCAGTTGGGCTGGGCATATCAAAAATGATTTTGAGACCAGTGTTTTTGAACGATACCCTGAAATTGAACAAATTAAGACAAAACTTTACGCCGCGGGCGCTACATTTGCATCCATGAGCGGGAGTGGTTCTTCTGTATTCGGGCTGTTCGACCATCCGGTATCCCTTCCGGAACTGGAAGGCCAGTACAAAGTATTTTACAACGTTTGACAAAGCATATATGGAAATCAATCTGATAAGGAAAAGCGGTAAGTTTAATTTCGAAGCACAAAATTCGGGCGGTTTTTCGGTAGAACTGGATGCCAAGACCGAGATAGGTGGCGAAGGCAAGGGTTTCAGGCCCATGGAGATGCTGCTGATCGGTCTGGGCGGCTGCAGCGGTATAGATATGGTCAACATCCTTGCGAAACAGAAAGAGGAACTTAACGATATCAAGATTGCGATCCGCGCAGAGCGCCGAGAGGAAATCCCTTCTATATTTGAAACGGTCAACATACACTTCGACTTATACGGGTCGCTCAGCGCACAGAAAGTAGAGCGTGCCTTAAGCATGACTTTTGAGAAATATTGCTCGGTGGCCAACATACTGGAACGCTCGGCACAATTAAAATATACATACACTATACATCAGTAATACCCATGCAGGAAGAAAACTTTGAAACCCTTGCCATTCGTTTACAGGCCGAAAGAAGCCAGTATAAAGAACACTCTGTTCCGCTCTATCTTACCTCAAGCTATAAGTTTGACGATGCTGAAGATATGCGGGCTTTGTTTGCAAACGAGAAGGAGGGCAATGTATACAGCCGTTATGCCAATCCAAATACCGACGAACTGATCGGAAAAATGGCAGCGCTGGAAGGGTCGGAGACCGGCTGGGCTACTGCAAGTGGTATGGCGGCGATCTTTACAACCTTTGCGGCCTTCCTGAAATCGGGCGATCATGTGCTTTCCAGTCGCTCTGTGTTTGGTTCTACGCATCAACTGCTGAATAATGTGTTTTCGAAATGGGGTGTTACCTATACCTATGCCGATCTTGATAAACCTGAACAATGGGAAAGCGGCGTAAAGCCCAATACGCGGATTATTTTCGTGGAAACTCCATCCAATCCGGGCATAGACATTATTGACCTTGAGTGGCTGGCTGGCTTTGCTAAAAAGCACAATGCTTTACTGGTAGTGGATAACTGTTTCGCAACCCCTTATCTGCAGCAGCCTATCAGGCTTGGGGCAGATATTTCCATACATTCTGCAACAAAGTTTATTGACGGACAAGGCCGTACACTTGGCGGTATTATCCTTGGTTCTAAGGCTTTGATTAAGGAGATTGAAGGTTTTGCACGGCATAGCGGACCGTCGATGTCGCCTTTTAACGCCTGGGTACTCTCTAAAAGTTTGGAGACATTGGCGGTACGCATGGACAGGCATTGCGAAAACGCCTTGAAAGTGGCTGAGTTCCTGGAGGAGCATCCGAAAATTGACCGGGTGATGTACCCTTTCCTTAAATCGCATCCGCAATACGAGATCGCGAAAAAGCAAATGAAGCTCGGCGGTGGCATTGTAACCCTTGTGGTGAGCGGTGGTGCCGCAGCGGCAAGTGCTTTTATGGATAAACTGAAGATGTTTTCTATTTCTGCTAATCTGGGCGATACACGTTCTATTGCCACCCATCCGGCAACAAGTACGCATTCTAAACTTACGGAAGAGGAACGCTTACAGGTGGGCATTGAGCAAGGCACCATCCGCTTGTCGATCGGACTGGAACACGTAGACGATATCCTGAGAGATATCGCTCAGGCTTTAGGTCAGTAAGCGCTAGTTGATATAATCCCGGTCTTCGTCGGACAACCTTTTATCAGTTTCCGGCTGATCGGGATCAATGCGGTCATCGTACGAACTGACCGTAGTTCTTGGTCGGCCCGCCCAGTATCCCAAAATAAACCCGACAAAGGTACATACGCCTATAACCAGCAGTTTGGATACATCTGCTTCTGTAAAGATGAAATTGAACCGTACGGCGTCGGTGTTGATGGTTAGGAATACGGTGATCACGGCTGTGAAGGCAATGATAAAAATCGTTTTGCTGCTCATAGACTGTAGGATAAGGTGAATTCTAAGATAGGCTTTTGATCGTAAAGTTTATTGACAAACACAAATCTTGCGCCAACATCGACAAGAGGCTGGTAGCGCAGCAGATGCATATGGCTGCGCAACTCGAAGCCGTAGGTCTTAGGTTCAGCAAGGGATGTTTCTGTTCCAATGTTTTCGTAGTGACAGAAAATTCCCGCCCGCAGGTTGCGCACATAGGCCAGCGGTCCAATCTCCGCATCGGGGAATGCAAAAGGGAAACGGTAGTTGAATAGCAAAGTGTTGTTGAGCGGACTTCTTGCATTGATGTTATTGTATCCGAATACCGTGTTGATCTGCGTTTCGTACCTGCGTATGCCGGTGGCGGTCTGGTAATTAAAATTGGCCAGAAAAGAATGATTACGCGCAATCCCCGGGAAGTACAGGAATCCCTCTGCGGCAAAGATGCGCCCCGCGAGATTATCGTCTAAAGGCTGATGTGCATATGTGACGCGCAAGATTTGTGCCCAGGCCGGTGCAATGTCGCGCGGTGCCGTCCTGGTGCTGTGCGTAAAACTCAGGTTATACTCCAACGGAAAGCGCAATGTCCGGATGTAATTAGCAGGCATGTTTTCTCCCATGTAGCGTTGTGTATAGCTTGTGGAAGTATTGAAAGAAAAACTATAATTGTGGTTCATGGCATTGATGCTGAGTGGAACAGATGCCTGTAACTGCATGTGGTTCTCGCGCCAGTCGCCCTGCTGCATGCCGTTTCTTGTGTTGTAAAATGTCCTTCTTGGCCGGTTGCGGTAAGTTGCACGCAGGATGGGGTAGAGGCTTTTAAAACTGAAACCGGTATAGTAAGCAAAGCGCTTGAGGTCGCGGTGATAATCTGCTCCGGCAAACACATCCAGCGTGTTGAGCAGGTTGTTCGACTTGAGCTGTAATCCGCCCTGGTACTCATTTGCAATAACCGGCGACAGGCTGTGGAATTTAAAGAGGTTATGCAGGCTGTGGCTGTGATAGCGTGTCGATTGATAGCTGCTGTCGGGTATGTTGCTAAACACGTCCACATCCCCTTCCTGCGCTTTCGCCGCCGTACCAAAATTTACAAAGTTGTTTTGGCCTATGGTCCCGTGCTCAAACTTTGTTTCCGCAATTTGATAACCGGTGGCTCCAAAATCATTGAAAAGTATTTTTGGAGCATCGGAGTTTTCATTCTGGAGTGAGATGTTGAACGCGCCGTATTTAGAGGCGCTTAGAGCGCTTATCTTTTTGCTGGTGGTGTCGATATAGTAAATGTTGTCAATTCCATTGTAGTGGGCGTTAAAAGCGATTCCATTGCCTATAAAGACCGGACGATTGATCTGCTGTCGACTGCTGTCGATCAACACACGCATATTTCCCTCGCCGTCCGTAAGGGCGAGTTGCTTGCCGTCTTCACTAACCCGTACGACGGCGATGCGCTGGCCGTCATGGTCGTACGCAGGCGTTTGCAGAATGTGGTTGTCGACATTCGGAACCGTGTTTAGTATTTTCCCGGTAGAGGCCTCAAGTTCCACCAGATTGGATTTGTTCGACAAGTCGATTTGCACCGCAACGATCCTGCTGGCATCTGCCGACAGCGAGGGCGAGAATAATCTGCTTCTTCGTGTCAGCGTTCTCCGAGTGCCCGACTTGAGGTCGTAGCTGCAAATGACGCTGTAACTTCTCTGCTTATATCGGGGATCCTCCCGGATCTCGTCCCAAACCACCAGTCCGTTGGCGTAACTGAACCAGGGCTGTTCCTGCGGACCAATACCCAGCAGTTTCTTTTCATGTTTGGCTGAATCAATCACAACGAAGCAGGATGCCTCGGCTTTGCTTTGCTTTAAAGCAAGGATACGCTGGTCTGCCAGCCTCACCGGCATGAAGTAGTTTGTGGCAAAGTCGGCCGGCTTATTTAAGATCTCGTAGGTTTTAGATTCCGTCCTGCCGGCTTGGCCCGACCACGAGCGCTGCAAGTCTGATTGCGTTTGCAGGTACCAGCGGCGTGTACCCATGCCAGTAAATTTTTTAAGACTTCCTGAAAAAGGGTAGGGGCGGAGCGGCCGTTTGCGAACGTCGGTCAGGATACTGTCGGACACCCCGCCGCCATGCTTCGACCGGATGTGTGATGACAACAAATAACCGAGCTGATAATACCCCGGGGTGAGGTCTTTGTCTGACCCGAAGTAAGCCTTGCTGTACGACAGTCTTTTTCCCTCCAGAAGTGCCGCACGGTAAGGCATAATCCAGGACGGAATTTTACCGCGACCAGCCCGGGTAAGCGCCGTTTCAATGCTCACTGCATCGCCTTCAAAAAACCACAGCGGAATGCTTGCGCCAAACCAGGCAAAGTAAATTTCCTCGGGAAATGGCGACGCCTTTCCGCCAGTCAGTTTGTCGAACTGCGCTACGTGCCGGAGCTCATGCACCGCAAGGTTGTTAAGCCAGTCCTGACTGTCGAATTGCTGGGGTGGGGTGGTGTAGAATTCTGACTTTTTTGGAGCTAGCTGGACGAAGCCATTTGCTGTTACCCCGCCGTTTTGCAGTACCACCGGAATGCTGGTTTTATGCCGGCTCAGACTGCTTCCTACATAGGGGTAAATATGCGACATGGTATTGGCCATTCGCTGTGCCTCGTGTTCGAGTTCGTCGGGATAGATGATGCGGAACCCGGGCGACTGAATCTGTCGCCATTTTACACTAAGGGGGTTCTGTTCTTCACTAAAAATCTGTCCGAAAGCCGATTGTGATGTGATTATTAAAATAATAACGCATATGGCATTGAAAATTAGAATAATATGTGCTTTATATTGGTTCATTTAATATTAATGCTAAAAATATTAGTTTTTACAGCTTTCATTTTCAATTTTAAGCTTCTTAATTAATTTACGTGCCTATATTTAATATGCTGATATCTAGTGTGGTAATACGTTTATATATGTCTGTAAATACTGTCGTTTATTTTGCTTTTTGAAACCTAAAAAGCACCTTTTTCGGCCTTTTATATAATCCGCTAACCATATGCTTATTACGATTGTAATATACACTAATTAGCCAGAAAATAAACAAATAAAAAGGAAGGATTTTACTGTAGGCCCCTACGCTTTTTGTAGATCGGATACAAGAAAACTGCGCCTAAAATGAGGATGCTTCCAGCGTAAAAACCGGTCGACATAGCCTCTTTGGAACCAAAGAAAACGAAGGCTAACAGGATGCCATAAACAGGTTCGAGATTGGTGACCAGCGCCACCCGAAAGGCCGACAAACTACGCATCACGGCCACCCCGGCAACATAGGCAAGTGCGGTACAAATGGTGCCCAGCAACAGCAGGTTCGTCCAGTCGGAAACCGAAAGATCAAAGTGTTCTGACCACAAGCTTTGATCGGCCATTCGGTATAAGGTTATCCAAAAAAACGCACCGGCGATCTCGTAAAATCCGATAATCCGGTAGTCGCTTTTTTGAACTAAAGTGGAGTTAATCGTAGCGAAAAGACTGGAGCCGAAAGCCGACAAAAGACCGAATATGATGCCTTCGGTATACTGAGATTCAAACTTAAAGATAAGGTAAATTCCGAGAATAATAATGAGGCCGACGACCACGTCAGGAAGCAGTATGCGCTGACGTTTTACGAGGGGTTCGAGTATGGCTGTGAACAGGGTAAATGAGGACAAACAAACGAGTGCTACCGACACGGTTGACGCCTTGATGGCGTAGAAGAAAAGCACCCAGTGGATGGCAACCACCCCTCCGGTGGCGACGAATTTTATGAATTCGCTGCCAGTAACTTTGAGGTTCGTTTTCGTTAATATGAAGTAGCCAAAGAGTGTAATGCTGGCAATCAGAACCCGGTACCAAACTAACTGAATAGCGTCTACAGAAATCAACGCGCCGAGGATACCGGTGAATCCCCAAACAAATACCGTAAGGTGGAGGATAACCAGGTTTCTGGTAACGGAGGTCGGGTTGTTTTTCATTATTTAGGAGCTTTCCTGAGCAGGTAATAGCCCAGGACGCCGAATATCAATGTGGGTGCAAGTACAGCAAACAACGGCGGCATCCCTCCCTTTATGGAGAACATTTTGGCGAACTGATTGAAGACGATATAGGCAAAGCTCAATAAGATTCCTATTCCAAGCGGTAAACCTACACCTCCACGCACCTTTCTTGAAGAAAGCGCCACGCCGATCAGCGTAAGCACAAAAGCCGACAAAGGGTGCAGATATCGTTTGTACTGTTCAAACAGCAGGTCGTTCCATACACCTGTGCCCCTGATCTTTTCCTTACGGATCTTCTCAGCAAGCTCCTTGTTGCTCAGGTTTTCAAAGATGTTGTCGTAGGCCGAAAAGTCGTCGGGCCGCATATCCAGTACGGTGTCTTTAGTTAAGCCTCTGCCTTCCACAAAAGTCTCTTTCAGGCTGTCTATATAACGTACCGAATAGTTGGTCAGCTTCCAGTGACGCTTTACCGAATCCCACTTAATCTCGTCTGCCACAAGTTTTTTAGTAAGTACATCTCCCTTGAAGTTATCCAGCGAGAACTTGTAGCCTACCTTGGTCCTGTTGTCAAAATTGTCCATAAAGATGTAGCTGTTCTTGTCGAGCTTCATGTGTATGTTCATCTTGCTTGAGGGACTGTTTTTCTTCACATAAGTGTTCTCAAAACTGTTTTTTAAGCGATTGGTGTAGGGCAGAATATAGAGGTTGGAGGCAAGGTTGGCCGCAAAAATTACAAAGGCCGAAATAAAGTATGGGCGCAGGAAGCGGTTGAAGCTTACCCCCCCGCTCAATATAGGTACGATCTCCGTCTGGTCGGCCATCTTTGCCGTAAAAAAGATCACGGCAATGAAGTTGATCAGCGGGGATAACATATTTACGTAAAAGGGGATAGACCCCGCGTAGTAAAGTGATATGACCTGCCAGAAAGTAAGTTTGGCGCTTAGGAAGTCGTCCAGTTTTTCGGAAAGGTCGAAGATGATAATGATGACCACGAACAAAGTGAGGGTATACAGGAATGTACCCAGATACTTACTGATGATATACCAATCGATGATTTTTACTCTGCTCCTGAAAAAGTTCATTTACCCGTTATCGTCCTACAATTTGTTGCCTAATATACTCACCATTTTGTTCTTCCAGTCATAAAATTCACCGCTGATGATCTTCGCCCGTGCCTCCTGAACCAGCCACAAGTAAAAGTGGAGGTTATGCAGCGTAGCAATCTGTGCACCAAGGATCTCTTTAGAGTGCATCAGGTGTCTTAAATAAGCTTTGGAGTACACCCTGTCGGCTTCAAGATCACTGTCTGCATCGATAGGAGAATAATCGTTCGCCCATTTTTTGTTGCCGATGTTGATGATCCCGTTTCGCGTAAACAGCATCCCGTTCCGGGCATTCCGGGTCGGCATTACGCAGTCAAACATGTCTACCCCGAGGGCAATGTTTTCCAGAATATTGACAGGTGTCCCTACACCCATCAGATAACGCGGTTTATCGGCCGGAAGTATATCGCAAACCACTTCGGTCATGCCATACATCTCTTCCGCAGGCTCGCCAACAGAAAGACCGCCGATGGCATTGCCTTCACGATTCATTGAGGCAATGAACTCAGCCGATTTAACCCTCAGGTCCTTATACACGGATCCCTGTACAATCGGAAACAGCGTCTGCTCAAAACCATACTTAGGTTCGGTAGTGTCAACCCGCTCGCAGCAGCGTTTAAGCCAGCGATGCGTCATTTCTATAGATGAAGCGGCATACTTATAGTCGCACGGGTAAGGCGTGCATTCATCAAAAGCCATGATGATATCGGCACCGATGCTGCGCTGGATGTCCATCGCATATTCGGGCGTAAACAAATGTTTTGAGCCATCTATGTGTGAGTTGAACGTAACGCCTTCTTCCCTGATCTTTCGGACCTTGCTCAGGGAGTAAACCTGGTAGCCCCCACTATCGGTCAGAATCGGTCTGTCCCAGCCAATAAATTTATGCAGGCCACCCGCACCCTCCAGTACGTCCAGCCCCGGCCGTAGATACAAATGATAGGTGTTTCCCAGGATGATCTGGGCTTTTATATCGTCTTTCAGTTCACGCTGATGCACTGCCTTAACCGTACCTGCTGTCCCCACGGGCATGAAAATAGGTGTCTGTATCTCGCCGTGTGCGGTTGTTACTGTTCCTGCCCTCGCTTTGGAGAGAGGGTCTTTTGCCTGTAAACTAAATTTCATGTATTAATGTGTGCCCGCTAAAAATCTGCCCAAAAGTAGCAAAAAAGCCGGAGAAAATTGAGAGATTTGCCGCCTTACAACCAATACATCGTGGAATTAACCTTAGTGGAAAGCTGCCTGTTGGGCGGTTTAGCCTTTTGCTTCATTATACAGCTATGGTTCACGCTCGGCGTGCATCTAAAACTTGCCCTGTACAAAGTAGAACCCGTTTTTTCTGAAGGGCTTCGCCCGATCAGCGTGATCATATGTGCAAGGAACGAGGCCGCCAATCTACAAAAATACCTTCCGCTTGTGCTGGAGCAGAAATATCCCGATTACGAGGTGATCGTAGTAAACGACCGTTCATGGGACGCTACAGAAGACATTCTGAAAGATATTTCTGCACGCTATCCCCATCTCAGGGTCGTCAACGTTAACGACGGTCAGAAATTCCTTGCCGGAAAGAAGTTTGCCGTCACCATGGGCATCAAGGCCGCTAAACATGAATGGCTGGTATTCACAGACGCAGATTGTATGCCTGCCACGGAAAACTGGTTGCTGGGCATGCAACAGCCGGCAGACGAGGCAACCGAGATTGTGCTGGGCTATTCGCCTTATCTCCGTAAAAGAGGATTGCTTAATGCCCTGATTCGTTTTGAGACTTTTTTTACGGCCGTCAACTATCTGTCCTTTGCCTTGAAGGGCATGCCATACATGGGTGTTGGCCGAAACATGGCCTATAAAAAATCGCTCTTTTTCAAAAGCAAAGGCTTTGCGGCACATATGCACATTCCATCAGGTGATGACGATCTGTTTATCAATGCCAATGCACACCACAAAAATACCAGGATAGCTATTCACCCTGATGCACACGTATGGTCGGAGCCCAAGACTGGCTTTATCGCCTATCTGAGGCAAAAGAAACGGCATCTGGGGGCTGGTAAATTTTACAAAGGCAAGCATAAGTTTATCCTTTCTGCTCAGATCTTTTTCCAGTTTATGTTTTACGTAACCCTTATCGCAGCACTATTCTTTCAGCCCCTGGCAGTCTACATAGCTCTGGGCGTATTGGCGCTGAGCATTATCATCCGCTGCCTGGTGTATCCGCGATTGCTTCGTAAGCTGAATTACGCCGGCCTGCGCTGGTGGTTTCCGCTCCTGGATCTCCTGCTCTTCATTTTTCTAGTGTTTAATGCCGTAGTGTCTATATTTGTCAAAAAAGTACAGTGGAAATAAGCGCAGCAATCATACAAAAGTATTTCAAAGACCTCAGTGTGGGACAGATTGATCAGTTTGGTCAGTTATTTGAACTGTACAACCATTGGAATGCCCAGATCAATGTAATTTCCAGAAAGGATATCGATGAGTTATACACGCGGCATGTGCTTCACTCCCTGGGTATAGCCAAATTCTGCAGTTTTAATGCCGGAGCAAGGGTTCTCGACGTAGGTACCGGTGGAGGTTTTCCAGGCATTCCTCTTGCTATCTTGTTTCCTGAAACGCAGTTTCATCTGGTCGATTCCATAGGCAAGAAGATCAAGGTGGTTAAAGAAGTCGCCGAGGCTTTAAGCCTTAAAAACGTCCAGGCCAGTCACCTGCGGGCCGAGCAGGTAGAAGGGCAGTTCGATTTTGTCGTATCCCGTGCGGTTACCCGGCTTATCGATTTTTATCCATGGGTGAAAGGTAAATTCAAGAAAGCATCAACCCATGCTATCCCGAACGGAGTCCTGTATCTTAAAGGGGGTGATCTTACAGAAGAGATTGCTGAATCACGCCTGAAAGCGGAATTGTATCCGCTTTCTTACTATTTCGAAGAAGAATTTTTCGAGACTAAATACGTGGTTTATATCCCACAGTAATTTTTATTCCATAATAATTTTGCCCTTTTTGAGTTCGATAACCCCGTCCCTGGCTTGTTCCCCATAGAATTCAATTAACTTGTCTGTGTTCTTCGGATGTATGGAAACAGATTGGGCTTCAAAGCGAAATTTCTTACCGGCCGGTATTGTTACAACTTCCCCATTATTTACATAGATGGGATTTGGGCCCAATTCCATTTCATCTTTTGTCTTTTCATCATACTGGCTCATTGATTTGATGGAAGGCGGCGGAAATTTAACCGCTTTTCGTTTATACTGTTTTTTCACTAACGGCGGAGTTGGAGGAACGCCTGGTTTTTTGATCTGGGCTGGTGGTGGAAAAGTGACAGATAACCTGGTGTTTTTACCCTCAAATTCCAATGCGCCTTTTGCAGCACGTTTACCGTATTTTGCCGTGGCTTCGCTACCATTGAGCTGTACGAGCCGGTCATAGCCCTCCACAGACCGGATATTCTCAGCCTTCGATACTTTGCCGTTTATCACGATCAGTTTAATGGGACTATTGTTGCCTGTCTGCGGATTGTACCTGCTTTCGATGATGAAGCGATTTCTCTTTTCCATTTTTGGTTCCTGAGGTTTTCCTTGTTTTGGTTCCTGAGGTGTAACAGACAAGAAGGGTGGGTGCTTTTTGGCATAGAGGTCAACGAATGCGTAGTCTTTGGTAAAGCCTAACGTCGAAACGCAAGGCATTATACCGATGAGCGGGAGAAGGAACAGGAGGCGGAATCTGATCCGTCCTGCCGACTTTTTCTTGTTTAACATCATGATTCTTGGTTTTAGTATAGATTGATTGAATACCTGGTTGGCCAGTTGTCCGACACCAGATTGTATCGAATTCTGGATTAAGAACATCGCATAGTAATGTTTGGTTACGCTTCCGCCGATCGTTGCTTCGTCTGCAATGTATTCATGAATGAGTTTTATATTGCGCCTCATTGTCCATGTTACCGGATTAAACCAGTTCAACGCGTGAACCAATTCAAGTAACATGATATCTAGGCTGTGTCCTTGTTTTATATGAGTTAGCTCATGACCTATGATCACATCTTTCTGATCAGCATTTGGATCCATGAAAAGCAGGCCAAAGAAGGAAAATGCCAGGCCGGATTGAGGTGAGCCGAGGTAACGGACACCATTATGGTCATGCCAGCGAGCGCGTCTGTATATACTTATAATTTGGAAAACCGAACGGGCCAGTCGCGACAGAAAGAATATACTGACCAGGCCATAGGCAACAAACAATATCAGGCTCCAGTCAAGCCCCTCCTGGTTTTGTACTACGACATTTGTCAATTCCGGCGTCTGCAGAACAAATGTTTGTTGGTCCAAAGGTTCCGACAAGGCGCGCAGGTAACTGACCTGTAAGAGAGGCAGTATAAAAGCCGCTGCTACGCTGGCGAGAAGGAAGAAACGGCTTAAGGTATAGAAAGTCTCCCTAGCCAATATTAACCTGTAGAACCCATAAAATATGGCCAGATAGACGTTCGCCTCCAATAAATAATAGACCCAGTTCATGACCTCTCGTTTTTAAGTTTATCTGCAAGCTTGATGAGTTCGTCAAGCTCATCAATGTCCATTTTCTTCTCGTTCACTAGAAAGGAGACCAGGCTCTGATAAGAGTTCTCGAAGTAATTGTTCATTACTTTGTCCAGCGCGAAATGCTTGTACTGGTCTTCAGATACCACCGGGAAATAGATATGGGTATTGCCAACTGCCTTATGGTCCAGGAAGCCCTTGCCTTCCAGCACCCGTACTACGGTCGACACCGTATTGTAAGCAGGCTTGGGCGATGGCATACGATCTATCACGTCTTTTACTAGACCTTCCCCGATCTCCCATAGGATAAGCATCACCTGTTCTTCTGCTTTTGTTAGTTCTCTTAGCATCTAAATATCCTTTTTGTTTTCCTAAGTTACAACTATAAAAATAGTTTGCAAACTATTTTTATAGTTTATTTTATTTTGTTGGTTTTTAATGATGTAGAACAGGGGAGTTGTTTGCAACCTGACGTTTTGAATAACTTAGCCTATGAGTTTAATCCACAAAATTGCGCTTACCTTGATCGACTCGGTAGGGCATGTCCATGCAAAGCAACTTGTTGAACATTTTGGCTCCGCCGAAGCAGTATTTAGCGCCTCTTTAGGTGCATTAATGGAAATCCCCGGGATAGGCAAGGTAACGGCGGGTAACATAATAAAAACCGATGCACTGAGGCGTGCGGAGGAGCAATTACATTTTATTGAAAAGCATCAGGTGAAGGTGCTTTTTTATACCGACGACGACTATCCTCATCGGCTAAGGCATTGTTACGACGCACCAATGGTACTCTATTATAAGGGCGGTGCCGATCTGAACCGCCAGCGGATCATCAGTGTGGTCGGTACCCGCCGTGCCACTGAATACGGCCGGCAGCTTTGTCGACACCTTGCCGAAACGCTTGAACCTTATGGGGTCACTATTGTTAGCGGGATGGCATACGGCATCGATATTGCGGCACATAAGGAGAGTCTGAACTTCAATATTCCCACCGTAGGGGTGCTGGCGCATGGGCTCGACCGTATTTATCCGCCTGCGCACCTTCCTGTTGCCCGGCAAATGGTTTCCGAAGGTGGCCTGCTTACAGAGTTTCCGTTAAATACTGCGCCCGACAAGAAGAACTTCCCTAAACGCAACCGCATTATTGCCGGACTTGCCGATGCTACCATCGTTGTAGAAGCCATTGCGAAAGGCGGCGCGCTGATCACCGCAGATATTGCAAGCTCTTATAGCAGGGATGTGTTCGCTTTTCCAGGGCGTACGGGCGATAAAAGTTCTGAGGGATGCAATTTCCTGATCAAAACGAACCGGGCGGGACTGATCACACATGCGCAAGACATTCCATATTACATGGGCTGGGAGAAGGAGCAGGTACACGCAGCTGCGCTACAAATACAGTTGCCTGTCGGACTTTCTCATGAAGAGCAGCGGGTGGTAGACGTGCTTCGGGCCGGGCCGGCGCGGGTCGATGAGCTTGCCGTACGTTCCGGTATTCCGCAAAGTCAGCTCGCTATGCATTTGCTCAACCTAGAGATTCAGGGGTTTCTGATTGCTTTGCCTGGGAGTTTGTATCAACTCGCGGGTTGACCGGATGTGGATAAAATTGTTGATTGTTTAAATCTAGAGAATAAGTAGTATAAAATAATATTTGTACTTTTGTGCCATGTGGTACAATAATATATTGGAGACGATCGGCAATACGCCACTTGTGAAGCTCAATTCTATTACTAAAGGTGTACCAGGCACCATCCTTGCTAAGATTGAGACCACCAATCCCGGTAACTCAATTAAGGACAGAATGGCGGTCAAGATGATTGAGGAGGCCGAGAAGAGTGGCAAGCTTAAACCCGGCGGTACCATCATTGAAGGTACATCGGGAAATACCGGTATGGGCCTGGCCATGGCGGCTATTATCAAAGGGTATAAGTGTATTTTTACCACAACAGATAAACAATCGAAGGAAAAGGTTGATGCACTTCGGGCTTTTGGTGCGGAGGTTATTGTCTGCCCCACCAATGTTGAACCCGAAGATCCGCGTTCCTATTACTCTGTATCCTCGCGGCTCGAGCGTGAAGTCCCGAACTCCTGGAAGCCAAACCAATACGACAACCTTGCCAATTCGCAGGCGCACTACGAGCAGACTGGTCCTGAAATATGGGCGCAGACTGAAGGTAAGATCACTCACCTGGTGGTTGGCGTGGGTACAGGAGGGACCATATCTGGAGCAGGCAAATACCTTAAGGAACAAAATCCTAACATCCGCGTTTGGGGTATCGATACCTACGGTTCCGTATTCAAAAAATACAAGGAGACCGGTATTATGGATAAAAACGAAATCTATCCGTATATCACAGAAGGTATAGGAGAGGACTTCCTGCCCAAGAATGTGGATTTTGATGTTATAGATCTGTTTGAGAAGGTTACGGATAAGGACGCAGCGCTTATGACCCGTGAAATTGCGCGCAAAGAAGGCATTTTTGTGGGTAACTCAGCAGGCGCCGCCCTGGCCGGTTTGCTGCAGCTGAAAGATAAACTTAAGCCGGAAGACGTAGTTGTCATCATCTTTCACGATCATGGCAGCCGTTATATGGGTAAGATGTATAACGAAGACTGGCTGCGTGAGCGTGGCTTTTTAAAGGATGAAAAACTTACCGCCCGTTCTATTCTTTCCAAGAAAAGTAACCCTGAACTGGTTATGGTCGACTGTGAACAGACCGTGCAGGAGGCAATCAATACCATGCATACGCTCAATATATCGCAGATACCTGTTACGCAAAAAGACATGGTGGTAGGCAAGCTGGAAGAGCGCGATATATTGCGGGTCCTCATGGAAAATCCCTCGCTTAAATCGGCCAAAGTAGCTGAAATCATGACCGCAGGTTTCCCCTTTGTAGATCTGAATACCTCTATCGACCGAATTTCAGGGCTTATCAATAAGGACAACAGTGCTGTGCTGGTAGAAGATGAGCAGGGCAGGATCGAA
Organism: Pedobacter faecalis; assembly: GCF_030182585.1. NCBI lineage: Bacteria > Pseudomonadati > Bacteroidota > Sphingobacteriia > Sphingobacteriales > Sphingobacteriaceae > Pedobacter > Pedobacter faecalis. Next base: position 1,171,060 of record NZ_JARXOW010000001.1, on the reverse strand, counting down.
ATCATTACACAATACGATATCATCAATGCGATATCGGGATAATTAGAGAACCGAGACAAAAACACCTAATAACTAAAACCAGAAAAGCCCCTTACGGGGCTTTTTGTTTAATGTCCGGGTGCGTTGGCTTCTACCCGTTTTATCTGTGCACCGAGTGCCCGCAAACGGATGTCAATATCCTGATAACCCCTTTCAATCTGTTCTATATTAAAGATGGTCGATTTGCCTTCGGCCGAAAGTGCAGCAATGAGCAGTGATACACCCGCCCGTATATCCGGAGAGGTCATGCTGATGCCCCTTAGTTTGTATTTCTTATCAATTCCGTTTACCGTAGCACGGTGCGGGTCGCAAAGAATGATCTGTGCACCCATATCTATCAGCTTATCCACAAAGAACAAACGGCTCTCAAACATTTTCTGATGGATCAGCACATTTCCGCGTGCCTGGGTAGCCACTACCAATACAATGCTAAGCAAGTCTGGTGTAAAACCCGGCCATGGCGCATCAGCAATGGTCAGCATAGAACCATCGATGAATGACTCAATGACGTAGTTTTTCTGAGAAGGGATATAGATGTCGTCGCCACGCAGTTCAAACTTGATTCCCAGCTTTTTAAATACATCCGGAATAACACCAAGCTCCTGATAGCAGACATTCTTGATCGTGATCTCAGATTCTGTCATAGCCGCCAGACCAATGAATGAACCTATCTCAATCATATCCGGAAGCATACGGTGCTCGGTACCCCCCAGTTTCTCAACACCTTCAATGGTGAGGAGGTTAGAGCCCACGCCACTAATTTTAGCGCCCATACGGTTCAGCATCTTGCACAACTGCTGCAGGTAAGGCTCGCAGGCCGCATTATAAATGGTCGTTGTTCCCTTGGCCAGTACAGCAGCCATCACAATGTTGGCCGTACCGGTTACAGATGCCTCATCTAAAAGGATATAAGCTCCTCTCAGATTTGTTGCATCTACATTAAAGAACTCCTTCTTGGTATCGTACACAAACTTGGCCCCAAGTTTCTCGAAGCCCAGGAAATGCGTGTCCAGTCTGCGTCGTCCTATCTTGTCGCCACCCGGTTTCGGAATGGCCGCTTTTCCAAAACGTCCCAGAAGCGGACCAACAATCATTATAGAACCTCTTAAGCCGCCGCCTTTTGCTTTAAAAGAGTCAGACAAGAAATAGTCCAGATTGATGTCTTTAGCTTCAAACGTGTAAGTATCCTTCGATAAGCGTTCTACCAGTACACCCAGGTCGCCAAGCAGTTCAATCAGCTTGTTTACGTCCTTAATGTCGGGGATATTGCTTATGGTAACCTTCTGATCGGTCAGCAAAACGGCTGCAATGATCTGAAGCGCCTCGTTTTTAGCACCCTGAGGATGGATTTCGCCCTTCAGCTTCTTTCCGCCGATAATTTCAAATGCGTTCATTAGTGTCTTTGCTTACCGTTATTGTGCTTCTTGTTATTGTTGTTGTTCTGCTTGTTCTTGTTTTTGCCCTGCTTGCTGTTGTTTTGCGGACGTGCTTGTACCGGCTTAACTTCCACTTTGGCAAGGTTAATATTGTCGGCAAGCTTCAGCTGGCCTTCCGACAATTCATTCAGGTTCTTAAGGATCGTTTCATCGGCCACCGTGTCTTTGTTCCAGGTCACGTACGACATCTTCATGAAGTTGGCAATATTATGCACCATTGCTGCTTTAGCCTCTTCATCTTCAATTGCTTGTGCTTTTTCGATCAGCACTTCCACGGTTTTGCCGTAGTGCTTATAACGGATCCTTTTTTGCGGATAGCCGATATGTTTTGGTTTAACCAGCGCAGCTTCAGGCGTAGGCTTTGGGTAGGGACTGTCCACATCAATTTTATAGCCTGATATGATGTGCAGGTGATCCCATAATTTATGCTTGAAGTCGGCCACATCACGAAGATGCGGATTCAGGAAGCCCATCAGGTCAATCACCGCCTGAGCATATCTGTTCCGCTCTTCACGGTCCTCAAGCTCAATAATGTACTTAACCATATTTTGCACGTTCCGGCCGTATTCGGCCAGAATGAGCTCGTTTCTAGTAGTATTATAATCGAAATTCATGTACTCTTTATCTCTGATAGATGTTATTTAACAATTCGCAATTTAGCAAATTTTAACAATAGCTGTTTGTTGCCCAGTCCCTGGAAAAATACCGTAGCCTTTACATCGGGCAAACTGCCCTCCAAATTCACAATTTTTCCAAAACCAAACTTCTCATGTTCAACATCCATGCCGTTCTGGAAGTCGCCCGCCGCATCCGGTGCAAAGCCCGGTGTTGGAACATGCGCTTTAGGAAGCAAACTCGTTGTCTTAGGTTTGGGTGCGCCGCCTGCCGTCCCAGCCGAAGCTGCCGGTTTAGGTTTTGAAAACGAATCGCGCTGCTGGCTCCAGCTCTTACGCTCCGAGTCAAAACTATCTGCACCCAGTACACTTTTCGAAGGTTTGACGACCTCAATTTCGAGGTATCTCGGACTAATCTCGTTGATGAACCGGCTTGGTTCGCAACTGGTTAGCGTTCCCCAGCGGTACCTTGATGTAGCGTAAGTCAGCGTAAGTTTTTTCTCCGCACGGGTAATGGCCACATAAAACAGTCGCCGCTCCTCTTCCAGATCGCTCCGCGAATTCAAACTCATTTGCGAAGGGAAAAGATTCTCCTCGAGGCCAACCACGAATACATTTTTAAACTCCAGACCTTTGGCCGAGTGTATTGTCATCATCGACACCGTATCCTTTTCCTTGTCGTTTTCACGGTCGTCGTTCGTAAGCAGCGCGATATCCTGCATAAACACGGCCAGGCTGCGGTCTTCAATATCTTCGCGCTCCGCAAATTCCTTTACTCCGTTCAGCAATTCCTGGATGTTTTCATAGCGCGCGCGGCCCTCAATACTGTCGTCCGTGTGCAGTTCTTTCAGCATACCCGAATGCTGTGCGATATAAAGCGCAGTCTCATAAGCATCCAGTTTCTTAGATTCGGCCGCAAAGCTCTGAATCAGCATCGCAAAGTCATTCAGCTGACTTGCGATACGTCCTTCAATATAAGCCTGAGGGTTGCAGATGACCTGCCACATCGTGATGTTGTGCTTGTCAGCCGCAACGATGATTTTCTCTACCGTGGTATCACCCAAACCCCGCCTCGGATAATTGATCACACGCTTGATCGCCTCCTCATCGGCCGGATTAAAGGTTAGCCTGAAATAAGCGATCAGGTCCTTAATCTCCTTACGCTGATAAAACGACAAGCCGCCATAGATCTTGTAAGGCACGTTCAGCTTACGCAAAGCTTCTTCCATCGCCCTCGATTGCGCGTTGGTACGGTACAGGATGGCAAAGTCCTGGTAGTTGTAACCCTTCAACGAACGCTCCTGTACAATGGCTTCGGCCACCAGCTTTCCCTCCTCGTTATCGGTAAAAGCACGCTGCACCTTAATGCGGTCGCCCGCCTCATTCTCCGAAAACACGTTCTTTTCCAGTTGGTTCTTGTTGTTGGCAATGATGCTGTTCGCCACTTCAACGATGTTTTGTGTCGACCGGTAATTCTGTTCCAGTTTGTACACCTGAAGCTCAGGATAATCCCGCTCAAAATTGAGGATGTTCTGGATGTTGGCACCCCGAAAGGCATAGATACTCTGCGCATCATCGCCCACCACACAGATGTTCTGGTAAACCGCCGCCAGCTTTTTCACAATCGTGTACTGCGAAAAGTTGGTATCCTGATACTCATCGACCATCAGGTAGCGGAATTTATGCTGGTATTTATTTAATACGTCCGGATGCGTTTTAAGCAGCACATTGGTTTTAAACAAGAGATCGTCAAAGTCCATTGCCCCGGCTTTAAAGCAGCGTTTTGTGTAAGTCTCGTAAATCACACCCAGCAGGGGCCGTTTATTGCTCACGTCCTCTGCCTGTATCTCCGGGTTTTCGAGGTATTCTGTATACGAAATCAAATTGTTCTTTGCAGACGAAATCCTGTTGTACACAAAATTGGCATTGTACAGCTTATCGTCAAGCTGCATCTCCCTCAAAATGGAGCGGATCAGGCTCTTGCTGTCGTCCGTGTCATAAATTGTAAAATTGGAAGGATAGCCGATCTTCTCAGCCTCTACCCGCAAAATCTTTGCAAATACAGAGTGGAAAGTGCCCATCCAGATGTTTTTAGCTTCATTACCCACCACCTTCATGATACGCTCGCGCATTTCCTTGGCCGCTTTATTCGTAAAAGTAAGCACAAGAATATTGAAAGGATCGACGCCCTTCTGTATTAAGTGAGCTACCCGATAGGTAATCACCCGGGTTTTACCCGATCCGGCACCAGCCACGATCATCGACGGCCCTTCGGTATTCTCTACTGCGGCGCGCTGTTGGGGGTTTAAGCCTGCTAAATAATCCAAAATACGTTCTGCTGTTTAATATGCGATTTTGCCCGGTATTTTCTACGGGGGCTTGCAAAGTTACATGTTTTAAGGCTTGTTTCAAAAGGAGAGGAGGCAGAATTAAACAGGTAGTTTCCCCTGCCGGAATAAGTCTTTTTTGATAAACTATTCTTCCTCTTGTATGTAGTATGAGAAAAAGATATATGGATTTTATTCAGATACTGGGCCTGGTAGCGGGGATATGTACCTCTTCATCAATATTGCCTCAACTTATCAAAACCTTTAAAACCAAGCAGGCTAACGATGTGGCCGTGTTTATGTTTATTGTCATGATGACCGGAAACAGTCTCTGGATCTACTACGGGTTCGATAAGTCCGACATACCCATCATCTCAACCAACTTTTTATCGCTCGCACTAAACATCGCCATGCTGATTCTCAAGTTCAAGTACCGCAACAATAAGGAACAGGCTTAAGCTTAGGTCTGGGAATTGAAAAATATACGTTCGCGCTACCGGCAACTAATGAAATTTTTCTAGTTTAGCCGCGGATTACATCCTTGGTTCTAACTAGATAACTTATTATTATGCAAGAGATTAAAAAATATGTAGCGGAAAACAAACAGCGCTTTCTCGACGAACTGTTTGAGTTGCTTCGTTTTCCTTCGGTAAGTGCCGACCCAAAGTATAAAGACGATGTGCTGAAAACGGCAGAATATGTGGCCGCTAAACTCCGCGAAGCAGGAGCAGAGCAGGTAGAGGTTTGCCCTACCGCCGGTTATCCCATCGTGTATGGCGAGAAAATCATTGACCCTAGCCTGCCTACAGTGCTCGTGTACGGTCATTACGATGTACAGCCGCCGGATCCGCTGGAACTTTGGAAGACACCTCCTTTTGAGCCTACGCTGCGCGACGGCAAGATCTATGCACGTGGTGCCTGCGATGATAAAGGACAGTTTTATATGCATGTAAAGGCGTTTGAACTGATGATGCAGACCAATACCCTGGCCTGCAACGTAAAGTTCATGATCGAAGGTGAAGAGGAAGTCGGGTCGGCCAACCTTGGCATTTTTGTTAATAACAACAAAGAACGGCTGAAAGCTGATGTAGTGCTGATCTCAGATACCTCCATGATCAGTATGGAAAATCCATCCATTGAAACGGGCCTGCGCGGACTCGCCTACATGGAAGTTGAGGTAACCGGGCCTAACCGCGACCTGCACTCGGGGGTTTACGGTGGCGCTGTAGCCAACCCGGCCACCATCCTTTGCAAAATGATCGCTTCGCTGCACGACGAAAACAACCATATCACTATACCGGCGTTTTACGATAAGGTGGTCGACCTGACAGAAGAAGAAAAGAAGGCCTTAAATGCCGCGCCGTTTGACCTGGAAGAGTATAAAAAGGATCTTGATATCAACGCGGAGTGGGGTGAAAAAGGTTACTCTACCCTGGAGCGGACCGGCACCCGACCTACACTGGAAGTAAATGGGATCTGGAGCGGATATATCGGCGAGGGCGCAAAAACGGTGCTTCCTTCTAAAGCAAACGCTAAAATCTCCATGCGCCTGGTACCTAACCAGAGTTCAGAGGAAATATCGGAGATCTTTGCAAAGCATTTCGAAAGCATCGCGCCTGATAATGTAAAGGTGAAGGTCACAGCGCACCATGGAGGTGAGCCGGTGGTTACGCCGACCGACAGCGTGGCTTATCGTGCGGCCGAGCAGGCTATTGTAGATTCATTTGGTAAAGCCCCGATTCCAACAAGGGGTGGAGGGAGCATTCCCATTGTGGCCTTGTTTGAAAGCGCATTGGGTATTAAGTCTGTGTTGTTCGGTTTTGGCCTCGACAGCGATGCACTTCACTCACCAAACGAAAAATACGACGTTTACAATTACTACAAAGGGATTGAAACCCTTCCCCTGTTTCATAAGTACTTTGCTGAACTAAGCAAGTAGCCACACAGTAGATACCAGGTTCGGCATGAATGCACAGTGCTTGCACAGTGCTACCGTCATGAGTCCGCCTTTTTTCAGGGAAAAGGCGGACTCACCCCGGACTCATGGCGGACTCATGGCGGACTCACTAGCTTCTTGGTGGCCGCAAATGCCCAACTTGGCCCGGCGCTGATCCTTGAGATAGATCAATTCTCGATAAGAAATTAACATGCTAATTTACAACATATTACATATATATTACAAACTAAATATACTACTAAATCCCTATACTTTATATATTTGCTGTTGTTGCTTCGGCAATTGCACCAAATTAAAAGAGTTTAGCAATGCAAAGTTTTAGGACAGAACTGGAAAATCCGGTCGTCGAAAAAGATATTATTGATCTTGAAAAAAAGATCAGGGCTTTTCGGGAGGGTACCATCCATGAGGAGAAATTCAGAAGCCTGCGTTTGGCCAGGGGCGTATACGGACAACGTCAGCCGGGTGTGCAGATGGTGCGGATCAAGCTTCCTTTCGGGAAGGTTACTTTTAAGCAGCTTCTGCGTATAGCCGATGTGGCCGACGAATACGGAAGCGGCAACCTGCATTTAACCACGCGTCAGGATATTCAGATTCATTATGTAAGCCTGGATCGTACGCCGCAGTTGTGGCAGGAGCTGGAACAGGATGACATTACCCTGCGTGAGGCCTGCGGCAATACAGTCAGGAATGTGACTTCATCGCCTGATGCGGGCATTAACCCGAATGAGCCTTTCGATGTATCGCCTTATGCACATGCGTTCTTTGCTTATTTCCTGCGCAATCCGATTTGTCAGGAAATGGGACGGAAGATCAAGTTTTCGTTTTCCTCTGATGACCGCGATACCGCTTTTAGTTATATACACGATCTGGGTTTTATACCTAAGATCAATGCGGAGGGCGAGCGTGGTTTTAAGGTCATGCTGGGCGGAGGTTTAGGGGCGCAGCCCTTCCTAGCCAGCATAGTGCACGACTTTTTGCCCGAAGATCAGATCATTCCTTATGCCGAAGCGCTGTTACGGGTGTTCGACCGTTACGGTGAGCGCAACAACAGGAATAAGGCTCGACTGAAATACCTGGTGCAGAAGCTGGGTTTGGAAGAGGTGCTTCGCCTGGTTGAAGAAGAGCGTACCGCAAACAAGGTAAAGTCGTTTGTGGTCGACCGCAACAAGGTGCTGCAACCAGAGCCGCCGCAATTGCAGGATTATCCGCAATTGGAGGTGGCCGACACGGTTGAATACAAGCACTGGCGGGCAACCAACGTTGTTGCACAAAAGCAGGACGGGTACTTCGGTGTCTACATCAAAGTGGCTAAAGGCGATATTAAAACAGATCTAGCCAGGGCGTTTGTATCGGCGGTAAGGTCATTTGTGGCCGACGAGCTGCGGATTACGCAAAACCAGGGCTTGCTGCTGAAGTTTGTGCCGGAAGGGGCGCTGCCTGCATTGTATCAGGAATTGTCTGCCTTGGGTATGGCCCGGCCGGGCTTCGATAGTGTAGCCGATGTAACCACTTGTCCCGGTACCGACACCTGTAACCTCGGGATATCCAACAGTATGTCTTTGTCGGTAGCCCTCGAGGAGGTGATCTATGAAGAGTATCCGGAACTGGTGTATGATAAGGATCTGAAAATTAAAATAAGCGGGTGTATGAATTCCTGCGGACAACACGGTCTGGCGCATATTGGCTTCCACGGCAGTTCGCTGAAGGCGAATGGCAAGGTGGTTCCTGCAGTACAGGTGATGCTTGGCGGCGGAACGATCGGCAATGGCGAAGGCCGTGTAGCGGAACGGGTAATTAAAGCGCCATCTAAGCGTGCTACCGGTGTGCTGCGGATGATCCTGAATGACTTCGCGGCAAACTCGGGTGAGGGAGAAAGCTTCCATCAGTATTACGACCGCAAAACGAAGGACCACTTTTACCAGTTGCTGAAGCCGCTGGCCGATCTGACCAACCTGGTGGATGAGGAGTATGTAGACTGGGGCCATGAAGAAACGTTTGAGACCGCTATAGGGGTGGGCGAATGTGCCGGTGTGGTGATAGACCTGGTGGCTACCCTGCTGCTTGAGTCGGAAGAAAAGCTTGGCTGGGCACGGGCGTCTTATGATGCGGGTGCATGGGCTGATGCGATATACCATACCTATGCGGTTTATGTGAGCGCGGCGAAAGCCTTGCTTCTGGATAAGGGGGTAAACAGCAGTACCCAGATCGGTGTGATCAGGGAATTTGAGAATCATTATGTGCAGACCGGAGAAATTCCTTTGACGGGTTCGTTTAACGACCTGGTGCTGCAAATCAATAAGAACGAACCTTCTCAGGAATTTGCCACGGCCTATCTGGCTTCAGTGGAAGAGTTTCTGCAGGTAGTTAAAGCAAAACGTGGAGGGCAACTGGTATGAGCGCAGTAAAAGAAACAAATATAAAAGAGCCGCGTATTACGCTGGTTGGCGCGGGTCCCGGCGATCCGGAACTGATCACGCTTAAAGCGGTGAATGCATTGAAATCGGCCGACGTAATCCTGTACGATGCTTTGGTGAACGAGGTTTTGCTCGATTACGCAAAGCCTGGGGCTATTAAAGTATATGTAGGTAAAAGATCGGGCGAGCATTCGTTCGGGCAGGAGGCGATCAATAAACTGATGGTCGACTACGCACTGAATTACGGACATGTGGTTCGCTTAAAAGGCGGTGATCCTTTTGTGTTTGGCCGGGGCTACGAAGAACTGGACTATGCGGCCGATTATAGTATTCCGGCATCGGTTATTCCTGGTTTATCGAGTTCTATCTCGGTTCCGGGATTGCAGCAGATCCCGGTAACACATCGCGGTCTGGCCGAGAGTTTCTGGGTGGTTACAGGTACTACGGCCTCCGGCAAGTTGTCGAACGACCTGTACGAGGCGGCGCGCTCTAAGGCTACGGTAGTAGTGCTGATGGGTTTGGGTAAGCTGAAGGAAATTGTAAAATTGTATCAGCATGAAGGTAAAGGCAAACTTCCGGTAGCGGCTATTCAAAGCGGTTCCACAGAGAACGAAAAGCTTGCCGTAGGCATCGTAGATACGATTGTGGAGGTGGTAGAAGAGAAGCAGATCGAGGCCCCGGCCTTGCTGGTTTTTGGTGAGGTGGTATCATTGCATCCTTCCTTTCAGCCCATACGGGATTTCTTTGAGGCTTTAAAAGAGGAGATTTAACTGCCGCAAGACAAAATATATCGATATTTTGCATGTAAATGAACGAAGATGGAAGGTAATCAGTTATTCCCGGTATTTCTTAAGTTAAATGAGCTTCATACGGTGCTGATCGGCGGCGGACCGGTAGGTCTGGAAAAGCTGAACGCTATTTTACAAAACAGCGCTGAAGCAAGGGTTACGGTGGTGGCACGTGAGATTATTGACGCGGTATATGAATTGGCGGAGCAATATCCGAGGGTGACGCTGGTATGTAAAAGTTTTGAGCCGGCCGACCTGGACGAGGCGGATCTGGTGGTGGCTGCAACGAACAATCCGGAGCTTAATGTATTGATCAGAGCCTCTGCAAAATCACGGCGTTTGCTGATCAATGTGGCGGATAAGCCTGATCTGTGCGATTTCTATCTGGGTTCGGTGGTGCGCAAGGGTGATCTTAAGGTGGCCATTTCCACCAATGGGAAATCGCCCACCATCGCAAAAAGACTTAAAGAGGTACTGAACGAAGGCATTCCGGCAGAACTGGATACCACGCTTCAGCAAATGAGTGCATTGAGAGAAACGCTTAAAGGCGATTTTAATGAAAAGGTTAGGCAGCTGAACGAAATAACTGCTGTCTTGGCGCATAATAAGGGGGATGGGAAATGAATGAACAGTTGGAACTGATATCAGGGCAGATTGCAGGTATGGATCCGGTGGCGGCGTTAAGGCGCCTAACAGAGCAGTATCCGGGCCGTGTGGTTTTCTCGACAAGCTTTGGTTGGGAAGATCAGGTGATTACACATCTTATTTTTTCAAACGATCTGCCGATCGAGGTATTTACGCTCGAGACAGGGCGCCTGTTTCCGGAGACCTATTATGTATGGAACCGGACACTGGAAATCTACAACAAACCTATCAAAGCCTATTTTCCGGAGGCCGCAGCTTTACAGCGCATGGTAGACGCCAAAGGGCCTAGCAGTTTCTACACCTCGGTGGAGAACAGAAAGGAATGCTGTTACATCAGGAAAATAGAACCTCTGAAACGCGCGCTGAGCGGTCATAAAATATGGGTAACAGGAATACGTGCGGAACAGTCGCCCAACCGCCACGACATGCGTAACCTGGAATGGGATGAAGGCAATCAGATGATGAAGTATCACCCGCTCTTCGAGTGGTCGCTCAACGAGGTAAAAGACTTTATAAAGAAGCACAATATTGTATATAATACCCTTCACGACAGGGGCTTTCCGAGTATAGGATGTGCGCCGTGTACACGCGCGGTGCTTGAGGGTGAAGATTTCAGGGCGGGCCGCTGGTGGTGGGAAGACCAGTCGAAAAAGGAATGCGGCTTACATGCCACAACATAATTGCAGAACACTTATGAGTAAATATAATTTAGATTATTTAGATGAGCTTGAGGCCGAAGCGATTCATATCCTCCGGGAGGTGGCAGGCCAGTTCGAGAAACCTGCCCTGCTTTTTTCGGGTGGTAAGGACTCTATCACCCTGGTGAGACTGGCCGAAAAGGCTTTCAGGCCGGGAAAATTCCCATTTCCCCTGGTGCATATAGACACCGGGCATAATTTTGAGGAAACGATTGCTTATCGCGACAAGATGATTGAGCGTATTGGCGAGCGACTGATCGTGGGTTATGTGCAGGAGTCTATAGATCAGGGCAAGGTGGTGGAGCAGACCGGCAAGAATGCCAGTCGCAATGCCCTGCAAACGGTAACTTTGCTGGATACGATTGCGCTGCATGGTTTTGATGCCTGTATTGGCGGTGCACGCCGCGACGAGGAAAAGGCCAGGGCAAAAGAACGCATTTTTTCGGTGCGCGACGAGTTTGGTCAGTGGGACCCTAAACGCCAGCGCCCGGAGCTGTGGAACATCTATAACGGTAAAATCCACAAGGGCGAGAATGTGCGGGTATTCCCGATCAGCAACTGGACGGAACTTGATGTTTGGAACTACATAAAACGCGAGGGCATTGAGCTGCCTTCGATCTATTTTGCGCATGAGCGTGAGGTGATTACCCGCAATGGTCAGCTCATGGCCGCATCACCTTTTTTAAATATGGACCATGAAGATGTGGTGGAGCGTAGGAAAGTCAGATTCAGAACGGTGGGCGACATGAGTTGCACGGCTGCGGTGGAATCGGAGGCCGACCAGCTGGACGATATTATTGCTGAGATCAGCGCATCTAAAATAAGTGAACGCGGCGCCCGTATGGACGATAAGGTATCGGAGGCTGCTATGGAAGACCGTAAGAAAGGAGGGTATTTCTAATGAATATATTGAAGTTTTTTACTGCAGGGAGTGTCGACGACGGAAAGAGTACGCTCATCGGCAGGTTATTATACGATACCGGCTCTATTTTGGCCGACCAGCTGGAGGCGCTGCAGGCGAGCAACCGCAAGAATGATGACGGCTCGATTGATCTGGCGATACTGACCGATGGCCTGCGCGCTGAGCGTGAACAGGGAATTACCATTGACGTAGCCTATAAGTACTTTCAGACAGACAAAAGGAAGTTTATTATAGCGGATACACCCGGACATATTCAGTATACGCGCAATATGGTTACCGGTGCTTCTACGGCCAAACTGGCTATTATATTAATAGACGCGCGGAATGGGGTGGTTGAGCAAACCATCAGGCACTCTTATCTGGTGTCGCTGCTGGGCATTGAGCATGTGGTGGTATGTTTAAATAAGATGGACATGGTGGGCTACAGCGAAACGGTGTTTAATGCAATCCGGGAAAAGTACCAGTCGCTAGCCGCTGAACTGAAACTAAAGGATGTGAACTTTATTCCGGTGAGCGCACTGAAGGGCGATAATATTGTTCATGAGTCGGAGAATATGCCCTGGTACGACGGACGAAGCCTGCTTCATTTCCTGGAAAGCGTGGATGTATCGGCCGACGACAATGATTTGGCGAGGATGCCCGTGCAATGGGTTGTTCGTCCGCAGACAGAAGAACTGCACGACTACAGGGGCTATGCAGGCCGGATACTGAGCGGGGCTTTTCATGTGAACGACCGCGTGACGGTACTTCCTTCAGGCTACAGCTCGGTGATAGAGCGTATCGAGATCTTTGATCAGACGCCCGAAACCGCACATGCGGGGCAATCGGTAACGCTGCATCTGCAAGACGATATCGACATCAGCAGGGGAGATGTACTGGTCAATTCGGCACAATTGCCTCAGCATACGCAGGAGATTGAGGCCGACATCTGCTGGATGGATACGCGTCCGCTCGATGATAGCATCACTTACCTGCTTCAGCACAACAGCAAGATCACCAAATGCAAGATCAAAGAGATCATTTACCGGGTGGATATTAATACGCTCGACAAGCAGCCGGCCTACGAATTTAAGCTGAATGACATCGGTCGGGTGCTTATTAAGACGGCGGACGCCCTTCCTTTTGATCTTTATCATGAGAATAAGGCTAATGGTGCGGCCATTTTGATAGACAGCCGGACGAACTTAACCGTTGCAGCTCTGATGTTTAGGCGGGCGGCCGACTAAGCGCGATTATTCATCCATTATTTATTTGCTTTGTGTATTCTTATCCCTAATTTGAGGTGATTTTTAAAACCTCAGATTATGGAGATAATACACTTCAGTGCGGAGTGCTACCCGGTAGCTAAAGTTGGCGGTTTGGGTGATGTGGTGGGGGCGCTGCCGAAATACCAGAATAAGCTCGGACATATAGCAAAGGTGGTGATGCCGGCCTATGAAAACAGCTTTCTACACAACAATGAATTTGAAGTGGTGTACAATGGCTGGGTGCGTGTGGGCATTGGTAATTTTCAGGCCAGGGTACTCCGGGAGGTTAGTAATAAACTGGGCTTCGATCTGTTTCTGGTGCAGGTAGACGGACTGATGAACCGCGACCGGGTTTATGGGTATGGCGACGATACGGAGCGGTTCCTGGCTTTTCAGATAGCGGCGCTCGACTGGATTGCGCAGTGGAAGCACCGGCCCGATGTGATCCATTGTCACGATCACCATACCGGTCTTATTCCTTTCATGACGGCTTACTGCCGGCAGTTTGCCAGTCTGAGTCATATTCCTACAATTCTTACCATACATAACGCGCAGTATCAGGGGCAGTTTGGCTGGGACCGTTTAGGTTATATTCCTGCATTTGATTTATGGAAGTCGGGCATGCTCGACTGGAACGGGGCGATTAATCCGCTTGCTGCGGCAATCAAGTGCGCCTGGAGGGTTACTACGGTGTCGCCGAGCTACCTGGACGAGATCAGTTACCAGGCCAACGGACTGGAAAGCCTCCTTACCAGAGAACGCGGGAAGTCGGCCGGAATACTCAATGGAATTGATACCGATGTATGGAATCCTGCTACGGATGCAATGCTCCCCAAAAAATATAATTTACGCACCATCGAAAGTGGAAAAATAGCAAACAAAGCGGCCTTATGCGATGTTTTTAGCCTGGATCCGGACAAGCCGCTGTTTACCTTTATTGGTCGACTGGTAGGTGAGAAAGGGGCAGATCTTTTACCTGATATTTTCTATAACGCGCTGCGTGAGCATGGTGCAGAAATGAATATATTGGTGCTGGGCTCGGGAGAGCCTGCTGTGGAAGGAAGGCTCAATGAACTCAAGGGCGTGTTTCCGGGACATTATAACGTTTTTATAGGTTACAATGAGCAGTTATCACACCAAATGTACGCGGGAGCAGATTTTCTGCTGATGCCTAGCAGAGTAGAGCCTTGCGGACTGAACCAGATGTATGCGCTCCGTTACGGTACTGTGCCTATTGTGAGAAGAATTGGCGGTTTGAAAGACACGATTATAGACATAGGCGACGAAGGTTTTGGCATATGCCACGATCAGACCAGTGTGTGGGACGTGAACCATGCGATGGGAAGGGCGATGGATCTGTATCGTGATAAAAAGAAGATGAAAGAAATTCGTAAGTTTATGATGCAGCTGGACCACTCGTGGGACAAGGCTGCGCAGGAATATATTAATCTGTACCATATTTAATAGGAAATTTAATGACTGAAAAAGTTCTAGGTGTAATTCTTGGCGGGGGCCAGGGCTCAAGGTTAGCTCCTCTTACACAAACTCGCTCTAAGCCTGCAGTGCCGATTGCAGGCAAATACAGATTGGTTGATATTCCGATCTCTAATTGCTTAAACTCGGGCATACACCGTATGTTTGTACTCACGCAGTTCAACTCTGCGTCGCTCAATAAGCATATCAAGAATACCTATCATTTCAGTCATTTCAGTACGGCCTTTGTAGACATACTTGCGGCAGAGCAGACACCGGATAATCCCACCTGGTTCCAGGGAACTGCGGATGCGGTGCGCCAAACCATGCATCACCTGCTGAACCACGAGTTTGAATACGTGTTGATCCTTTCGGGCGACCAGCTCTACCAGATGGATTTCAATGAGATGGTAGACGCACATATTGAAAGCGGGGTAGAGATGACGCTGGCGACCATACCGGTAAACGCCAAAGATGCGCCAAGCTTCGGTATCTTGAAGGCGAATGAGCAGAACATCATTACATCTTTCATAGAGAAACCTAAAACCGAGTTGCTGGTCGACTGGGCCTCCGACACTGGTCCGGAAATGCAGGCGGAGGGCAGGGACTATCTTGCTTCTATGGGGATTTATATCTTTAACAGGGATTTGCTGATCAGAATCTTCTCTGAAAATGAAGAGGAAAAGGATTTTGGGAAGGAGATCATTCCGCGCCTGCTGAACGAGTACGATGTGCTCAGCTTCCAGTATGAGGGGTACTGGACCGACATAGGTAATATTTCTTCGTTCTTCGAGGCCAATCTGGGCCTGACTGACGACATTCCGAAGTTTAACCTGTTCGATCATAATCATAGCATCTTTACCCGGGCGCGTATGCTTCCTCCGTCAAAACTGCTGGGCACAACACTCGATAAAACCGTCATTGCGGAGGGTTGTATCCTGCAGGCCGAGAGCATTAAACATGCGGTGATCGGCATCAGGGCAAGAATCGGCGTGGAAACGCAGATCGAAAGCTGTTATGTGATGGGTAACGATAAATACCAGACGCTGGAAGAAATTGCTGATGATAAGGCGAACGGTGTTCCGATGATCGGTATCGGCGACAGGTGTTTTATTAAGAATGCGATTATCGACAAAAACAGCCGCATCGGTGATGATGTACGGATTGTAGGCGGTGACCATCTGGAGGATGGCGACTTTGAACTTTATACCATTAAGGATGGTATTGTTGTGGTGAAAAAAGGTGCTGTTGTTCCGAGCGGTACAACGATCGAGTAAGGCGAATACGTAATGCATCAGCTATTTACGGATCAGATGGGGCGGGAGGTTTCTATTAACTTCCCGCCCCGTCGTATTGTTTCGCTTGTACCGTCGCAGACTGAACTGCTGTTCGATCTGGGTTTGAACGAGGAGGTGGTTGGGCTGACTAAATTTTGTATCCACCCAATCGATAAGTTTGCCGCACGTACAAAGGTGGGGGGTACCAAAACACTTCATATGGACCGGATCAGGGATCTGAAGCCAGACCTGATCATTGGAAACAAGGAGGAGAACCAGCAAGATCAGATTGAACTCCTGGAGCGGGAGTTTCCGGTATGGATGAGTGATATTTATACCCTCGGCGATGCAATTTCTATGATCCGTGATATTGGCGCGATGGTAAACCGCAGTCCCGAAGCAGGCTATCTGACGCATCTTATACGTGCCGGATTTGACGATCTGCAAAGACTTGCGGAGCAAAGGGGAACGATTAAACGTGTGGCCTATCTGATCTGGAAGGATCCATATATGGCCGCTGCCCGGGATACGTTTATCGACCATTTGCTTAGACTGAACGGTTTCGTTAACGTGATCAGGGACCTGCGTTACCCGGAAGTGACGCTGGAAAAGTTATCTGATTTACAACCTGATCTGGTGTTTTTATCTTCGGAGCCATATCCCTTTAAAGAGAAACACGTGCTTGAGATAGCTCGCGCATTGCCTGATGCCAAAGTAATGCTTGTGGACGGAGAGATGTTTTCCTGGTATGGTAGCCGGCTGGTTAAGGCGGTGGAATATCTTTTTCATTTACAGCAGGAATTAGCTTCTGTATAGTTTTAAGTACATTTTTTCTTTTCTTTTCGGCCTCACGCTTGTTGGCGGCTATTATGTTGTATGTATCTGAAAACCAAGCAATTGTTTGATGTTAATTGTAAGCGAAGTTTAAGAAATTGTTAAAAAAGGTGTGTTTTTTGTGAGTTCTTGAATGCAACCATCTACCTGGTTGAGGGTTAAATGATCAATAAAACTTTAAGACAATGAAAAACAAATTTTTATCAAAAGGAATGTTTATGGGTGCCATAGTACTGGCGCTAGCAACAACGGTGTCATCTTGTAAGAAAGATGACATAGACGAATCCGGATCAGCGAATGTGAAGGTAGTGAATGCCTCTACGGCGTCTACAGCACAGGGCTTTTACCTGGCCGGCAGAACAGTAGTGCAGGGCGGATTGACCTTCGGAAATGCTTCTGATTATATTTCGGTGAACTCAGGCAACAATCTGCAGTTGCAGTTCAGAAATGAAGGATCTTCTTCTAATTACGCCAGTGCACAGATGGATCTTGATAATGGTGCTTACTACACCGTATTCCTGGCAGGCGATGGTCAGGCTGCAAGGGTTAAAGTGTACAAAGACGACAGGTCGGCCCCAACAAGCGGGAAAGTTAAAGTTAGGTTTGCTCACCTGAGTGATGCCGCGCCTTCGGCCATCGATATCAGAACCAGTGCAGGTACAACGCTGATTGCCGGACTTTCGCGCGATAATGCGAGCAATTACATTGAGGTAAACCCTGGTGTGGTGTCGCTGCAGGTATTTCCAGCAGGTCAGAATACCAACGTAAATGCCGCATTTGATATTACCGCGCTGGCAGAAAACAGGATTTATACCATTTATGTGACTGGATCTACAGAAAACAGCATTTCCGTGAGACAAATCTCACATAACTAACATAAGTATGTAATTTTTTGCCATTCAGGCATTTAAAGTCCCGGTTCATAGTCTATATGGCCCGGGACTGATTTTTTACCTGAAATTATTCTTGAAATAAATCGAAAACTGTTTTGATAATTCAATCCAATACCTATCTTTGCAGTCCGAAATAATCCTAACTGCGGAAGTGGCGTAATTGGTAGCCGCACCAGACTTAGGATCTGGCGCTTCACGGCGTGGGGGTTCGAGTCCCTTCTTCCGCACATTGATCAAAAGCAGCTCGTTTGGGCTGCTTTTGGTTTAGATGCAGGATGAGTACGGAGCTAAGTTTGACAAAACAAATATTGATTCAAAATGAATATTACACAGGAAAAAATTGATGATCTGAACGCAGTTGTTAAAATAAAGATTGCGCCTGAGGATTACACAGAGAAGGTTGACAAAGCGATCAAAGAGCAGGCTAAAAAGGCAAACCTTCCAGGTTTTCGTAAGGGAATGGTTCCTGCTTCGCATATTAAAAGGATGTACGGCAAGAGCATTCTTGTAGAAGAGATCAATACCCTGTTAAGCGATACCATCAATAAACACCTGACAGATAATAAAGTAGAGATTTTGGGTCAGCCGCTTCCTAAAATGGATGACGAGCGCGAGTTTAAGTGGGATTATACAGATGAATTTGAATTTGATTACGAGCTGGGCCTTGCTCCCTCGATAGATATCTCTGTTAGTTCCAAGAATCAGTTTAAAAAGTATAATGTTAAGGCCGATCAGGAAACGCTGGATGCCAGGATCAAGAATATCCGCAGAAGCTATGGCAAAATGACAAATCCGGAAATTTCGGCAGAGGGTGACGTGCTTTATTCGGAGCTAACGCAGCTTTCTCCCGATGGTTCAGTTTTTGAAGGTGGAATTAACCATACAGGTTCTATCCGTTTGGACCAGGTGACTGACAAGAAAATCCTGAAGTCACTTGTAGGTCTCAAAAAGGATGATGTTGTTGAGCTGGATGTTCAAAAGGCTTTTAATAATGATGAGGTTATCATTGCTAAGCTTCTGAACATTTCGGAAGAAGATGCAAAAGAGGTGAAGTCTAATTTCCGCGTGACGGTCAAAAATGTGAACCGTCTTGAAGAAGCTGATCTGAACCAGGAGTTCTTTGATAAATTGTTTGGTGAAGGTACAGTGACCGACGAGGCCGGATTTACTGCTAAGATCACTGAAGAGATTGAAAGCATGTTTGCTCAGGATGCCGACCGGAAACTGCAGAACGATATGTACAACCAGTTGATGGAGAGCGTGAATATCGAACTTCCTGATGCATTTTTAAGGAAATGGCTTAAGGCAACGAATGAGAAGCTGACCGACGAGGAGCTGGAAGAAGGTTATAACGACTTTGCTAAAAACCTGAAGTGGACGCTGATCGAGAACAAGATCATTAAGGACAACGAAATCGAGATTAAATATGAAGACGTATTTGCACTCGCAAAACAGCGTCTTGATGCACAGTTCAGAATGTACAGTCCTTCACCATTGCCGGAAGACCAATTGGCTCAGTACACCGCCAACTTCCTGAAAGAAAAAGACAATGCAAACCGTATTTTCGATGAAGTGAAAGCACTCAAGGTGTTTGAATACATCAAATCGGTAGCTACCCTTAATGAGGAAGAAATCACTTACAATAAGTTCACCGAATTAAAGTAGCATTTGTCCCTGTGCAAGCAGGTGATATAAAATAATAACAGGAGAAGGCGGCTTAACAGGCCGCCTTTGTTTGTGTTGGATCAGTTAAATTTTACAATACCACAATAAATTACCAATTTAGTTTTGATTACTTTGGTGGTGCATAGGGCAAACAATCTTATAGTAACAGGGGTTAAAAATTGATAAAATAGTTAATTATGAAAATTGATAAAGACGAATTCAGAAAATACGCAGTTAAACATCATCGCATAAACGGGTTGAACGTGGACCGCTTTATCGGGGCTACAAATAATAGCCCAAAGAGTATGACGCCTTATATTATTGAGGAGCGCCAGCTTAATGTGGCTCAGATGGACGTGTTTTCACGTTTGATGATGGATCGCATTATATTCCTTGGAGATGCCATTTACGATCAGAATGCTAATATTATCCAGGCGCAGTTGCTATTTCTTCAGTCGGTAGACAACAACCGCGATATTCAAATCTACATCAATTCTCCGGGTGGATCTGTTTATGCAGGTTTAGGTATATATGATACCATGCAGTACATTACACCTGATGTGGCTACGATTTGTACCGGTATGGCAGCCTCTATGGGCGCCGTTCTGCTGGTAGCCGGAGCAGCGGGCAAGCGTGCAGCACTCCAGCATTCCAGGGTAATGATCCACCAGCCTTCCGGTGGCGCGCAGGGTGTTGCTTCAGATATGGAGATCAACCTGAGAGAAATGCTGAAACTGAAAAAGGAATTGTATGATATTATATCAAAGCACTCAGGTCAGACTTATGAATGGGTGGAGAAAGCATCGGACCGCGACTACTGGATGAAAGCAGAAGAGGCGAAAGATTTTGGAATGATTGATGAAGTGCTTGGCGGTACGAAGAAAGATTAATTAGAATGGCTAGACAAAACAAAGAATCCCGTTGCTCGTTTTGCGGATCAGGTAAGCAAGATACTTTAATGCTTATTGAAGGCCTCGATGCGTTTATATGCGACAAGTGTGTAACCCAGGCAAACCAACTCCTGGTTCAGGAGATGGGAAGCAAGAAAACCAAACCGCTTGATTCTTCGATTACGCTGCTGAAACCGCAGGAAATCAAGGAGCATATGGATCAGTATGTTATTGGTCAGAGCGACGCGAAGAAGGTATTGGCTGTCGCGGTGTATAATCACTATAAACGACTGAGCCAGAAAGATGAGGGAGATGAAGTAGAGATTGAGAAGTCGAACATCATGCTGGTTGGCGAAACAGGTACCGGTAAGACGCTTTTGGCCAAAACGATTGCCAAAATACTGCATGTTCCGTTCTGTATCTGTGATGCAACGGTACTTACCGAGGCCGGATATGTTGGCGAGGATGTAGAGAGCATTCTGACGAGGCTGTTGCAGGCGGCTGATTATGACGTGACTTCAGCCGAGCGCGGTATCGTGTATATTGATGAGGTAGATAAGGTGGCCCGTAAAAGCGATAATCCTTCAATTACCAGGGATGTATCTGGCGAGGGCGTTCAGCAGGCCCTGCTTAAAATACTTGAAGGTACAATTGTTAATGTGCCGCCGCAGGGCGGGCGTAAGCATCCCGACCAAAAGATGATCCCAGTGAATACCAACAATATTCTTTTTATATGCGGGGGGGCGTTTGACGGCATTGAGCGTAAGATAGCTAACCGTTTGCGTACACAGGCCGTAGGGTATAAGGTACGCCGCGATGAAGAGGAACTGGATTTGAATAACTTGTATAAGTATATCACGCCCCAAGACCTGAAGTCGTTCGGACTGATCCCGGAGCTTATTGGCCGTATCCCTGTGCTTACTCACTTGAATCCTTTGGATAAAGCGGCACTGAGAAACATCTTAACAGAGCCTAAAAATTCACTGGTGAAGCAATACGAAAAGTTGTTTGCCATTGAAAACGTGAAACTGATTTTTGAGGACGAGGTTCTGGATTTCATTGTGGATAAGGCGATGGAATATAACCTCGGCGCCAGGGGGCTGAGGTCGATATGCGAGGCCATCATGCTCGACGCTATGTTTGAAATTCCGTCAGAAAAGCATGTCAGCGAGCTGGTTGTTACGCTGGACTACGCCGTAGAAAAATTTGAGAAGGCTGACTTCAAAAAATTGAAGGCTGCCTGATGACAATCCCCGGAAACACCGGGGATTTTTTTTACGCTATGAATTGAACAGCTATGAATGAAGAACTGGATATCAAGAAAGAGGGTGAGGGGAAGAAAGAGAAGAAGGTAAAGGAAGTCCGCGAGGTAGAATCTCCCGTTAGGAAAGGACTGAAAACCAAGGAAGATATTGTGAAGAACTGGCTTCCGAGATACACCGGAAGACCGCTGGACCAGTTTGGCAATTATATATTGCTTACAAACTTCAGTCGGTACGTGCAGCTATTTTCCGAGTGGCACGACGATGCTCCTATTATGGGCCTGGATAAGCCGATGCAAAGCGTCACCGCCAACGGCATTACGATTATAAACTTCGGGATGGGAAGCCCGCTTGCGGCTACCATGATGGATTTGCTCAGTGCAATAGCGCCAAAGGCGGTATTGTTTTTAGGTAAATGCGGCGGGTTGAAGAAGAAGAATCAGCTTGGCGACCTGATCTTGCCGATCGCGGCAATAAGAGGTGAGGGAACATCCAATGATTATTTACCTGCCGAGGTACCGGCACTGCCTGCGTTTGCTTTGCAGAAAGCGATATCGACGACCATCCGTGAACACTCAAGAGATTACTGGACCGGAACCTGTTATACCACCAACCGACGTGTATGGGAGCATGATAAAGCGTTCAAAAAATATCTGAAAACGCTTCGGGCCATGGCTGTGGATATGGAAACAGCCACAATCTTCACCGCTGGATTTGCCAACAAGATACCCACGGGGGCGCTGTTGCTGGTTTCCGATCAGCCCATGATACCGGAGGGTGTTAAAACCACTGAGAGCGATAGCACTATCACGACTAAGTATGTGGAGACACATTTGAAGATCGGGATAGATTCGATAAAGCAACTAATTAACAACGGATTAACCGTTAAGCATTTACAGTTTTAACTAGGCAAGTTCATTCTTCGGATAATCTGCGAACACCAAGCTTCCGCTATTTCGGCTGATCTCCGCCCATTGCTCGGCCGGGAAGCTGATCTGCGCAACGCCACAGGTAGGCAGGCTGTAAAGGTTTGCATCCGTCAGGTAGTTCACGAAATCGGTGAGCCCGGGGTTATGACCGAACAGCGCTACCTTGCTGAAATCTTCTCCCAACTCATTCACGACGTTGAGGAGCGCCGGAACGCTGGCTTCATAGATATCCTCCTTCAATAAAATGCTGCTGAATGGAATCTCCCAAACCTGTGCAAAATGCTTAGCTGTACTTAGTGCTCTCAGCGCCGGACTGCTTACGATCAGGTCCGGGATATAGCCCTTGGATAATAAACGCCTTGCCATCATGGGCGCGTTATCGTGGCCACGCGGGTTTAACGGCCGGTCGAAGTCCGAAAGAAATTCATTTCCCCAGTCAGACTTCCCGTGCCTGACCAATAACAGGTTTTTAGACATGCTTTAATTTATTGACTATTTTATCAATAACAACATTTTCAGGCAGATTGTTCATGCAGGCCAAATCGCCGCGGTAGCAGGGCTTGTTGCCGTAGACCGAACATGGACGGCAATACAGGTCTAGCTGCACGGCATCATCCATTGATTGTCCGTACCCCAAAAAACCCGCATAGGGATGTGTGGCGCCCCATACAGATACCACGGGAACACCCGCCAGTGAAGCCAGGTGCATTCCTGAGGAGTCCATGCTGACCATAAGATCAAGGGTCTTCATGAACTCCAATTCCTCTTCCAGCGTTATCTTTCTCACCATTGAAGAGATGTTCGGGTGTTGCCCTGACCAGTCGCCGGCGATTTCCGCTTCCTCCGGCGTGCCCCCGAAAACGAAGATTTCATGATCCATGTCTGCAAGCGCGCAAACGACATGATACATTTTATCCAGGGGATAAATTTTCTGAAGATGCTGAGCAAAGGGGCTAATGCCGATGCGTTTGGCTGCCGCTGCAGCCCGCTTGCGAGGCACTGGTATGTTCTTTAATTGAAAGGCGAAGCCCAGCTTCGCAAATACCTCAGCGTATCTGTTTACGGTAGGTTTTAAGGGTGCCAGTATTTTATGACGTTTTCTGGTCAGACGTTTCTTTTCCGCTCTTCCTTTGTCGACCACGGCGACTTTTACACCCGTGAGCGCAAATAAAATCCTTAGTAAGGTACTTCTGATGTTCTGATGCAGGTCGGCTACAGCAGTCACCCGGTACATCCTTAACTCGAGGAATAGCCTGAAAATGCCCAACAGCCCTTTGTGCCGGTCCTTGGCATGGAAGTCATGAAACGTAAGCCCCTCAATTGAACTGAAAAATGGCTTGTGCAGGGAGCGGCTCAGCATGACCAGTTCAGCCCCAGGGTAGTTATCCTTAAAGTCTTTGAGCACCGGGGCTACCATCGCAGCATCACCCATCGCAGAAAGCCTGATAACCAGTATTTTTGGATTCCGGGCCATGCTTACCTGGCTTTATACAGCACCGGATTTAAGTTAGGGTCGTTATACATTTTCATCTGCCGGTATACCTTCATGTACTTATCGCCGTTAGCGATGTCGCTAAGAAGCTCATCCAGACTAAGCGACAAGTCGGCACGCTGCAGCAGCAATATGTCAAGTTTCTCTTTGCAACTTGCGATATGTTCATCAGATACACCAGTCCGGAGGGTTTCCTCCTCCATGTGATAGACTTTCAGCGCCAGAATAGAGAGGCGGTCTACCACCCAGGCGGGACTCTCAGAATTGATCTTCGCGTCTGGCTTTGGTATCACGCTTTTATATTCCTCCAGAAAATAGCTGTCGATATACTCAACCACATCCGTCCGCTGCTGATTAGAGGCATCGATCCGGCGTTTCCACTGCAGCCCCTCTACAGGATCAATTTCCGGGTTGCGCACTACATCTTCCATATGCCACTGCGCGGTGTCTATCCAGCACTTCAGATACAACAAGTGCTCCAATGTACCCACCCGATAAGGATTTTCAATCGGCTTATCGATATGGTCGTACACGTGATACTCATCGATCACCTCCTGAAAGATTTTATTGCAAAGCTCACTAATCATCCGGTAAAGGTAAGCATTAGGAATTTTTATTATTGAAGTATTGCGATATTTCCTCGCGCGATAAGGCGTTAAGACACGCTCCGGCATGCAGGCCGCCTTTGCGGGCCACCAATACGCCATAGCGCATATCGTTCAGTTTTTCGGCACGGTGAGCATCTGGATTGATGGAAAGCATGACCCCTTTCTGCAATGCATAGCGATGCCACCGCCAGTCCAGATCCAGTCGCAGCGGATTGGAATTAATCTCTATGGCGACGCCATTGGCCGCACAGGCGTCTATGACCTTACGGTAGTCGATGTCATAACCCTTTCGGCTAAGGAGCAATCGCCCGGTAGGATGCCCCAGTATAGTCGTATAAGGGTTCTCTACCGCCTTCACCAAACGTGCAGTGGCTTTGTCGCTATCCATACGCAGGTTACTGTGCACAGAGGCCACTACAAAGTCGAACCGTTTAAGAACATCTTCAGAATAGTCGAGCGAACCGTCAGACAATATATCGCTTTCGATTCCTTTGAAAATCCTGAAGGGCGCCAGTTGAGCATTTAGTGCATCAATTTCCCTGTGCTGCGCATCAATACGCAGTTCATTGAGTCCATTGGCGTATACGGCCGATCTGGAATGATCGCAGATACCGAAATATTCGAGTTGCAAATGATCGCGAGAGTACAGCGCCATTTCCTCAAGCGTATTTACGCCGTCGCTCCAGGTGGAATGATTGTGCAGGCATCCCTTTAATTCCGGCAGCGTAATCAAAGATCGCATGTCGCCCGATCTGGCCAGGTCAAGTTCGTCTAAGCCCTCGCGAAGCTCCGGTTCTATAAAAGGCAGGCCTGCACTTCGGTAAACAGCTTCCTCACTATCAAACGGTCCGGAACCAGCCAAAGCCAGAATCTCCTCAACATGCGCCGCATTACCTGTATGCCGGAACCATTCCAGGTAGAACTCCTTGCGTGGTACAATGTGAAGTATGACGTTGAGGCCAAAAGGCGTTTTCCCGGTAATTGTTCCGTCCGGTTCAAGCTCAAGCGTCAGCGGCGCAAATTCATCCATCCTGGCTATCAGTTCGGCCGGGTCGTTTACGCCGATCACCAGTTCGAGTTCCTCAATAACCTCCGCACAGCGCCTGAAAGCGCCAGCCAGACCCAACAGAGGCTCCCCACTGATGCCGTTGAGCCATACAGCCAGATCTTCATAAAGCTTGGCGGCAAGCGGTTCAGCCTGAGCATAAATGAATTTTCCATGCGAAGCCATCTGGAACTCAAGGACCTTCTTGATCTCTTCCTGGGTTTTTAAACCGAAGCCTTTGGCTTCTATCAGCCGGTTTTCATTGCAGGCATAATACAGTTCCCCGATATTTTCAATGCCGAGCGTCTTCCAGATGATGAGTACCTTTTTAGGCCCGATCCCTTTTACCGACAGCATTTCCACTACGCCCTCCGGGGTATCCGTCAGCAGTTGCTCCAGATCGGTGATCTTTCCGCTTTGCAGAAGTTCCCATATTTTACCCGAGGTGCTCTTGCCCAAGCCGTCTACCTGGGCAAGTTCATCCAGGTTTTTATCCTTTAGCGCATAAGGGAGCTTGTCGACTTTGAACGCGGCATTAGCCACGGTCTTTACCTTAAATGAGTTTTCGCCGTGCAGCTCCATAAGCTGCGCAAGCAGTTTGAGCGTCCGGGCGATGGCCTTATTCTCCATACAGGAAACGAAAAAATTATTGAATGAAAATATTAAATGGCAAGCGCGTTTGGACGCCGGTTCTCGACAGGGCCGATTTAACCTTCTGGTACACAGAATAATGTTCACCCAGTTCGCGTTCCGCAAAATAGGCCTTAACCTTATCTGTGCCGCCATCCATCAGTGATTTGATCGGACTAAGCATTTCAGGATATTCCACAACCCGGTATTCCTTGAGGTTAGCCTTCTTAGCAGCTGCAGCAATTGCCTCATTAAAACTTCCTGTGCGGTCGGCCAGACCAATCTTTACGGCGTCGGTACCCACCCACACACGTCCGCCGGCAATGCTGTCTACATAAGATTTGCTCTTTTTACGTCCCTCTGCAACCCTGCTCAGGAAACTGTCGTAAACCCGGTTCACATCGTTTTGCACAATAAGACGCTCACCCGATGTCATCGGCCTTTCCATGCTCATAATATCTGCATATTTACCGGTTTTAACCCCGTCGAAAGTGATGCCCAGCTTGTTGTTAAGCAGATTTTGAAGGTTAGGGATAACGCCGAAGACGCCGATGGAACCTGTTATGGTGTTCGGCTGCACAAAAATAGAATCTGCAGCACAGGCAATATAGTATCCGCCCGAAGCTGCAACGTCACCAAAAGAAGCGATCACAGGCTTCACTTTCCTGGCAAGCAGGACTTCGCGCCAGATCACGTCGGATGCCAGGGCACTTCCACCGGGGGAATTAACTCTCAAAACGATGGCATGAACCATAGAATCCGTTCGCGCTTTTCTGATTGCCCTGGAAAGCCGCTCAGATCCGATCTCCTCATTAGACCCCTCGCCGCCCATGATATCTCCGTTTGCGTAAATTACTGCTACCCGTTTTTTACCAGCCCCAGTCTCCGCTTTTGCGTTTTTGGCATACTCATTTATGGTAATGGTGTTTAAATCCTTATCTTTTTCTTTACCGCTAAGCGTTCTTAATTCATCAAGCACTTCGTCCTTATATTTCAGCCCGTCTACCAGTTTAGCGCTCAGCGCATCGGAAGGCTGCTGAATCTTATAGTTGTCGGCCATATCATGCAGATCGGCTACTGCTATTTTTCTTGCAGACCCGATCCCCTGGAGGAAGGTATTATAAAGGCCATTAAGATAAGCGGATACCTGTTCGCGGTTTTTGTCGCTCATGCCTTCGGCCATGAAGGGCTCTACAGCGCTTTTATAGCTGCCCACACGAACAATCTGCGCCTCGATACCAAGCTTATCCAGTGCACCTTTAAAAAACATGATCTTACTGCTAAACCCCTTCAGCTCCAGTGCACCTTGCGGATTAAGGTATACTTTATCGGCCACCGAGGCTACATAAAAGGCATTTTGGGTGTAAACTTCGCTGTACGCAATTACTTTTTTACCGCTCTTCCTAAAATCAGCCAGCGCATCGCGAATCTCCTTCAGCGTCGCGAAGCCCGCCTGGGGCATACTTGCGCTAACGTAAACACATTCAATCCGGTCATCATCCTTCGCCTTTTTTAAGGCTTTAACAATATCGTAGAAACCTATGCGTTTTTCGCCGTCGGTACCAATAATCGGGAGATTGGCAAAAGCATCACTCGGCGTACGCTCCAGAATCTGTTGATCGAGATTTAAATACAAAACCGTATTGTTGTCGACCACCGATACACTCTCATCGTCCAGCGTAGATACCAGACCGATAAAAAGACCCAAAGCAATGGCAAATAGTATTGCGCCTGAAATGGCCACGCCAACGATGGTTGCAAAAACGTACTTAAAAAATTCTCTCATCTACTGGTTATATGTTTAATTTGTAAATATAAGTAAAATCGCCCTCAAGGGCTTGTATGAAATTGGAGTCAGGAAATGTCTTTTTGTTACTTGGCAGTAACATGGGAGATAGGGAAAAGCTAATCGAAAATGCGGTGAAAAAGGTAGAAGAAACTATCGGTCCGGTGGTATCGCGTTCTGCTGTATATCATACTGCCGCATGGGGCAAGGAAGACCAGGAGTCGTTTCTGAATATAGCCGTAGCGGTGAAGACCACACTAGCGCCGCTGGCTGTATTAGAAGCTGCCCTTCTCATTGAAGAAGAGCTTGGAAGGGTGAGGCAGGAGAAATGGGGAGCGAGGCTGATCGATATCGATATCATTTTGTATGATAATGAGGTTGTTGATCTGCCGGGCCGATTGCAAATCCCGCATCCGGAAATGCAAAGGCGGAGATTTGTACTCGAGCCCTTGTCTGAAATTGCCCCGCAACGCATGCACCCGGTGCTGAATAAGTCTGTCGCAGAATTATTACAGGGCCTGGGAGATAATTTGTATGTGTCCCGGATTAATTCATAGTTTTGTATATGATTGATGCGCAAAAGAATAACGAACCCCTTGATCTTTCCTATTTAAGGGAAATGGCGGGCGATAGCCCTGAATTCATTATAGAAATGATCGATCTCTTTAAGCAGCAGACGCCCGCTTACATCGAAGAATTACAGAGCGCTGTGGCCGCTAAAGACTGGTCGAGGGTAGCGGCTAGTGCACATAAAATTAAACCTACCTTTACCTATGTAGGACGGGCCGACGCCAAAACATATATGCAGTGGATTGAGACCAGCGCAAAAGAAGGCTCAGATCTTGACCGCCTTCCTGCCGCTATACAGGAAATCTCCGCGTTCACAGAAATCTTATACGCGCAGCTTGACAAGACCAGAAGCGAGTTACAGCGTCAGTTGTAGCCTAGGCCTTTCTGAAGTGCAGCATCGACGACGCGATGTACAGTAGCAGGATAAACGGTACTGCCACAAACTGAAGTGCTACAGCAAGAATAGCCGATACGATCAGAAAAATGTATTTTATCTTATTTGCCTGCCATTGTGTGGAACTAAATTTCAGGGAGAAGATCCTGATCTCGCTGACCAGCAGCCAGCTTAATACAGCAGTAAGGCCCAAAAGCAACAGCGTTGAGCCGGTAACTTCCGGATAGTCCCGCCCAATGAAAGGCAGGGATATCACAAACAAGGTATTCATAGGCGTATTAAGCCCTATAAAATCTTCCGTCTGCCTGGTGTCTATATTAAACTTTGCAAGTCTGAGGGCAGAAAAGATCGTGATCAGAAAACCCAGATAGGGCAGGTATTCACTCGTGAAATCACTCTCCTTAAGCAACATGTACATGACAACACCAGGAAGAAAACCGAAGCTCACCATGTCGGCCAGAGAGTCGAGTTCTTTCCCGATGGCCGACTTCACATGGAGCAATCGTGCCGCCATCCCGTCGAAGAAATCGAACAGGCCTGACAGCAGCACGAAATATGCGGCTGTTTCCAGCGCGCCGTTAAAGGCATAAATAATCCCGATGCAGCCTGAGAAAAGATTTGCACAGGTAATTGCATTCGGGATGTGTTTTTTTATCATTCAGCGTTAGCTATTCATGGAAATAAGGAACTCCTCGTTGCTCTTTGTACCGCGAATCTGCTGCTGCACAAACTCCATAGCTTCCTGTGAATTCATGTCGGCCAGGTGGTTACGCAAAATCCAAACTCGTTGTAATGTATCTCTGTCATGCAGCAGGTCGTCGCGTCTTGTGCTCGATGCGGTAATATCCACAGCAGGGAAAATACGCTTGTTCGATAGTTTACGATCCAGTTGAAGTTCCATGTTACCGGTACCTTTGAATTCCTCAAAGATAACCTCATCCATTTTGGAACCGGTATCGGTAAGCGCAGTAGCCAGTATGGTTAGCGATCCGCCTTTTTCGATATTTCTTGCTGCACCAAAGAAGCGCTTAGGCTTATGCAAAGCGTTCGCGTCTACACCACCAGACAAAATCTTACCCGAAGCAGGAGCGGTAGTATTATAAGCACGCGCCAGCCTGGTGATCGAGTCGAGCAGGATGACCACATCATGACCGCATTCAACCAGACGCTTAGCTTTCTCCAGAACAATGTTCGCAATCTTAACGTGCCTGTCGGCCGGTTCATCAAAAGTTGACGCAATCACCTCCGCACGTACACTGCGCGCCATGTCGGTAACCTCTTCCGGACGCTCATCTATCAATAAGATAATAAGATACACCTCCGGGTGGTTCTTCGCAATGGCGTTGGCAACCTCTTTAAGCAAATTGGTCTTACCCGTTTTTGGCTGCGCCACGATAAGTCCGCGCTGCCCTTTACCTATTGGGGTAAAGAGGTCTATAATCCGGGTAGAATAGTTGTTGGTCTCGGTAAACAAATTCAGTCGCTCAGTTGGGAACAAAGGCGTCAGATAGTCAAAAGGTACACGATCCCTCACATCAGCAGGAAGGCGTCCGTTGATGGTCTCAACCCGGACGAGAGGAAAATACTTCTCACCCTCTTTTGGCGGACGGATGCTGCCTTTTACAGTATCACCGGTTTTTAAGCCGAATAGCTTTATCTGCGATTGAGATACATATATATCATCAGGAGACGACAGATAGTTATAATCGGCAGATCTCAGGAAGCCATAGCCATCAGGCATAATTTCCAATACGCCCTCATTGGTAATGGTATTATCAAAATCCAGGTTCGAGTAGCTGTTCTCGATCTGTTTGGAGGTATTGTTTCCTGGCTGACCTTTAGGTTTGTTGCCGTCTTTATTCGGGTTTGGCTTTTTTTCAGGTGCTGCCGCGCGGTTTACTTCAGTTGCAGGTTCAGCAGTCTTGTCAACTGCGACTTCCGCTCTCGGCATTTCAAGTGCGTCACCGGCTGCAGATCCATCCATTGCAGCAGCAGGTTCTGCAACACGTTCGGCCGCAACAGGTGCTTTCTGTTCTTCAAATAAAGATGCGTTGTTGAAAGGCCTGGTTTTCGGACCGTCCTCATCCTTGTTTATGCGGATTCTCTTCCGGGCAGGCTTCTCGGCCGAAGCCTCGCCAGATGCCGCAGCTTTTACAGGTTTGCTTGCAGGAACCCTTTCCTGTTTGTCGCTTCCAGATTCCTGTTCAGATATCTGGGCAATGATTTCAACCAGCTCCGCTTTTCGAAGCTCCTCAGCGTTAAGAATACCTTTTGATTTTGCAATCTCACGCAATTCAGCCGTGAGTTTTTCGTTTAATTCCGTTTTGTTAAACATTATGTAGTTGTCGAGAATTTTTTTCAGGGTTTACCAGCGAACAAGGCAGAAAATGCAGTTATTAAAAATTTTTGATAACAAGATTTTAATGAGATTTTCTGAATGCCCAGATAAACTTTTAGAGAATTATGGTGCAATTGTATGTATTTGTCGCCGAAACTCCAAGAAAAACTGAAAATAAATTCGGTGTAAAGTTCCGGTAAACTCCCGAAATAATTTCTAAAATCGACATCTTTGCGCAAAATAAGCAAGTGATGAACAAGCAGCAACTCATTGAACAAATTAAAATCAAAAAGTCATTCTTATGCATAGGTTTGGATCCGGTTAAGGAAAACCTGCCGCCGCATTTGCTGAAATACGACAACCCTGTTCTGGAGTTTAACAAACAAATCATCGATGCTACGAAAGACCTTTGCGTTGCCTATAAGCCCAATACAGCTTTTTACGAATGTATGGGCTTAGTGGGTTGGCAGACGCTTATGCAGACTTGGGAATACATTCCAAAAGATGTATTAACCATTGCAGACGCCAAGCGGGGCGACATCGGGAACACCTCTTCGATGTATGCCGAAGCATTTTTCAATCAGGAGAAATCGGGAATGAGCTTTGATGCCGTTACGGTAGCCCCATATATGGGACATGATTCTGTAGGGCCATTCCTCAACTATAAAGACAAATGGGTCATCCTGCTGGCCCTAACTTCCAATGCAGGGCACAGCGATTTTCAGTTGCTTGAATCGCAAAATGGTAAATTGTATGAAGAGGTGATCCGCACTTCGGCCAGTTGGGGCGGGAGTGAGCAGATGATGTACGTGGTAGGAGCTACGCGGGGATCAGAATTTGCTGCGGTTCGTAAACTGGCTCCCGATCACTTTTTACTCGTACCTGGCGTGGGTGCACAGGGCGGAAGCCTTAGCGAGGTGTGCAAGTATGGCCTTACGCCCGACTGTGGTTTGCTCGTAAATGCTGCCCGTTCCATCATCTATGCTGGCAAAGGGGAAGATTTCGCTGAGAAAGCCCGTGAAGAGGCGTTAAAACTTCAGCAGGAAATGCAGCAAATCCTGGAGGCCGCTCGAATAAAGTAGGCAGGCGGGTTGTTCCGAAACATGCAATTCGATTAAGTTCGCTGCATGTATATCTCGGAAGGGCTGCTGCAGTTTATCTGGCAGCACAGATTGATCAGACCCGGGCAACTTTCCTGCGTCGATGGCCGGCAAATGGAGATTCAGAGACCCGGCATGCTCAATCAGCATGCGGGCCCCGACTTCAGTCACGCCCGGATCGTAATTTCCAATACCCTTTGGATAGGGGATGTTGAAGTGCACACCCGGTCGTCCGACTGGCTTTCTCACCGTCACCATTTAAACGCAGCATACGATTCCGTTATCCTGCATGTGGTGTACGACCACGACATGAAGATCTTGCGTCAGGACGGAACGGAAATCCCGGTATTGTGCCTCAGAGGAATGTTCGATGAATCACTTAGTTATAAATACAAACAGCTTATTGGTGCGGCAAGTAATTTTCCATGCGAGGCTTTAATTGGGCAGGTTCCACGGATCGTTATAGAAAGTACATTGGCCAGAACAATGGTTACCCGCCTTGAGGAAAAGTCGGCTGAAATCCTGAATACCTTGAAGCGTACCAAAGGCGACTGGAAAGAGACGTTTTATGTTACACTTGCCAGAAATTTTGGTTTTAACGTAAATGCAGCGCCTTTTGAACTTCTGGCCTGCAGCCTGCCCAGCCACATTCTGGCCAGGCACGCCAATCAGCCCCTCGAGATTGAAGCATTGATATTTGGTCAGGCCGGTTTTCTTGATCAATCCTTTTCCGAGGATTATCCGGCCCGGCTAAGGAGCATGTATGGCTTCTTGAAGACCAAGTATCAGCTCTGCAGTATCGACAAGTCCTTATGGAAATTTTTGAGGATGCGTCCCCATAGTTTTCCCACCATTCGTCTTGCACAATTCTCAGCCTGCATCCGGAAATCAGCCGGTATATTTTCAAAGGTTACTGCCTGCCGCGACTTAAAGACTTTATATAAGTTGTTCAGCGATCTGCCCGTCGACCCATACTGGCGTACGCACTGCCATTTCGGGAAACCTGCGGCCGAGAGAAGCCTTCAGCCGGGCATAGGCTCTGTTGAGAACATTGCGATCAACACCTGCTGCTATGTGCTGTTTGCTTTTGGCAAACATACCAGTCAGCCTAAATACATAGATCGTGCGCTGCACTTTCTCGACGCTATCCAGCCCGAAAGCAATGCCATCCTGAAAAAATACGCCGATGCCGGTCTGACGCCGGACAATGCATTCGAATCTCAGGCGTTATTACAATTAAATAAATACTACTGCAAACAAAAGAAATGTTTAAATTGTGGTATTGGAATAAAGATATTAAAGCAATAGGCATGTTCCAGAGAATCCTTACGTTTTTCGAAAAGCAAAGTTTCGGCGTTTGCACAAAGCTTGCCGGCTATTTAGGTATGTCTATAAGTAAGATCAGGCTGTTTTTTATCTACTCCTCTTTCCTTGCCGTTGGCTTTCCAATTATTTTTTATATCATGGCCGCTATCGTACTTGATGTTAGAAGATATGTGAAAAGGATCAGGCTAAAAGTATGGGATATTTAACACCTGTAAATAAAAGCCCGCTTAACATCCATTAAGCGGGCTTTTTACCTAAAACAAAACTATATCTAAAATTCAAAAACTTTGTGTGTTTTGTTTATATGACTGGCATCGTATGCTAAGGTTTAAAGGACTTATCCAGGTTTTTAATTTATTTTTATAAAGTTGCTTGGCTTGAACAGTTTATCTAAGTTTGTTGATTATTTATTTTCAGTCCAAAAATGGCGGTAAGAGGAAACCAGTTTAAGTCTAATTCATTTAAAAATGAGGCTGTTGACAAGCAAAGCGTACGGTCGGGCGGCACCCGAAGGACAACGGAAAAAAGGGATATTTTGCCTACGCTCGACCTCCAGGACGGAAGACTGGTAAAAATAATCGGGCTGGTATTTATTATATTTTCCCTTTACTTTCTCATCGCATTTACTTCCTACCTGTTTACCTGGCAAGACGATCATAGTTATGTGATTGATGCAAACGGCGGCTGGGGCAACCTTTTCAAAACCTATGAAGAACTGCAGAACGTAAATATCAATCCGGATGTGCAAAACTGGCTAGGCAAACTTGGCGCCCTGCTGGCCCATCAGTTCATTTACGAATGGTTTGGCCTGGCTTCGTTCCTGTTCATCATGATTTTCTTTGTGATCGGATACCGCCTTTTGTTTAAGGTAAAGATCTTTGCTATCGAAAAGATGCTCGCCTACAGCCTTTTCTTTTTGATTTTCATTTCACTGACCCTCGGCTTTTTACATGCCTTCATGAGCAATACGCCACATTTTGTGGAAGGGGAGTTTGGTTACTGGGCCAACAAGCTGCTTGTTGCGCAGATTGGCACAGCGGGCGTGGGCGGACTGATCATCTTTCTGGCACTCACAGTTTTAATTATCGCTTATAACATCGATTTTAAATTGCCGGAGCGGAAATTGGAGCCCAAAGCGGATGAGATAGTCCCTGACGTTCCCGAACACGTTGAACTGGAAAACGAAATCAGATCAGAGCCTGTAGAATTTACACTGAACGACCGCCTGGGCAGTCAGCGTAAAAAGGAACAGAACGTCGTGATCGCTCCCACAAGGTTTGAGCCGGAACGGGAACCGGAACTTGAACCTGATGCAGTGCTACCGGCAGCAGTGGCGCCTGCAGTGCCTTTACCAGTTGAAGTTAACCTGCCTGTTGCCGAGACCCTGGTTAAAGCAGAGCCGGAACTCACGGTAGAAAAAACCGAGGAGGAGAAGAAATCTGAAGAACTTATCGAACAGTTCGGACATTACGATCCGACCTTAGACCTGGCCAGCTACAGGTATCCCCATCTGGATCTTCTCGAAAACTACGGCTCCAACAAAATCTCGGTAAACGCAGACGAGCTTGAAGCCAATAAAAACAAGATCGTAGAAACACTCAATCACTATAATATAGAGATCGATAAGATCAAGGCAACGATAGGGCCTACCGTTACGCTGTATGAGATTATCCCTGCACCAGGTGTCAGAATTTCAAAGATCAAGAACCTGGAAGACGATATTGCACTAAGTCTGGCCGCCCTTGGTATCCGTATCATTGCACCAATGCCCGGAAAGGGAACCATAGGTATCGAAGTGCCCAACCTTCATCCGGAGATGGTTTCGATGCGCAGCATACTGGCCACGGAGAAATTCCAGCAGACCGCTATGGACCTGCCTATTGCCTTGGGTAAAACGATATCAAACGAGGTCTACATTGCCGACCTGTCTAAGATGCCTCACCTGCTTGTAGCCGGAGCCACAGGTCAGGGTAAGTCCGTAGGTATCAACTCTATTTTGGTATCCCTGCTTTACAAAAAACATCCATCGCAGCTTAAGCTGGTGCTCGTGGACCCCAAAAAAGTGGAACTTACCTTGTTCAACAAGATAGAGCGGCACTTCCTGGCCAAACTTCCCGGCGAAGCTGATGCCATTATTACCGATACCAAGAAGGTGATCAACACGCTGAACTCTCTGTGCATTGAGATGGACCAGCGTTACGATCTTCTTAAAGATGCACAGGTGAGGAACCTGAAAGAATACAACGATAAATTTATCAAGCGTAAGCTGAACCCGAACAATTCGCACCGCTTCCTGCCATATATCGTGCTTATTGTAGACGAATTTGCCGATCTGATGATGACCGCCGGAAAAGAGGTTGAGACCCCGATAGCCAGGCTCGCGCAGCTTGCCAGGGCGGTAGGTATTCACCTTGTTCTGGCTACGCAAAGACCTTCAGTAAACATTATTACAGGAACGATTAAAGCCAACTTCCCGGCGAGGCTTGCCTTTAGGGTGTTGTCAAAAATAGATTCCAGGACGATATTAGATAGCGGAGGGGCTGACCAGCTTATCGGACGGGGAGATATGCTGCTTTCTACGGGCAACGATCTTATCCGCCTACAGTGCGCATTCGTGGACACCCCTGAGGTAGATCGTATTTCAGATTTTATCGGCGTACAGCGTGGCTATCCTGAAGCATATCAATTGCCGGAGTACATAGACGAAGCGGCAGAATCCGCCAAACTCGACTTTGATCCCAATGACCGGGATGGGATGTTTGAAGATGCAGCAAGACTGATCGTGATGCATCAGCAGGGCTCTACCTCTCTCATACAGCGCAAGCTTAAACTCGGCTATAACCGGGCAGGTCGTATCATCGATCAGCTTGAAGCGGCAGGCATCGTTGGCCCGTTCGAGGGAAGTAAGGCGCGCGAAGTACTGATTCCTGACGAATACGCTTTGGAACAGTTCTTGAATGACCTGGATAATAATAAATAAAGGAGAAAAGATGAGAAGGACCTTATTATTGATGTCGACCGCAGTTTCGATGATGGCCTCCGTGGCTGTCTACGGCCAAAATGATGCTAAAGCAAGGGCTATACTAGACCAGGTAAGCAAAAAATACCGCTCGTACGATGTGGTGAAAAGTGATTTCACATTCACCATGGATAATCCCCAGTCTAAAACCAGGGAATCACAGCAAGGCACACTTTATGTGCGCGCCAAAACCAATAAATACCGCATCGAAATGACCAGTCAGCACCTGATCAGTGATGGTAAAAGTCAGTGGACCTATTTGAAGGATGATAAAGAGGTACAGGTTGTGGAGGCCGACCAAAGTGCAGACGCCTTAAACCCGGCAAAGATGTTTACCATTTACGAGCGCGGTTTTAAATACACTTACACCGGCGAAAGCAAGTCGGCCGGCAAAGTATATCAAACGATAGATCTGGCGCCAATAGACACAAAAAAAGCTTACTTCAAGATCCGGCTCAGTATAGATAAGCTCGCAAAACGTATTGCTAACGTCCTGATCTTCGATAAAAACGGCAATAAGTATAATTATAACATCAAAACATTTGTCCACAATGTTAAAGTGCCAGAAAGTACATTCACTTTCGACGCCAAGAAATATCCGGGCGTGGAAGTTGTTGATCTGAGATAAATATATCTCGGCAATTTTTTCTATGTTTGAGCGCTAAGCAGATCATTTGTTTTGAAAATCACTATTCTAGGATCCGGAACTTCCCAAGGCATTCCCGTTATCACATGCAACTGCGCCGTATGCCAGTCGGACGACGCCCGGGATAAACGCCTACGTGTTTCGGTGCTTATAGAAACCGGCGATAAGACCATAGTGATAGATAGCGGCCCCGATTTCAGATACCAGATGCTGCGGGCAAATGTAAAAGATCTTGACGCGATCATTTACACCCATGAGCATCGCGACCATGTAGCCGGACTGGACGACATCAGGCCATTCAACTATCTGTTGAAGAAGGATATTGATATCTATGCAACAACACAGGTTCAGGACAATCTGAAACGGGAGTTCTCCTACATATTTTCAGAAATACGATATCCCGGACTGCCGCAATTAACCCTGCACACCATAGACGCAGCGCCGTTCCATATCGGGCAAACCGAAATCACGCCGCTTGAAATTATGCATTACAAGCTTCCCATTCTGGGCTTCAAGATCAAAGACTTCGTCTATATCACCGATGCAAAGACGATATCCGATGCAACTCTGGAAAAGATCCGGGGCTGCAAAATATTGGTTTTGAATGCCTTGCAAAAAGAAGATCATATCTCACACTTTACTTTAGAAGAAGCCATTGCTTTTGCTAAGAAAGTAGGGGCCGAGACCACCTATTTCACGCATATCAGTCACAATATGGGTCTTCATACCCAGGTAGAGCAGGAATTGCCAGAAAATATGAAATTAGCTTATGATGGCTTGACATTATCTTGTGAATAAGTATATATTTGCAGGAAATATACCCGGGTGGCGAAATTGGTAGACGCACCATCTTGAGGGGGTGGCGCCTTACGGGCGTGGCAGTTCGAATCTGCTTCCGGGTACTAACTAGATTCATGGTGAATTTTTTAAAGGATTGCTCATAAAAAAGCAATCCTTTTTTGTTGATTTTCAGTAGGTTATCATGGAAGGCCGGGTGGATGTATCTTGTTCGAAATAAACCCTTACCCCAGACCTGCTATCCGCGAGGATTATAAGAAGGAGCAGCAGGTGGGTCAGGATCTGAATAAGAGTAAAGGCAAGGACAAATCGAAAACCAAGGAGCAGGAGAACGAACTGGCGATGTAGTTTGGCTAAGCTGCTGCTTGTCAGTATTCAATTATATTTTTACATCCTTAAATTAGAATTTATGAATTCATTTGAAAAAATCAAAGAACTGATCGCTGCAACAGAAGCTGATGCGGCGGCATTTTACGGTAAACAGAATAAAGCGGCCGGTACGCGTTTGCGTAAAGCTTACTTAGAGATCAAAACCCTTGCAAGCGAAGGCCGTAACGAAGTGACTGAACTAAAAAATACAGCAAGTAAATAACAGGAGAAATACTGTTTTGGGGAAAGGGCTACCGGATATTTCGGTGGCCTTTTGTTTGTAATAGAGGTTTCAAATCTTCTTTTTTACTACAAAAAGTTATCTTTATATTAAGTCGATCTTTACACCAAAAATAGGAACCAAATACAACGAACGCTTGAAAACGCAGCAGAAAGCAAAAGTGCTTACCATAAAGGAATTGGCTAAAGCAAGCATTGCCCAAAAGACCTTCCAATTCGCTAAAAGCGATTTTAATTATAACTATGCTAAGTTGCTCACTAAAGGCATCCTAGCTGAACAAGAGGAAATAATCAGCATCGTCCCCATAGAAGAATTTACCAAAATCTTTTTCTCATCCATGTCGTCTGAGTTGAAATTTAAGCTTAACCAAGATTTTAGAGCTACACTAGATTTTACGCAGCGGGTCGAGAATTATTACAGGGAGGATGATCGGGGTGTGATTGGGATGAGTAGGCAAATCAACTCCTTGCTAAAGTATCTTTTGATAGTCTCAAGACAGAAACATGGAACCGACTTTCAGGAAATTATTCCAATGTTTGAAGCTCAGGAGGAGATGCCATTACTTCGACAATTCAACACAGTGTTCTTTGAGAACTTATTAGATTTAAACTTATCTGTTGAGCAGATCATAAAAATCACTAGTTTTCTAATCTCAAAGCTTCAAACCAGTCTTTATCATAATGACGCCTTGATACAGATTGGCAATGCTATCTCAAGACACAGCAGTTCACGAGAGGATATCGCAGATGAATATCTAGGCTACTGTATGACCGAGCCAAATGCTCCAGTCATGCTCTTCGCCCCTGCTATCGTTGGAAAATACCACAGTACTGGCAATAAATGTGATTTTCTCAAGGCCATGATTGTAGAAGCAAAGACTCATCTGCCGATAATTACAGCTGTGTCTGCATTTGGCATCCGTGATGAAATGGAGGCGCATGCGGTTATTAATGTTATTGAGTCAATAAGTCCTCATAAATATGAGTTATCAATTGGATTACCGAGATTTTATATTAAACTTTTGGGAAACAATAACTTGATTGATACCGCTGTCATTGACAAGTGTTTTTCTGCACTACAGGCGCTTCTAAAAGGTTCAGACTTAAGAGTAAAACAGCAGGTACTCCATAACCTGAGGTTGGTTGATGGGTATGATGAAAAAATAAATGAGCTGGTCCTTTCAATTGGTGAAGAGATTAATAATGGGGACCTTCACGATGGGATCAGCAATGCCTTAGCTGGACGGAGCAGCCCGAAATATTTCTTCCGTTTTGTGGAAGCGTACGTCGCTTACGGAAAGAAATTCCCTGTCAGTTCATTTGATTACCCAATACATCATTTTCTCAATGAGGCGCCAGAGGAGTTTTCTAGTGAATTGATCTCGCTGTTGATACATGATCTTGGATGGGTCAGATTAGCTGCCGGGAAAATAATGAAGTCAATATACCACCCGCGTCGACCCTTCAATTTTGCAATTGATTTATTGACATTGCCACCTTTAGATCAGTATAAACTCTGGGTTTCGATTCTTCACATGGACTACGATATTGAAAGAGCGCTACCAATCGTTTTGCCTCTGCGAAAAAGCAGTTCATCGTTTGTTGCTGACGTTTTCAAGCTGAAGTTAGAATATGAAATTGAAAACTTTGGTGTCCCGATCATTGACATTTTTGAAAAATACGCGGATCCCAATGACCCAGAGGATCAGGCGCTGATCAGTAGATTAAAAGAAAAGAATGAATACGTTACTGAGATGATGAGGCATAAATCGGTGATCAAAGAATTGAACCCGTATTATACGCAGTCGAAGCTTATGAAGGAATTTAACGAGATATGGAATTCGAAGTTCAATACCTCGATTCAAAAAGGGATTAACAAAGGTAGTGTCATCAGTCAGTTGGCAACGACAGTAATATTGGCTAAGGGAGGGGGCTGGAAACAGGACGGGGAGGTAGACAGTAGGATAGGCAAACTTTCTAAAATTGGGGCAAGTATGGTTTTTCCGAGGCAGCACTCAATATCACCTAATAAATATGATTATGAGATGAGAACCTGGTACATAGAAGATTGGACAAAAGATTTTAAGAGATGGGAAGCAATAGTATTATTGTAAGAGAATATCTGGAGAATTTGAAGGAGGACGGGGAGCTTGATGCCCTATTCCCAATACTGATTAATTTGATGGGCTTTAGGATAGTTGCTACTGCCAAAGAAGCAAAAGGGCAATCCCAGTATGGCAAAGACATTATCGCTATCGGTAAGGATGAGTTTGGAGTAAAGCACCGTTATTATTTCGAGTTAAAAGGACACGCTGATAAAGACATCACAGACAAAAACTATTCTTCCAAAGATGGCGTTCGTGAGTCGATCATCGAAGCTAAGGATACGGCATTCAACGACAGTTCTATTCCTGCATTTAATTCTCTACCGATTAAGATTGTTTTCGTGCACAACGGCATTATGAAGACCAACATCAGGCCTACGTTTGAAGGATTTATAGCCAGAGAATTCAAAGATGGTGAGTTTGAAAGGTGGGATATTTTTTATTTAACAGATCTCTTTAGTCAATATCTATTTAATGAGAACCTGCTAACCGATGAGCACAGCCTCAGATTATTCAAGCGAACGCTTATTCTATTAGATGCCCCTGAAAACGACTTCAGCGATTTTAGAGCTCTTGTTGATCTACAAATTGAAAAAATAGGTGAAAATAATAAGGGAAGATCGTTCCATAAGTTCTTTGCCACACAGATTCTTTTGGGTAATGTAATCACCCATTACAGTATTGAAAACAATAATTTAGAGCCTGCTAAGCAGTGTCTTACCTATCTTCTTTTGAAGACATGGAGCTGGGTGTTATCACATAAACTTGAAACCAAACCATCGGTTATTAGAGAATTTAGAAAACTCGTCATGCTGCATTACAAGATGCTTGACAAGTATTTTGCTACCACATTTCCTACAGCGTGTAAAGAGAATGGGCTATATTCGGAGCGTGGGGGTTTTTTCGAAGAGGCTGGCTTCCCATTACGAAGCTTTGAATATTTGAATTACTTTGTTTATTACTGTCAGGTCCGGCAGCATTATCCGCAGTTTTTACCAAAGGTATCGGATGTAAAACGGACACGGTTGTTGATCAAACAAAAATCTGCTCTAAAAAAGTTGATTGAGAACAACGATGGCTGTCACAGGGCCATAATGGATTATCATTCTATTACAGTACTCAATGTTTTCCGATTTGTCCTCGATCAATACGATGAAGATGACATTAGATTCGTTGCAGACTATTTGGTTAGCATCTTCGAAAATATCATAATCACCCATCAGATTACTGATCGCTTCCCTTTACTTTCACAAGACGCGTCCATATTAATTAAAGCTATTGCAAGTGACAATAAAGAAGGGTATGAGGATAGAAGTTCATTGCTTATTACGATATTATTTGAGTTAACAGCCATTCTAACAGGGGAATACATCTATGACAGTTTTAAGGTTGGATTTGAAGGTAAAATTAATCTGCAAACTGCTTATCCTAATTATAACGTATATGACATCGAGCAATTGCTATTTGAAAAGCACTTTGATCAGGA
The DNA here is from genome assembly GCF_030182585.1 of Pedobacter faecalis. Classification (NCBI taxonomy): domain Bacteria; kingdom Pseudomonadati; phylum Bacteroidota; class Sphingobacteriia; order Sphingobacteriales; family Sphingobacteriaceae; genus Pedobacter; species Pedobacter faecalis. The sequence continues at coordinate 1,128,795 of NZ_JARXOW010000001.1, read as the reverse complement.
GTTTTATGTCGAAACCAGTCTTAGTCTTAAAAACTCTTTTAAAGAATTTCGGGATTGGATGAGCGAAAAACCTATTGAGAAAATTGATTATAGAACAGATCGAGCTGGATTTAGCTATCTAAGAACACTTGCACACGTGTATTATAAAAATGAGTTTTTCCCTGACTCGTGGAGAAGTATGCTTAGTCCAAAAAAGAAAGATGTTATAGAAGAAAATCAATGGGAGCAATCCTCAAAAAGTAAATAGGTGTGGAACTGACAGCTAGTTGAAGGACTCAGAATATGGAATAGATAGTCTCAGAATCAAATTTCATTTGACGAATCTAAAGTTTCCCTTTGAATTTCTTAAAGGCATCGAAGTTTAGCTGGGCTTGGTAAAGGATAGGAATAAGGTTGTTGTATTGTGTTTCCAGCCTGTTGGAACTTGATAAAATATTGGATTGGAGGGCTGCGACTGCTTTGTACTGATTTTTGATATCTATGGCCAGCTTTTGTTTTTTTGCGGTGAATTCCTGGGCGGCAGAATTGATTTGCTGATCAATGATGGTTTTATCTGGTGTATAAGCAAATCCAGTGCTAATGTGCCTTCGCCAATCCATTAATATTTGAATGTTTTTTGGGCCGATACCTGCAATTTTTGTGTACCTGAGTTTAGTGATGTCGGCTGCTGTCCGAATGCCATTACCATAAATGAGCGTCTTTTTTGCAGTGCCAAAGGAGGGAATGGGATGGCGTGTAACATCGAAATGCTGCAAGAACAGATGGAGTTTTGCGTTGTAATGATCCTCTTCAATCTTCTTTTTTCGCTTATTGAATTCTCCGGGAAGACCTTTGAAGGCGTCTATTGACAGTTGCAATTGTCTGGCAGCCTGATTGTAGGTGGTCAGTTCTGATGGATAGTTGTGCTGTTTTACCAAGGAGGATAACGACTGCTTCAGGTTGGTTAACTTATCCTGCCTGTTTTTAAATTCGCTTTCCAGTTTCCTTTTAACAGGTGAAAAGCGGTTCACAATTAATATGGCTACATAACCTCCAAATAAGCACAGCCAGTTGAATAGGAAGCAAAGGACCATTGTCGCTAGGACTATCAGCGAAATAACACTGACATTCATTACTCTCCAGGTGTGGAATTTTGCTTCTATGGGTTCTGCTTTTAGAGCTGGTTTGGTGTAAGATTCTGTTAGTGTTTTAAGTTCGATTTTGTCCAGTTTAAAGCCGTTCACAAACTGGTCGATGTCGTTCATTTGCGGAAGTGCCTTGAGATAGGAATCATCCAGAAAGTAAATGATGTTGTGTTTATCGCGAAATCTGCACCATGGACAATAGCCGACACCTTTAGGATAGTAGTGAATTTTAGTATTGGCACATTGCACAATCACTTTGTTCAAGCCGGCAAGCTCATTAAGCCAGGCAGCCGCGGTTGGTCTGTCCAAAGTATGTTCAAACGCGGCATGGAAAAGTGCAGAAATTCCAGTGGGCATTGCATGAAGTTCCAGGCTATGTTTGGCAGGAAACAGTTTTTTGTTCTGGCGTCTTAGCGAGTAGGCGAACTCGTGGGTTTTTATGGCCGTTTCCTCGTCTATCTCCTGACTGCCGGGATTGATGCCGGTGAAAGGCGCTCGGCCTAGAAAAAGCAGTTGAAATATCAGTGTAGCCAGTGAAAAATTGTCGGTATTGACGGTGCGGATCACTTGGTGGAAAGAGCCTTTGAGCAATAACTCGGGGGGAGTATATCTTGGAATGCCTACTTCGCAGTAGTGATATTTGGTGCCGTTTTTTATTTGGAATGAATCGCAATCGATCAAGGCGACCATGCCTGCCGCACTTACGAGTATATTAGCTTCGTTAACGTCTCCAACAACGATGCCTAAGTGGTGTATCCGGTGAAATGCGGTAGCCAGGTTGCGCGATACGTGGACTAAGAAGTTATAGCCTTTGTCAGGGAAGAGCTTTTTCCTGTCCATTGGGTTGAACAGATTATGTAACGGGACATATCCTTCCAGTTTGCGCATTACAAAGCCGCATGTCTGCCCGAGCCTATCTTTGACAATGTCCAATGGCCAGGCTGCAAATTTTGTGAGCTCATCACTTACCATGGAGGCCATGTAGATCAGTTTTTCTGATTTGTCTGGATCGAGTTTTTCAGTGTAGATTTTGATCACCAGCGTATCTTCGCCCTGAATGGCGAACACTGCACCCTCTCCACCCTGACCGATTTTTGGTCCGGCGGAGTAATGCTTTCCCCGAATGCCTTGGTAAATCTGTGAGGTCATTACAATCGTGTGGCCAAGAATAGTGTTTTATCGTCATCCGTCCGGTTATTGATAACATCTCCGGATAAGTATTCGATGAGCCGATTGTTCAAGATTGCGAGGTGATCTGGCTCAGTTGCACGCCTGAGCAGCGGAAAAAGATTGTTGAAAAAAGGCTGGTGGACGCCCTCGGTTTCATTATTCAATGTTAGCATCTGGAGTCCATCAGTAAAGATCCCGATTTCAGTAATGGTCTCGTCAATCACTTTTGTCTTAAGATGCGGAAAATTCGGATCGTCGATGAGAAATGTTGTAGTATTTTGATATTCTCCATTGTGAGGCCACCAGACAGTTGTAAGATGTTGGCCAGCAACACTTCTTACAATCGCTCCGTCACCAATCTGGATAAATCCTGCGCGGTCTGGGAAAATTATACATCCCAGTAGCGTGCAGGAAAATTCGTTTTTAGGCACCTGTTGCTCTGCTGCAAGGGTAGTGAGATGATCGTAAATCTGTTCGGCGACCGCAATTAAATTGGATTCGGTCAGCTGATCTTCTGAATAAATAACTTTTTCAACGAACTCGGCACCTTTCAAGACGGAGGCGTCTGCAGCTTTTGCAGCATATTTGGCACTTCCGGCACCATCGCTGACAAAGCATAGGAGTACTTCATCATGCTTATCAGAATACATGATCTTATGGTAAACCGCGTCCTCACACGTTTTTCCAGATTGAATATGGGAGGTGCCGATCACGCTTTGACCGATCATTTTCCAAATCATAGGTTTGCCCAACCCGTTGGTGGTAAAAGCTTCGTCTGTTCGCCTGGATTTTTGCTGGATACCATTTTCATGGAAGAAGATAGCCATAAAAAGAATTCGCGGAACATGAGTCCCTTTAACTTAATAGGGCTCCTGACCGAAAGTTTGCTCAAAGTGTCCATGTTGGCACCTTCCACACCAATGGCAAAAAATGCGAATTTGTTTTCGTTTTCTCCATCCTGGATCAATTTAGCTGCATGTGACCAGTTATCTGTAGGTCCGCCGTCGGTGATCAGGATAATCCAGGGCTTGTAGTAACCTACTCCGTTTTCCCGGTAGAGTTGTTTCCTTTTATTGATCAGCTCAATTCCTAAAGTAACTGCACTGCCTATGGGCGTATCGCCATTTGCCGAGAGTGTTTTTGGGTAGAAATGGTCAACTGTTTGGAAATCAGATTCAAGTGAGACAGGTCCAAAAGTTATCATGGCTACTTCAACCCGTTTTGAGGCGAGCGAGTCCTGTACCAGCTCATTTTTTAAAATTTGTATCCCTTCGTTGAGTTCTTGTATGGGCCTGCCGCCCATTGAACCCGAAGTGTCGAGTAACAGCATACATGGGCAGCGAGACTCCGGATTGTTGGCAAAATCATCGGAACCAAAAGGGATCTGTTCAAAAGATATGTATTCATCCATAAGGAAAGTTTTTTAGAATATTTTACTAATATATATGAAAATACTTATCCGGGGTAATGTGCAATCCCCTGTGTATAAATAGTAAAGATCAACCAAGGGAATTATCTGGCTCGCTGGATGAGCAGGCTCAGGATTGGTTATATGCACATAAGCCTAAATAATAATGTGCTTGAAACGGAATCAATCATCTTCCCAAATGACCAGGTCACCTTCTATATAATACGATTTCCGTAAAATGGAGACCGTAATCGGTATTGGCTCCCCATTTAATTCAGAAGGTTCAAGACTTAAAACTTGGCAATCGAGAAATTGGTGGGGAATTAGCTTTTTCACCGATTCAGGCATTATTGCTAAATTCTCCGTCTCATATTTATTGGCAATACTGGGGTAGACTAAGGCATCATAACGCGCAAGTTCTTCAACTGGGTGTGGCACCGGTTCAAACGAATTATCCAACATCTCGTCGGCGAAGTAGGCACTGTATAAATATTCGTAGCGCTTCGGACTAATCACCGGTGTATTTTTAACAAATTCGGAACTGATAAATTCAAGCAGTAAATCCAGTATCCTAGCAAAAAGGGGATGGTTATATTTCATTCTCTCCTCGAATTTTCCCTTGGCTTTGATCAACTCTTCAGTTTGTACTTTTTTTCATTCATTAAGGGATAGGTCACAAATTTTTCATCTGGACGATGCTTCCAGTGACCAAGAATAATTCTGTCACCTACTTGAGGTTTGGTCTCCAAAATAGCAACATCAAGGTGAGAAGCGGCGTAAAAAAGTGTGGTTCTAGGGGAATTGGCGCGGCCATAAACGCCGTTTGCTAGATTGACTGCCACGGGCGGGTGTATTAAATAGCCCAGGTTTCGTACTTTTCCTTTTTCAAGAAATGACTCTCGTACAAAACTAACTCTGTATATGTTCTCAAATGTGATTTTATTTTGCACCTGAATTTGCATATTGAAAACAGTCTTCATAAATGCGACAATCGTCTGTGCTTCTTCATCATTGATTTGAGAAAGATCAATTGATTTCAAAAATGGATAAGCTCGTTCGTAAAACTCGATGGCTTCGTTCAAAATTGCTTCCTCCTCCTCCGTGATTTTCTCTCCTCTAACTAATTTAAAGGTAACTTCCTGCTCAGGAGTCATTTTATCATTATAGATTTTTGCGGGGGGAATCTCTGGAAATTCAGGTAACATAATTTATGAACAATTAGTAGTATTCTATTAGGTGATATCTAAGATCGCAATTTAATAAAGCTTGGTATGCGCCATTATTAAATATCTACCTGATCGTCATTTTCCACCAGCAGAAATTTCCCGTCTTCGAGTTCCCGCCATCCATAGCGATAACAAAAATAATAGGTGCCGTTCTTGGTGTTCAGTATACCTGTGTGATACCTGAAATCAAATCCATGTTCCAGCAGTAATGACCGGCTGACTTTTCTGGGTTTCTCATGCTGGAGCAGTCTTACGCTGGTATTTTTTCTTAAAGTCCCTACTGAGAGGTTCTGCAACCATACCGCCTGCAATGTTGGCTAATTTCTCCAAATCCTTCACAAAATCCAGTGAGAGCAGGTTGTCTAGGAGTACTGATTGAGAGTAAGCTCAAAAAATTCAAGGGTTCTTCAATTTTGATGAGCCCTTTTTATTTGATTATCAATGAGCTAAGCGATGAGGCTGGATATAGTATTGCCATGTAAGGAGTTCACACCATCGTTGCTTGATTTTCTATAAATAAGAATTATAGTTCGTATTTGTCCTTTTCTCGAATAGGTTTGCTACTGCTTTACATTCAAATAAGAACTATAATTCTTATTTTCCTGTTTGACTGGCAATTTATTGCTAAGTTTGATTAAATAGGAATTATGATACGCATGGACCTCAAAGGATCCCTTCTCAAAATCAATCCGCACTGACCGGCAAGTCAACCTGGTCTTTGCACGCGGCTTGCAAATGACGGGCAGATTCATCAACAAGACAGCAACGAGCAGATACTTGTTTTTCAGAGAAGATAACCAGCAGGAAATAGAAATCAATACCGAAGAGTTGTACAGCATTACGCCAGTATAAAACCAGCGGGAGCCGTAACTTCAGCTCCTATGGAAAAGCCAAAGACTAAAGATGCCGCTTCCTCAGCGCAGCGGCATCTTGTGCTTTCCTGCTTTTTGGATACAGGCACCCAGGAAATGGTCAATGCCTGTCGTAGCATAACCCAAAAGCCGGGAATTTTCACCGAGTTCTGAAGACACGATTGTTGTGCGCTCCCTGATCTGGGTCATACAGTAAGTATTGATGGCCTGCTGCATGGGCAGGGTAATGTACTGTTTGGCTTCAGCTATCTTTCCGCTAAGGATGATCAGTTCCGGATTGAACAGCTGTATCAACACGGCAATTCCTTTGCCCATATAGGTGCCTATGTTGGAAAGCAGCTGTATGGCGTACTGATCTCCTTTGTTTGCTGCTTCGATGATCACGGCAGGTTCAATTCTTTGCAGTTCTTCTTTACTGAGTTTATTGAGCATGGAGTTTTTGCCTGATAAAATGCCTTCCTTGGCCATTTCTGACAGGGCATTGCCTGAGGCGATAGTTTCCAGGCAGCCGTGCTTTCCGCAATAACAAAGGGCACCGTTTTCGACGAATGGGATATGTCCGAGTTCTCCGGAAAAGCCGCAGGCCCCTTTTCTCAGCTGCCCGTCCATAATGATACCCAGGCCGACGCCCCAGTCCATTAATAATATAAGTGCGTTTTGTTTGCCTTTTGCCATTCCGTGTGTGAATTCTGCCATTGATGATCCATTTACATCGTTCTGTATAACCACGGGCAGCTGCAGCATTTTTTCAAATGCGGCTGCAAGGGATGTATTTTCTGCATCACTTAAAAAGTAGCTGTAGCTTTGTCCTTTTTCGGAATCGACCAGGCCGGGCATGCCTACGCTGCAGCCGATCAGCTGATCGTTGCTGATGTGGTGTTCTTTGAGTATTTCCTGGACATTTGTGGTTAAAATACTAAAGAAGTCCGATCTGCTGCTTTTTGATATGGGCAGGGTAATGGTTTTGGGTTCGGCTACATAGTTATAGTTGTTGTCCATAACGGCTATTTTTGTACGGAACAGTTCTATATCTATACATATAATAAGTATCTTTTTGTCCTTTAGCCCATATAGATCGGGTTTTCTGCCGCCCATCGAAACCCCATAGCCTTTCTTTTCTATCCAGTCTTCGTCGGTCAGGTTGCTGATGAGCTTCAAAATGCTTGGGGTGCTCATGTTCATGGTATGGCACAGGGTGGAAACTGAGCACGGCCCGAGGTTGAAAAGGTGTTTGACAAGCTGGAATTTGTACAGCAGCTGTTTATCGCGCGCCGGTTTGGTTATGTTATTTAATAGATGAAGATTCATTTATTTAATCTTTCAATTTTGGTAAATATAGACAACTTATATTAAAATTTTATAGAAGTATTTTTATTCCGTAAATAATTACACGATGTTTTGACTTTTCGACAATTTCTCGCTAATATTAACCATACAAGCATTCGATTTTTTGTGCTGTAAGGGCGCGATAAGGAGAACCCAAACTTGACCATTTATATGAAACCGGAAGAACCACAACAAAAAAACACCAGGAGAGATTTCATTAAGAAGTCTGCGGTCGGTGTGGCCGCTTTTACTATTGTTCCCCGTTATGTGCTCGGCGGACAGGGCTTTCTTGCACCCAGCGATAAGCTGACAAAAGCGGTAATTGGGGTAGGCGGTATGGGCCGCGGCCACTTTGGATATGAGGGCACCCAGGTGGTGGCCATTTGTGACGTTGACAAAAACCACCTGCAGCAGGCTGCGTCCATGCTGGACAAGGGTGTAAAGACTTTTAGTGATTACCGTGAGCTGATCCAGTTGCCCGAAGTGGATATTGTACACATTGCTACTCCGCCGCACTGGCACGGGATTATGGCTGTTGATGCGGCCAGCGCGGGTAAGGATATCTGGTGTGAAAAGCCAATGACCCATACGATAGGCGAGGGAAAAAGGGTTGTGGAAGCTGTAAAGCAGCACGGCCGCATGTTCAGGTTGAATACCTGGTTCAGGTTTAAAGATACATTTTATGGTATGGGCACGACTGTGAAACCCATTAAGAAACTGGTTGACAGTGGTATGCTGGGCTGGCCGCTAAAAGTGACGGTGGGCAAGCATACAGGTTATGACTGGAAGTTTTACTGGGTGGGTAAAGACAATCTGGAGCCCCAGCCTGTACCGCCGGAACTGGACTACAATTCATGGTTAGGGCCTGCTCCTTATAGGCCATACCATCCGCACCGCGTACACCAGACTTTCAGGGGTTACTGGGATTATGATGGTGGTGGTCTGAGCGATATGGGCCAGCATTATATTGACCCGATCCAGTATTTCCTGGGTAAAGATGATACCAACCCGGTTTCTGTTGAGGTGGATGCTCCGCAACAGCATACGGATGCTGTGGGCATCTGGCGCAGGATCACTTATACTTATGCGGATGGCTGCCAGATCATCCTGGATGGAGAGGGCAAGGATACGAATGTTCCTTATATTGAAGGCCCTAAGGGTAAACTCTACCCTGGGTTTAAGTCCGATATTCCTGATCTGGAACGCAAGCTGGCGCAGTTCCCTGATCCTGATCCGGAAATCGTGGAATTTTCAGAGTCGGTGAGGACCAGGAAGAAGTTTGCTTTGAACGAGGAGAACGGACACCGTTCCTGTAATATTGTAAATATTGGCCTGGCGGCTTTGAGACTCGGAAGGTCGCTGAAGTTTGATCCGGTAAACCAGGAGTTTGTGGATGATGAGGCGGCCAACAGGCTCATCAACCCGGTAATGCGCGCGCCTTTTTCTATTTAACCATCAGGAGAACTGTTTCAAACAAAAAATTTGATTAATAAATCATGATAAAGAAATTATTATTTGTCCTGCTGCCGGTTGCTCTGCTGACCAGTATGACCGGCAATATGGTTTTTGCCCAGGACAAAAAAGATGAACGAACTGTTACGACCAAAATAGCCGACCTGCTGGCCCAGTTGCCTGCCAGGGATGCTGCCCAGCTCGCCCGGAACATGAAGGAGATTACTGATCTTGGTGAGGACGGTTATGTGACGCTGATCAGCGGGCTGACTGCGCCGGGCAAGGGCAATAATTCATTAATTGAGTATGCGGTGGGTGGTTTTACCGCTGCTTCTACCAAATCCGGACAGCAGGCCTGGCGGTCTATGGCGGTTAGCGCATACTGTAAGGCCCTGGCGAAACTTTCTGATAAGCAGAACAAGGCTTTTATCATCAGTCAGTTTGACCTGGTTGGCAATGATGCTGCTGTGCCTTGTCTGGAGGCTTATATAACTGATGATCAGCTTGCTGATGAGGCTTCAAGGGCATTAGCAAAGATTGGATCTCCTGCTGCGGTTTCTGCATTGGTAACCGGATTAGGCAAGGCAAACGGCAAGGCTAAGGTTGCTGTCGTTGAAGCGTTGGGACATACCACTTCTAAGGCCGCTGCTGACGCGATAGGGCCGCTTGCTGCGGGTTCTGATAAGGATCTGGCAAAAACTGCTTTATATGCGCTGGCGCATATTGCAGATGCCTCTTCTGCTGATGTATTGGTTAAGGCTGCAGAAGATGCTGGTTATAAATATGACAAGACCAATGCGGTGGCTTCTTTACTGGTTTACGCGGAAAACAGGGTTGCCAGCGACAAGGCTGGTGTGGAAAAGATCGCAAAGGCTATTCTGGAAAAAGCAACCGGAGATGATCAGGTTGAACAGCGCATTGCTGCACTCAAACTGATCGCGGAAACGCAGACTGGTCAGCAGGCTTTGCTGGATGCTATGAATGATAAGCAGTTTGAATTCCGCGCAGCGGCGGTAAGACTGGCAGCTGCTGGTTTGACTGATGCAAATAGTGCGGAATGGGTGAAGAGACTCAGGAAGGCGGACGCGCCTACAAAGGTTTTGATTATTGATATGCTGGGCAGGGCCCACGCAAAATCTGCATACCCGGTTTTTCTGAAGTTATTTAAGGATAAGGATGCAGAGGTGCGTAGTGCTGCATTTTCTGCGGCTGCATGGACGGGGCAAGAAAAAGCAATTGAGCCAATGGCAAAGGTAATGGGCAAGGATACGGCAAATTTGGCTGCGGTATCTGAAGTCCTGCAACGGATCAGGGGCAATGATGTCACTGCGTCAATCAGTAGTAGCATTGCAGGTGCAAAAACAGAAGTGCAGGTGGCTTTGATCAATGTCCTGGCGGCGCGTGCTGCAAGTGGCCAGCGTAATGTTATATCTGCTGCACTGACCAGCAACAAACCTGAAGTAAGGAAAGCAGCTTTTGCAGCTTTAAAGAGTGTTTATACGCCGGAAAGTAAAGCGGAATTGTTTGCTTTAATGGATAAAACTACCGACCCGGCTGAACTAAACGATATACAGGCGGCAATTATTGCTGTAAACAAGCAGGGTAGCAACGCTGATGCACAGACTGCAGAAATCATGGCGCAGATGGATAAATCTGCTGAGGACAAGAAGTTGCTGTATTATAAGGTGTTGGGAAGCATTGGCGGCAAGAAGTCACTGAGTGCTGTTTCATCAGCTTTTAATACTGGCAATGATGCGGTCAAAAAGGCTGCTTTGGATGCATTGTCTTCCTGGGCTGATGCGGGTTCGGCTGATGAGCTGATCAAAATAGCCAGGACAACGAATAACCCTGATTTTTTAAACCAGGCTGTTAACGGCTATCTGCGTCTGGTAAGGAATGCGGATTACGCTGACGAGCAAAGGTTGTTGTTGCTGCGCAATGCGATGGCAGTAGCTAAAACTCCGGCTCAGCAGCAAAGGATTTTAAAGGATATCGAGGGAGCGAAGTGTTTTAATGCAATAGTATTTGCCGGTCAGTACCTCGACAATCCTGCTACACGGCAGGCTGCAGCCAATGCAGTTATGCATATTACCATGGCTGGTGAGTACCATGGTGATATTGTAAAGAACCTGCTCAACAAAACCATCGCTGTGATCACTGGCGGTGATGCAGGTTATCAGAAGGAAGGAATGCGTAAGTATATTTCTTCTATGAAACCGGGTGAGGGTTTTGTTCAGGTATTCAATGGAAAGGACCTTACAGGATGGAAAGGTTTGGTAGCTGATCCGATCAAACGGTCCAAAATGGATGCACAAACACTGGCTGATGCACAAGCTAAGGCTGATGCTGCCGCAAAGGACAGCTGGAAGGTGATTAACGGAGAACTGGTGTTCCAGAGCCATGGTGATAACCTGGCCACCGTAAAGAAATATGGTGATTTTGAGATGCTGGTTGACTGGAAGATCATTGATGACAAGAAGGGCGAGGGTGATGCCGGTATTTATTTGCGTGGTACTCCCCAGGTTCAGATCTGGGACAATGCCCGTACCAATGTGGGTGCACAGGTGGGCTCTGGTGGTTTGTACAACAACCAGTCCAATCCAAGCAAGCCTTTGGTTGTTGCAGATAATAAACTGGATGAATGGAATACTTTTAGGATCCTGATGAAAGGTGACCGCGTTACGGTGTGGTTGAACGGGGTACTGGTGACGGATAATGTGATCCTGGAAAACTACTGGGACAGGAACCTGCCTATCTTTGCTGAAGAACAGATTGAACTGCAGGCGCATGGTTCACCGGTTGCATACAGAGACATTTTTATCCGGGAAATCCCGCGTCCGAAGCCTTTTGAACTGAGCGCTAAGGAGAAGAAAGAAGGGTATAAGGTCCTGTTTGATGGTACTAACATGCACAGCTGGACCGGTAACACGACTGATTACGTGATCGAAGACGGCAATATCGCGATCAGGCCAAAGCCGGGTCAGGGCTCTGGCGGCAATTTATTTACCAAAGAAGAGTTCAGTGATTTCGTATTCCGTTTTGAGTTTAAGCTGACTCCGGGCGCCAATAATGGTTTGGGTATCAGGGCACCTCTGGAAGGTGATGCGGCTTATACAGGTATGGAACTCCAGATACTGGACAATGAGGCGCCGATTTATAAAGACCTGCATGTGTACCAGTATCATGGTTCTGTATATGGCACAATTCCGGCGAAACGAGGTTTCCTGAAACCGGTAGGTGAGTGGAACTATCAAGAGGTAATTGCCAACGGCCCTAAGATAAAAGTGATCTTAAATGGTACGGTAATCCTCGACGGCGACCTGACTCCTTTCAGGAAGAATGGTGCACCTGACCATAAAGACCATCCGGGACTGTCAAGGGATAGTGGCCATATTGGCTTCCTTGGTCATGGTTCTCCGCTGGAGTTCCGCAACATCAGGATCAAAGACCTGGCTAAGAAGGAGGGTACCTAAGTTCATTCCAAACTTACTTCATAAGGATACGGTATATCGCTATCGGTTTGTTTTGGAAACTGGAAAGTCAGGCAAGATTTTCTGGAGTGTTCCCTACATCCTGGCTACTTCGTGGCGATTGATTAGAAAATAAGTACATATTAAATACAATATAAATAGAGGGTTGGTATATCCTTGGTATATCCTTCCTATATCGTTGGTATATCCTTGATATATCTTTTTGATATGCCAACGATATGTCAATGATATCTTGACCATATGTTATTTATCTACTTATTATCTAATTAGATTCTATTGATTACGTATTTATTGGCCACTAGGTACAGCATAGGCACTTAGAAGAAAAACACTTAAGGGTAAGGAGATCACTGACTATGAGAAGATATCTCTGGATAAGCTGTAAATTCTGCAAATCAATCCCAAAATTCTGTAAGTGTTATTTAGCTTTTTGTCCTGAGATTTGTATTGCAAATTTAAACAATCAAATCATGGCAACAGATAATAGCAATGAAAAAACGATCAAGAGGACTTTTCCCGTGCTCGGAATGACCTGCGCCTCCTGTGCAAGCAGTGCCGAAAGCATTACCAGTCACCAGCCTGGTGTTGTTAGTGCATCTGTGAATTTTGCCACGGGTAACCTGTTGGTAGAATATATGCCTAAACGTATTGGCGTAGAACAACTGCAAAAGGCGATGCAGTCAGCCGGGTACGATCTGCTGATTGAAGATGAGTCTACACAGCGCGAGACGCTGGATAACCTTCATGCCGAAAAGTTTAACAAGCTTAAAAATAAGACCATCTGGGCGGTGCTGTTATCACTTCCTGTCGTAACAATTGGTATGCTCTTTATGGATATGCCCTATGCCAACGAAATCATGTGGCTTTTTTCTACACCCGTAGTTTTGTGGTTGGGTAAAGATTTCTTTGCCAATGCCTGGAAGCACGCCCGGCATCGTTCCGCAAACATGGACACGCTCGTAGCACTGAGCACAGGCATTGCATATGTGTTCAGCGTTTTCAATATGTGGGTGCCCGAGTTCTGGCACCAGCGGGGTCTGCATGCACATGTCTACTTTGAAGCAGCATCGGTGGTCATTGCATTCATCCTTTTAGGTAAATTACTTGAAGAAAAAGCGAAAGGTAACACCTCTACGGCGATAAAAAGGTTAATGGGCCTGCAGCCTAAAACGATCATGTTGATTCAGGCTGACGGAACAGAAAAACAGATAAAGATAGATGAAGTTAAAGCCGGCGATGTTATCCTGGTGAAGCCGGGAGAAAAAATTGCGGTAGATGGTCTGGTGACTTACGGGAGCTCTTATGTAGATGAAAGCATGCTCAGCGGTGAGCCGATCCCTGTCCTAAAAAAGGAAAACGAAAAAGTATTTGCCGGAACGATCAACCAAAAAGGCAGTTTTCAGTTCAGAGCGGTTAAAGTAGGCAAAGACACGATGCTTGCCCAGATCATCAACATGGTGCAGGATGCACAGGGAAGTAAAGCTCCGGTACAAAAGTTGGTTGACAAAATCGCCGGTGTTTTTGTTCCGGTCGTATTGGGTATTGCAATCCTTACATTTCTATTGTGGGTCGTTTTGGGCGGAGATAATGGCATTGTTCATGGACTTCTGGCGGCCGTTACCGTACTGGTTATCGCTTGCCCTTGTGCATTGGGGCTGGCAACGCCTACTGCAATTATGGTGGGCGTTGGTAAAGGTGCCGAAAGCGGTATCTTAATTAAAGATGCTGAAAGCCTGGAGCTGGCTAAAAAAGTTAATGCGATAGTGCTGGACAAAACAGGAACAATTACCGAAGGCCGGCCACGGGTAACAGACATACAATGGCTGAATAATGATGATAGCGCCAAAAACATTTTACTAAGTATAGAGAAACAATCAGAACACCCACTGGCGGAGGCAGTGACTAAGCATTTGCAAGGTGTGCAAGCCATCTCTTTGTCGATGTTTGAGAGCCTTACAGGTAGAGGCATAAAAGCCAGTCACCACAATGAAAACTACTATGTAGGCAATCAAAAACTGCTGACAGAAAATCAGGTTCAGATTGGCGAGCAACTGCAAGCTTGGGCCGACGAATGGAGCCGCCAGTCCAAGACGGTGATTTGGTTTGCAGATAGCAGGCAAGCACTCTCTGTAATAGCTATTTCCGATCAGATAAAGGAAACCTCAATAGAAGCAATCAGGCAATTGGATGACATGAACATTGATCTGTATATGCTTACAGGTGATAATGAGGCCACTGCCAAAGCTATCGCTCTGCAAACGGGCATCAGGAATTATAGTGCCGAGGTATTGCCACAGCAGAAAGCAGATTTTATACGAGAATTACAAAATCGAGGCAAAACTGTTGCAATGGTGGGCGATGGTATCAATGACAGTACGGCCCTGGCAACGGCGGACGTGAGCATAGCCATGGGTAAAGGAAGCGATATTGCTATGGATGTTGCCAAGATGACAATAATTTCATCAGACCTTACTAAAATTGCACAGGCTATAAAGTTATCAAAACGGACCGTAGCCACCATAAAACAAAACCTCTTCTGGGCATTTGTTTACAACGTGATCGGTATTCCGCTAGCGGCAGGTATTCTTTATCCAATTAACGGGTTTCTGCTTAATCCGATGATTGCTGGCGCAGCAATGGCTTTAAGCAGTGTAAGTGTGGTAACCAATAGCTTGAGGTTGAAATGGAAATAATAAGGTAAATTTCTTAAATGAAATGTAATTGCTAAAATATCGCTATCATTGGCAAATGTCAAGATACCATGGTCTTAACGAAACCGAACTGGTCCTTCTGCTTAAAGAGGGGGATGAGAACGCTTTGCGGCCATTGTATGATATGCATGTCGTTCAACTTCACCATTTCATCATCAGAACAGCAAAATCAAAGCAATTGGCTGAAGATGTGGTGCATGATGTTTTCGTTAAAATATGGGAAAAGAGGGCACAGATTGATAGCACCCAGCCTTTCAAAACCTATCTCTACAGCATAGCTAAAAACCATTTATTGAACCTGCTTAAACGTGCGCGGCATGAACATTCCATTCTGGAAGAGATACGCAAATATGCCATACCTATAGAAAATACTACCGATTGGCAGATTGAGTTTACGGAAGGCAACGCGGTGTTAAACGAAGCGATGGAGAAACTTCCGGAGCAATGTCGCCAGGTGTTCATCCGCTGCAAGATACAAGGACTGTCTTACAGAGAAGCGGCAGCCGAACTCGGCATCACCGAAGGCACCGTAAACGCCCAGATGGTAAAAGCGCTGAGGATAATCCGGGAATACATCTCCTTCAAAAACGCGATTCTGCTGGTCATTGCATACCTCTCTGGCCATCATTAAAACCTGTTTATTATTTTTTTGCATTTCGGATATATGTAAATGCGCCGCCAATTGTATAAGCAATAAAACAAGGGAATTTTGGACGCAGAAAAAGTACAACTATTTACCAGATACATCAACGGACAGTGCAGCACTGAAGAACTCGATCAGGTTTTTCAGATGCTCAGCGCAGGCGGTCATTCAGGAGAGTGGGAGGCAGCACTTAGTCAAGACGCGGAGTTTTTGGCACGAACCGATCAACAAGGCGCATTGACTTCCGCGGCCATTGAGGAGATCTATAGCCATATTAGTGCAAGTATATCAAGTTCAAGTGCAAGAAACCCTGATAGCACTGAGAGCAGGCGCGTCAGGCTTTGGCCAACAATACTCTCGGCCGCTGCCGCCATAGCCTTGATCATATCTGGTCTGTGGTTTTTCAATACACCACAAGCAGATAAGCAGCAGCAAAATCCCGGCTTGTCAGTTCAGATTGCACCTGGCGGGCAAGGTGCAACTTTGACCTTGTCTAATGGGACTAAGGTCGTTCTGGCAGAAGCTGCGAGCGGACAGCTAGCCAGTCAAGGCGGAGTAATTGTTAGTAAGTCGGCAGAAGGCGAGCTGGTTTACACCGTGACCGGCGACTTGGCTTCCGGCCAAAGCGGAAATAATACGCTATCGACAGCCAGGGGCCAGACCTACCAGGTCAGGCTGCCTGATGGATCTCAAGTCTGGCTCAATGCTGATTCCCGGTTAACCTATCCCGTTAATTTCGCTAAGAATGGCAGCCGCGAAGTTAGCCTGAGCGGCGAAGCTTATTTTCAGGTTGCCAAAGATAAGGCGCGACCTTTCCTTGTGTCCTCAAAAAATCAGCAGGTAGTGGTGCTGGGTACGCATTTCAATATCAATAGTTACGAAGACGAGCCCAATGTTACCACAACCCTGCTAGAGGGAAGCGTCCGCGTGCGGGCCACCATGGCTAAAAATAAAGGGTTCGTTCAGGATGTTTTGCTCCGGCCCGGCAGCCAGGCTGTAAACAGCAGTGGTAAAATCACAGTCTCTGCGGTCGACCTGGAAAGCGTCACAGACTGGAAGGATGGTGATTTTTACCTGAACCATGTCGAATTTAAAACCGCAATGCGCAAAATCGCCCGCTGGTACGATGTAGACATCGTCTACGATTCATCCGTGCCAGACGATCTGGAAACCGGGGGATGGATATCAAGAAACAATCAATTGTCTGCCGTATTGAAACTTATCGCGTCGTCCGGCCAGGTACGTTTCAAAGTGAAGGACAAGACCATATACGTTTCCAGATGACCAGCACATTGACAGCTAACCGATTATCAAACTAAAAAGGAAAAAACATGACGTAGATCTACCACAAACCAGGAGGCTGAAAAGAAGCCAGAGGTGTTCGCTGCACCTCCGGCAAGGTTCGGCCGCTTCATTGAAAAAAATCAAGTTTTAACGCAGTCCGCCATAGCCCTTAGCAAAGCAGCTGGCGCATCTGCACAACCAAACCAAACGAATGTACAGAAATTATATCAGGAAACTTGATGTGGCTGTAGCGCCATATCAGAAAGTATTGCTAGTTATGCGATTAACCACCGTCATTTTAATAGCCACCCTCATGCAGGTCAGTGCCTCGTCATTTGGCCAGCTCATCACCATAACACAGAAAAATGCGCCCTTGGAATCGGTGCTAAAAGAAATCAGGCGTCAGAGTGGTTTCGACATCTATTACGATGGAAAAACGATTACTGAGTCGCTCACAACAACCTTATCAGTGAAGCAAGCCAGTCTTCAGCAGGCCTTAAATGCTGCACTGAAAGACTTAAACCTACATTTCCGAATCACCGACCGAACCGTGCTTATCGAACGTAATCCGCTCTCGGCAAGAAAGGCGAGCTTTATCGTTACCGGCCGGGTTACCGACAATGATCATTTCCCGGTACCAGGTGTTACCGTTACCCTAAAAGGTTCCGGCAAACAAACGATGACAGACGGAGAGGGGAAATTCTCGATTTCTGCCGAGGCTGCGGACGACGTGCTTGTCTTTACCAGTGTATCCATGGAAACACTGGAGATCAGTCTGGACGGCCGCAAAGAAATTAACGTTACACTCCAGCTGAAAACCAATACCTTAAAAGAGATTACGGTCAATACCGGTTTCCAGCGTATTGGCAAAGAAAAGATCACCGGCGCAACAGTAACCGTAGGCAGCGCTGAACTTGAAACGCGGTATACACCCAACATCCTGAACAATCTGGAAGGCAGGGTTCCGGGCTTGGTTACCTATCGCGGCATGACGTCCATCCGCGGGGTAAGCACCATAAACGCGACCAAGAATCCGCTTGTCGTGTTAGATGGTTTGCCGATAGAAGGATCCCTGGCCGATGTGAATCCCTACGATGTTCAGGATATCACCGTCTTAAAGGACGCGGCTGCTGCGGCAATTTATGGCGCCAGGGCAGCCAACGGCGTCATCGTTGTTACCACCAAGCGCGCCAGGGGCCGCGGAACAAGCGTAAGCTTCTCCAGCGATGTTACCGTGGCACAGAAGCCAGATCTGGATTATAATTTGCTTAGCCCGTCTCAACAGGTCGATGCAGAACTTAAGGTATACGACTATCTGTTTGCCAATACGGGCGGACTCTATCCCAATCGGGCCGCTGCGGTTACTGCGGTAGGCAACAGCATAAGTAACGGCACACCAATATCCCCGGTACAATACGCTTACTACCAGCTCGCCAAGGGCGACATTTCCCAGGGTCAATTTGATGAGCAGCTTGCAGGCTTCAGGCAAAATAACTTTCGGCAGGATTTTAAAAACCGGGCCTTGCTTAACGATGTGCTGCAGCAATACGACCTGGCGGTAAGAACCAGTGGGGAACGCTTTCAATCCAGCTTAGTCGCCAATTACAAAAACAGCAACGGCGGAATTATTAATGCCTACAACCGGCAGTTGAATCTCTTTTACAAAGGAACTTATGAGGTAGCGCCGTGGCTGGATGTAAATTATGGCGTAAACTCGGTACTGGGATATGTTCGTTCGGCCAATAGTGCCTTTGCCGGCAGCGCTCTCAACGTGCCTTCCTACCAGAATCTGACAGATGCAGCCGGCAACCGGATGTATTACACCACCTCAGATTATAATGCGTACAATACCAATACCGCTACGCAACCGGTAAGCAGCCTGCTTTTTAACCACCTCGACGAGCTCGACCGGGACTTCAGGAATACCCGGCAGCAAAACACGCGCTATTACCTGAACATGAACGCAAAAGTGGTTCCAGGCCTAACGCTGAGTCCGCAGTTCCAATATGAAAACAACAACCTGGCTGCGTCTACCTATGCGGAGGCCGAAAGCTATACCATGCGCTTTTTAAAGAGTGTTTATACCACCATGTTGCCGGCCAACGGCGGGTATCTCGCTACCTCGAACACGAAGGGCGACTACTGGACTGCAAGAGGACAAGCCGAATATCAGCGGACGTTTGGGAATCATGCCATTGACGCCATAGCGGGAACAGAATTCAGACAGACGCGTACCAGGGGTACAGGCGGACTTCTGCTTGGATATGATGATCAGCTTCAGTCGCATTCTACCACTTCTGTGAGTTTTCCGGCGCTGGCCAATTTCCGCAACACAACCGCGTTTAAGCCAGGGTTTAGTACCGCAAGCCTGTACAGTCGTTATATCGCGGGTCCGATAGCCGTATTTCCTGAAACCGTTCACCGGTTCAATTCCAACTATGCCAATATCACCTATACCTATAATCAGCGCTACAATGCTTTCGCCTCATACCGGGTCGATTACGCGGACGTATTTGGACTCGATGAGAAGTTTAGAGGCAAGCCGCTTTGGTCGGCCGGCTTGAGCTGGAACCTGCACCGGGAATCGTTTCTGTCGCAGTACGATTGGGTCGATGTACTTAAATTGCGCACAACCTATGGTGTCACCGGAAATATTGTTCAGGGCGTCAGTAGTTTTCTTACGGCCAACTCAACACTGTTCAATCCCGTCACCAATCAGCCAATGTCGGTCGTAACCAATGCCGCCAATCCAGAATTGCGCTGGGAGAAAACGGCAACTTTCAACGTTGGGGCCGACTTTGCGATGTTCGGCGGGCGGCTCAATGGGGCGGCCGACTGGTACCGGAAGAAAAGCAGTGATGTGCTGGTTACACAACGACTCGATCCTTCTGAAGGTTTCACCAGTCAGATTATCAACAATGGGGGGCTGCTCAACAATGGTATAGAGCTTAGCCTGCAGTATGATTGGTTTAAGGCGGCAGACCGCCAAGCGTTTGGTTGGAATACCGGCCTGGTGCTCAGCCATAACAAAAACAGAATTACCTATATCGATGAAGTGGCCACTACGCCAATCGCCCTGGCACAGGGTGGATATAAAACCGGCTTTCCGGTCAATTCCCTGTTCTCTTATCAGTACCGCGGACTTAGCAGTATCGGTCAGCCGCAGTGGCTTACCGCCGCAGGCGCTTTGAGTACAATCGCGCTGACGAGTAACGACATGGCAGCCATGGTGTATTCAGGAACCACTGATCCGAAAGTCAACCTTAACCTGACCAGTGAAGTTCGCTACAAAGGATTCAGTCTCTATGTCCTGGCCGTGTATTACGGTGGCCAATCCCTTCGTGCTTTGGTGCCTGAGGTGGTTTCAGGTGTTCCGTACGGATCGATGCCAGCTTATATTGCCAATGCCTGGACTCCTGAGAATACCAATACTATTATTCCGGGAACAGGCAGATACGCGCCAGGGGTATATCCCGGCACGCAGGGTCCGCCGGCCGGACAGCTCAGCTATTCTGATGCCTTTGTGCGCAACGGAGATTTCATCAAGATGCGCAGTGCAATATTTGGCTACCAACTGCCACAGTCTGTACTATCAACATTGCGTTTAAAAGGAGCCGGACTAAGGTTTCAGCTCAATAATCCAAAAGCGTTGTGG
This sequence comes from Pedobacter faecalis, assembly GCF_030182585.1. NCBI lineage: Bacteria > Pseudomonadati > Bacteroidota > Sphingobacteriia > Sphingobacteriales > Sphingobacteriaceae > Pedobacter > Pedobacter faecalis. The sequence continues at coordinate 1,108,433 of NZ_JARXOW010000001.1, read as the reverse complement.
ACAAGAAATGATGTCGGCGTCGATCCTGAAACAGGCGGTGCAGCAATCCCAACCTCTTATGTATTTGGTTTAAATGTCAACCTTTAATCTATAGGACATGAAAAAAACATTCATCATCATATTTGCGATTGCGGGTTTAAGTTTTGGTCTGCCCGCCTGCAAGAAATTCACCGAAATAACGCCTAAAGGCAGCAATATCCTTAACCGGGTGTCGGATCTGGACCTGCTCCTGAATTTCAATTATACAAGTAATTCTGCTACCGGCGATACCTTGTCGGCCAAAACAACCGCCCAGGCAGCATTTTCAGCTTACGATGTGGGTAACCTGGTCAACGATACCTACGCATATTCTACCAACATTCCTTCACTCCTCAGCGCTAAACCGCAAACGCTCCATTATGCCTATACGGTTTACGATGAAAGTGTAGACCGCAAATTGCTGGCGGTAACCGATGTAAAGTACGAGAAGATGTATTTTCTGATCAACAATGTCTATAACGTAGTGCTTAAAAATGCAGACGTGGCGACTGGCGATCGTGCGCTGGCGGAACAGTACAAAGCCGAGTCCTATATTTTGCGGGCTTACATGCACTATATGCTGGTTAACCTGTACGCAAAGGCTTATGATCCGGCAACTGCTTCAACTGATGGGGGTGTGCCTTATGTGAAGGAAGACAATTCTACCATTGAGCCAAACCGGAAAAGTACCGTCGCAGAGGTTTATGCCAACATCCTCGCAGATATTGATGCAGGCTTTCAGCTAAACCGCCTTCCGGCTACGCCAAAAAATAACATGCGTGTTGGCCTTGGCTTTGCCCATGCGGTGAAGGCGACTGTGCTGATGTCGCTCCGCAGATATCCGGAAGCGCTTTCTGAAGCAAATAAAAGCCTGGCGATCAACAGTTTCATCAGTAACGACAGACTGTTTGCGCCGGTTGGAACGGCAGCTTTCGGCAAGCCTCAGGCAACCGCACAGGAAAACCTCTTTTATATGGCACAAGGCGGAAATCCGCTGCTTAGCACACCGAGTCTGGAGATAACGGAACAAATCTATGAGCCTGGTAACATCATCCACCATTATGTAAAGCCGTATTATCCCAGCGGCAACCCTTTCAGCGGTCTGCCGACCTCCAAACTGTGGCTCAATTCCGCAACGCCTTATGCCATTAATACCGCCGGCCTAACCACCAGCGATACGTATCTGATCAAAGCTGAATGTCTGCTACGCGCTGGCGATCTGGATGGCGCTTTGGAGATTATCAATCTGATCCGGCAAAACCGCATACATCCCAATACGTACGCCCCGGTATCGGCCAGCACAGAAGCAGGGGCAATGGCTTTGCTCGGAAGGACCCGACGCATCGAACTGCTGTTTACCATGCGTAACTATTTCAATCTTAAGCGTCTGACAACGGATCCGCAATATAAGCCTGCCATCACGCGGACAATTGAAGGTAACACCTATTCGCTCAGCCCGGAATCGCCGTTATGGATATTTCCATTTCCGCAAAGCGCCACCAATTACAATGCAAACCTTAGTCATAACTATTAGTATCTGTATCCTTAACATGAAAATACTTATTATAAGCCTGTTCTCAGTACTGCCAATTGTTGCACAAGCCCAGCGCAATTTTACCCTCACCGGCAAAGTGGGGAATGAAAGCGCGCCTGCAAAAGCCTATCTATTATATCAAAACGGCGGACAGGTTGTAACTGATTCTGCTCTGTTGAAAGGTGGTAGCTTTAAATTTAAAGGCACAATCCAGGAGCCAGTCCCGGCCAGGCTAATCATTGACCACAAGGGAGCCGGGTTCGCCAAAACAACCTCTGCATCTGATATGGAGATGATTTACCTGGAGCCTGGTGCTATCCAGATATTGTCGGAAGACTCTTTGAAGAACGCCCGGATTCCAGGTTCGCTGATCAACCAGGAATATGCAGCATACAAAAAGATGATTCGCCCGGCTGAACTGATGATCAACAAGGTGAGCGAAAAAAGCAGGTTGGCCACTGCCGAACAGAAAAAGGATGCTGCCTTTCAAAAGGCAATTGTGGCAGCCTATAACGAGGCAGGTGCATTCCGTAGATCTTTGCAGCACAAATTCGTGAAGGGTCATCCCGACTCGTTTGTAAGCCTTATTGTGCTTAGGGAAGCAGGTGGCTCCGTGATCAACGTGCAGGAGACAGAGCCAATTTTCAATGGGCTGTCGGCTCGAGTAAAGCAAAGCATCGTTGGCCGGGAATATAAAGCGCTGCTTGATAAGCAAAAGGCGGTTAGGGTAGGGCAACAGGCCCCGCTTTTCGTTCAAAATGATCCTGACGGAAATCCTGTACGACTTGCCGACTTCAGAGGAAAATATGTGCTGATCGATTTCTGGGCCTCCTGGTGTGTGCCTTGCCGGGCAGAAAACCCGTATGTTGTGAAGGCTTATAACAAGTTTAAGGATAAGAATTTTACGGTTATCGGCGTGTCGCTCGACAGGCCGGGGAAGGCGGCCGACTGGATCAAGGCCATCAAAGCTGATGGTCTGGAATGGACGCAGGTATCTGATCTGAAATATTGGGGAAATGACGTTGCTCAACTGTACGGTATTAAAAGCATCCCTCAGAATTTCTTAATCGACCCATCCGGTAAGATCGTTGCCTTGGATTTACGCGGAGAAGATTTGGAAAAGAAGCTTTCGGAAATATTATAGACAAAAAGTGAGCTACCTCTTGTTTCGTACGAAATTATTCGTATCTTGGTGGTATGGAACATCAGGAAAATCGCTTTGGCAAATTTGAGCCCACAAAATCCGAACTGGAAATCCTTCAGGTACTTTGGGAGTACGGTCCCTCCACGGTCAGGTTTGTTAACGATAAACTTAGTGAAAACCGGGAGATCAAGTATACCTCTACGCTGAAGCTCATGCAGATCATGGTCGATAAGTCGATCCTGAAGCGAGACCAGAGCCATATGACTCATGTGTACCATGTAGCAGAAGCGGAAGAGAAGACCAAGCGTTTTTTGCTTCAAAGGTTTGTTGATTCCATTTATAAGGGTTCTGCAACCAACCTGGTGCTGCAGTTGCTGGGCAACAGCAGCACCTCGGTTAAGGAGCGCGAGGAAATTAAAGCCTTGCTGAAAAAGCTTGATCAGCAAAAATAGCCCATCACATGGAACTTGAGCTGCCGAACTTCTTAACTGCACAGATCGCAAAAGCCATTTGCGCAACCTTAATTCATTCTTTGTGGCAAGGTCTGGCTGTCGCCCTGGTCGCGGCGGTTACAGTCGTTCTCACAAAAAAGGCAAGTGCGGCCCTCCGGTATAAGTTGCTTATTGTTTGCTTTTCGGCGTTTATTATCGCAGTACTGATGACTTTCAACGTCCAGCTTAGCAAAGCTCATTCAAGCGGGCAGTCGCCGTCAGCCATAAATTTCGTTGCCGCCGAAGATGGATCACCTGCCCAGACATCCGCGGACACCAGCATTGAAAGTTTATTTTTTAGTGTTTACGACTACCTCAACGCTCACTCGTCGACTGTGGTACTAATCTGGTTCCTGGTGATCTGCATCAAATACCTGGGGTTTGTGGCTGGGCTCCACCATGTTTACATGATAAGGCGCACACAGGTGAGGGCTGCCGGCAGGCATTGGGAAACAAAACTTGAGGAGCTTTCGGTAGCTCTGGGCATCAGGAGAAAAGTGGCCATCCTCCAGTCTGGCCTAGCTAAAAGCCCTATGACAATTGGCTATTTAAAGCCAATGATCCTTATCCCTATCGGACTGCTTAATAGGCTTTCTGTCGCGGAGGTGGAAGCTATCCTACTTCATGAGCTTAGCCACATCCATAGAAGCGACTATATGGTCAATATATTTCAGCAGGTGGTCGAGATTATCTTCTTTTTCAATCCTGCGCTGCTCTGGCTTTCTGCGTTGATAAAAGCAGAACGAGAGCACTGCTGTGACGAAATGGCTGTCAGCAAAACGGGCGACAAGCGGACTTATATTCAGGCGCTGCTGAGTTGCCAGCAATATAGTGATACGAAGCACGCTATGGCTATGGGTCTTTCCGGAAGGAAATCGGGCATTGTCGGACGCGTAAGACGTATAGTATCTAATAATAATCAAAGTTTAAATGTTATGGAAAAAGGAGTTCTAACATTGAGTATGGTTACAACTGTACTGATCACATTGACGGTATCGTCGACAGATGCCGGTATGGTGAAAAAGGCGGTGACGACCACGCAGAGTGTGCTTGTTGAAACCTTCACAGGGGGCAGCCCAGCACAGTTTGAGCGCAGTCCCGTTCAAAGCAGTCCCGTAAAAGCGATCCGGAAAGGCGAAGGGGATCGTTTACACAGTTCACAACCCATTGATTCGCTTCTTTCGACTGAAAGACGTATCAGTGCCGGGGGAAACGGCAAGTTAGCCGATCTTAGTGTGGATGGCGACAAGCTTGCACGAAATCACATCGTGCAATATCTGCCTGAAGTAGAAGGACGGCATTCGCAGGCTAAGGTCGCCGAGGATGCAAGGAAAGTAAAAGCTGATACATTAACACAATTTGGTTTTAGCACCAATCGGTTACGGGAATGCGCACAATCTACCTGCATGCAGGATTTAATATCAGAAGCGCAGAATTTTAAGTCATGTTTGATCGTGTATCAAGCTGAATCAAAATGGCTTGTTACGGATGACCGAAATGCTCTGGCAGCCATTATGAACGACTATCCTTTAAAAAAGATAGCCATCTGCAAAGGAAACATCAAGGTTAATGGAAGGCGTATAGCTCAACGAAATCTTGTAATTCTGCGCGACCGAGAGTAGGTGCATTTGCGTAAAAGTCATGGGCGTATATTCATTTTTCTTCAAGCAACTCAAGTATTCCTTCGTTCTGAATAATTAACATGCCTTGTCGGTCTGAACTGATTCCTTGTTCGAGCCTGTAGGTGTACGTAGGTTTGCTGCCGGCCATGACGGTCGGCAGGTAAGCAAACTGAACGCCTGCTGTTTGGGCCGATAAGGCTTCGCCTACTTCCACAATATGTGTAGACACTAAAAAGCAGCAACGAGTATAGCGGGCGAAGGCCTGTGTAACCGCAAGCGTACCATCATAAGCGTCCTTCACATTGGTGCCTTTAAAGAGCTCGTCGAAAATAACCACGAGATTTTTGCCCGATGCCACTTCTTGGGCTACATGCTTTACACGGAGCACTTCCGCATAAAAATGGCTTAGTCCGAGTTGAATGTTGTCAGGTACGTTTACGGAGGAATAGATGCCGTCTTTTACGGAAAACACCATGTCCTCGGCCGCGACCGGGAAACCCATGTGTGCAAGGTATACAGAGATTCCGAAGGCTTTCATGAGCGTAGATTTACCAGCCATATTTGCACCAGTAAGGAACAGTAGGTTAGAAGATTCTTTAAAGGACAAAGGATTCGCGACGGCTTTCTCGAGCATGGGATGCCGCAGGGCAGAACTGCGGTATTCATTTTTTTCTTTGGGCAATGCTTCTGCAAAGGAAAAACCCTTCGCATGGGATACCTGGGCAACAGCAATGTAAACGTCTAAACGGCAAACTTCGTCGAACAAAAGCTCGATCTCTTTACGCAGCACGTGACGCATCAGGTGGTCGTACCTGGCCAGCTTGACTAAAGGCCACCCTGCTACCTCATTTTCCCTGATAAGGCTTGCCAGCCGGGCATCTGAAAATATAGGTCCAAATAGCTCCCAGGTGTTGTTGTAGGGGCTGCTGTCAATTTGTTGTCCAAGTTTTTCCCAGAAGTCCCGGAGCTTGTTCAGGACTTCCACAGTGGCCGAAAGCCCGTCGACCATCCGCTGGAACTTGTCGTCGCGCAGTAAGGCGGCAGATGCTTTTTTTAGCATCAGATTTATCAGGCCACTCGTCCTGTTCGGGGATGTGCCTAAGGCCATGTGATTTCCTGCCGCATCAAAAATTGGCCCGTCCAGCGGAAACGTCAATCCTGCTTGCTGAAAAAACTGAATGATGCTGCTTCGCTGGTTGATATCTTCAGGGTTTGTGAGCGGCGTTTTGAACATCTCCTGCAACAGCCGTTCGCCACCGGTGGTTTTTGTTTTATTAAAAAGGCTGAATATGGAGTTAGGAGTAAATCTTCCTGCCAGATTCAGGTCATTAAGCGTTTGTTTATCTGCTATAAAGCTCATTTATATGTTGTTATGGATCTTTATTCCTGCCTCAAGTATCTCAATTATCCGTTCGTTATTAATGATCAGCATGCCATGCCGGTCGTCCGTAATACCCTCTTCCAGCCTGTATGTATAAACAGGCTTAGAACCTTGCATCAGGGTGGGCAGATAGATGAACCGGATGTTCTGGTGCTTTTCACGCAATACCTGGCCTGCTTCGATGATGTGCGTCGATATGACGAACATACCATTTCGCTTGCGGGCAAAAGCGCTCGTGATGGCTAAAGTGGCTTCATAGGCGTCTTTAACGTTAGTGCCCCTGAAAAGCTCGTCGAATACGACGAACAACTTAGCTCCACTGGCCAGTTCTTTGGCTATTTTTTTTAACCTCAGAACCTCTGCATAAAAGTGGCTGGCCCCCATACTAAGGTTGTCGGGCAGGTTAATGTTGGTGAAAATCCCGTCCATTACAGAGAATTCCATGCGTTTAGCAGCTACCGGGAAACCCATATGTGCAAGAAACATGGCAATGCCCAGCGACTTCATGAAAGTAGACTTCCCCGCCATATTGGCTCCGGTTAGGAAGATCACGTTGTTTTCTCCATCAATCTGTACGGAGTTTGGTACTGCATTTTGGACCAGGGGATGATACAGGCCCTCGATTGTCGTACAGTCGACTGAAGCTACAAGGGAGGGAAAGCAGAGTTTCCGCTCCCTGGCAACTTTACCTGCCGCGAGGTATACATCCAGATGGTAAATGTATCTGAGTAATTTTTGCACGGTATCCTTGTGGCTAAAACGGAAAACACCGTCATAACTGGATAAAGTTTCTTCGGCCAACTTTCCCTCCGGTTGGTTTAGAACCGGATGAAACACCTGGTCTTTCAAGAGCGCGACTATCTCCCTGGCCTCAGTATAGTAACCGTCGTCCCCGCTCAGATTTAAGGACGAAACAAAATCGTATAGGGTTTTAAGCAGCTCAGCCAAAGCCGTAATCCCCTGATGAATGATCGATGTTTCCGTATTGACTGCAATCAGGTTGCCGAGCTTAGCCCCAATGGTACGGTTCTGGGCAGAAATCCTGGTCCGCTCATCCGTGTTGGCCAGGTATGGCTCTATGGCGTCGAAACTTGCAAGCGGGAAAGGGAATGGTGCTTCAAGGCTTGAAAAATACTGGATGATGCCACAGCGACGCTTTATGGATGTTTCATTTGCCAGGGGGTACCGGAACATTTCTTCAAGAACCGCTGCGCCACCTCGTGTAGCGCAGCGGTTAAAGATTGAATATACGGAATCGCTTCCCTGCCGTCCAAAAATGTTGAGGTCGTCCAGCGTTTGCTTATCTGTTTTGAAAAACGTCATGTTATTTCCGCTTTCTCCTGATCAGCAAAATGCTTCCTGCAACCAAAACAAGAGCAGGTAACACCCAGACAAAGAGAATATTTAATAGGCTTACCTGCTCGGAGCTTACGAGAAGACGATTATCTTTCGCATCCGGCCTTGACGCATCAATAGGAAATTCTCCGTAGCTGAGCCAACTGAAGACCGCCGTATTAAATACAAAATTGGAGGTCTTGACATTATAGCGGCGCAGCTCTGAATTGCTCATCAGGTCGGCATCTCCTGTAATGACAACCCGCTGCTCTTTGCCTTGCACCTTGCGGGTCAGCGAAAGTGCTGTCGCAAGGGAAATCTTTTCGTCTCCATCCTGAGGAGAAAAAACAATATCGGCCGAATCGGCGACCATTTTTCCTTTCTTCAGCCAGCTTTTATCTTTACTGGTGACAAGCAGAGGTTTGATCGTATACGCTCCTCCTGTGCTGTAGGTTAGTCCCGTTACACCAGGTGTTGAAACAGGTATGGTGTCTGCATAGATCTTCAGGGCACTACGGGTAAATGTAGCCGCCTGGGGGGTAAGCGCATTCAGCACCAGATCGGGTGCCAGATCGCTGCTCGGCTGTGCAACTACCCCATCGATCAGCTGCACGCCGAACTGCTTAAGCAACGGGTTCAGCACCTGCTGCTTGCCGGGCTCACCCATGATGAGCAGGTTGCCGCCCTTATCGATATATCGTTGGACGGCCGACAAGGTGGTGGCCGGCAGGTCAGTTTTCGGGTCGGCAATAACCAGCGTGGAAACCCAGGCCGGGACTTCGTCCCCGGCTACCGATATCGTGTCTACATCAAAGCCTTGGTTGATTAGCGCGTGGCGGAAGGTTTTAAGGTTGGTCAGGTTCTCGTACTCCCGGTCGCCGCTCTTATTAATACTCCGCTCCAGGTTGCCGCTTAGAAAAGCGATTTTAGGTATTCTGGCCTGTTGCAAACGCTTGAAGGCTGCGGAAAATTCAGTCTCGGAGGGAAAGATCATCATGTCCTTGAAGATACGGAGGAAGGTGGTTTTGTCCTTGTACTTCAGCTGCATCACAAAACGGTTCAGTTCCGGCTTCAGGTCGACCACCTTGCTGATCTCTTCAGGGGTTTTAAACCGGCTTAGGTCGATCTTGGAACTCTTAGCGTTCATTTCGGCGATCTCTTTGAGCGACTTGCCCTTGTAGGCCTGCATCATATAGGCGGCATCGAGGGGCTCGTCGTAATACATCACGTAATTGAATTTGATGTCGGGTTTGAACCTGACGTAACGCTCCCACATGGCCAGAAAGCGATTGCGCCCTGAGGGCATGCCGAGGTAGCTGTAGTTGTCGAGCAGGTTGTTGTACAATGTGACTTCCAGTTCATCTTTTCCGAAATCCTTTACGATCTTCTGGACCTGCGGACTTAACGTATTCGTTTTACCGGCTGTGGTATCGAGATAGCCGATCATGCCCGGACGGGAAGAAATATAGCCGACCACAAGTGCAGAGAGCACTACGCCTACATAGCGTCCTGCTTTGAATAGGGCCGACTTAGATTCGCGGCCTGCCCGGAGTTTGTATATACTCAGCCCAAGGAAAATATAGATAATGATCAGGAAGTAGATCAGATCTTTTGTGGTGATTAGTCCGTTGAGCATATGGTTGGTTCGGCCCGACAGGGAGAGGAAATAGGTGATGTCCCTGAAAAAGTCGTACTCCTGCCAGAGTGTACCGATATAACTCAGAATACCGATCATGACGAAGGTGCTGACCGCCGCCACCACCTGGTAGGTGGTGAGGCAGGACATAAATAAGCCGATGGCGGAATACGCACAAAGCAGCAGGAAAAAGCCGAGCACGGCTGAGACGAGCAGGCCATAATCGACCCCGGAAATATGAAACGCACCCGCTACAATGAAAATACCGACGATGCCGATCAGCACGAGACTGTATATTACCATAGCGAGGTACTTTCCAAAAATGATTTCGCTGACTTTGACGGGTGAGGAATACAGCAGCTTGATGGTGCCACCGTTAATTTCTCGGCTGATGAGGCCCATGGTGAGCAAAGGGATGTAGAGGTATAAGTTCTGCATCACTTTATTGAACATCCCCCCGCGGGGCTCTGAAAAGATGTTGAACGTAAGCGGCGCCAGATAATCTAGGTTGGGTCCGCCTCTTTCCTGCATGCCGGTAAAATAATCGAGTACTTTGAGATAGGCCAGCGCGCACTGGATCAGAAATACGACCATTAAAAACCAGGCAATAGGAGAGTAAAACAGGGTTTTGATCTCTGTTCTAGCAACTTTAAATATCATGTTCATGAAGTATCTGTTTTGGAGGTATGGGTTATGAAGATTTGGCCGATAGTTGTTTAAAGATCTCGTCGAGGGCACTCTTATCGATACTGATTTCCCTCAGTTTCCAGCCGTTCTGCATGCTGGCGGCAATGACCCGCTCGGTAATCTCCTGGTCGCCACTGAAATGCAGACGGAGCTGCCGCCCGGTAATAAATTCAACCTTTGTTGCGCCTTCTATACGCAATAGTTCTTCGGCAATTGGTGGGTTTTCCATACTGAGCAGCAGGCTGTGTGGCTCTGCATAGTTATTGAAGGCATCCATGGTGTCGGAAAACACGATCCTGCCGCCTTCGATCATTTTGATGTCTTTGCAAAGCACCTGCACTTCGGTTAAGATATGGGAGGAGAAAATAACTAGGCGGTCGGCTGAGATCTCCTTGATCAGCGCTCTTACCTCGATGATCTGGTTGGGATCAAGTCCATTGGTGGGCTCATCTAGCACCACTACTTTGGGGTGATGGATGATGGCCTGGGCTATGCCCACCCGCTGCCGGTACCCGCCCGACAAATTGCCGATCAGCCTGCTGCTGAAATGCGCAATACCGCAGCGTTCCTTGGCCTCGTCGACGGCCGACCGGATCTTGTTGCGGGGGATTAACCGCAGTTCTGCGCAGTACTTCAGGTATTCATCTACCGTAAGGTCCATGTACAGGGGCGGGGTTTGGGGCAGGAAACCGATATGCCGTTTGGCCAGTTCGGGTTGCTCACGGATATCGATACCGTTGATGTATACCTTTCCCTCGGTCTGGTTGAGCGCACCACACAGGATATTCATGGTGGTCGATTTGCCCGCACCATTGGAACCCAGCAGGCCTACGATGCCGCTATGGTTGATTTCCATATTGATGTCGCGAATGGCCCAGGAACTGCTATAGCGATGCGACAGATGTTCTATTTTAATGATACTCTCTTTCAATGCTCTGATTTTTAATGCGTTGTTGATCTGTAGTTTAGTCCCAGGCGTTTTGAGTCCAGCCCGGATTGAAATACATGACCTGCATCGGGATCTGCAGGGTGTATTTATTGCTTCGCGGCGGCAGGGTGGCGATGAGGTTGTTCTGCCCGTCGTAACGGTTTACCGCCGGCATGCGTCCTTCTGCATCGAGCCGGCGCATATCAAACCAGCGCATGGCATTGAAGGCGAACTCTAAACTTCGCTCTGTAAGAACTTTCTGAAGCACCAATTCTTTGTCGGCCGACTCGAACTTCTGATAGTCGGCCGGCTTAAAGCGTGTTTTGCGTACCTGATGAAGCTCCTCGATAGCCTTGGGGAGGTCGCCCCCTCTGGCAGCACTTTCGGCCATGATCAGCCGCATCTCCTCTACTGTGGTGCCACAGTTGGGAAAAGCATTGGAATAATTGATGCCCATAGCAAAATGCATAGGTTCGCCCCGCTTGGTAAAGCTGTAGTCGGTTGTATAGAGGTAGTAATAGGCTAGCCTAAGGTCTTTGGTATTGAAAGTCTTCATAAAGCTCAGCGTTGGGGTATAAGTGGTATAGGTGGTCTTCAATAAGCGTCCGTAAATAGCGCCGGGGCGGTTCACCAGGTTGCTGATGCCCGATGCACTTGGCATGACGGAGTAGTCGAGACCGGTATTCTGACCATTATCGAGCGCCAGTTGCGCGTTGGCTGCCGCCTTGGGATAGTCGCCCATATACAGATAGGTACGCGCCAGGATGCTGTACCCTGCGGCAATAGAGCCCCTGAACCGATTGGGATTGTTGTTTTTGGGAAGTGCCGGCAAGGCCGCTTCGATATCAGCAATGATATGATCATAAATTTCCTTTACGGTAGACCGGTCTGGTGTAGGTGTGTTGAGGTCGTTGGACGTTACGAAAGGCACGGCGAGGTCCTGCCCGGCCGTAGCCGGATTGTACGGTTTGCCGTAGAGGTTGACCAGGTACAGGTAGCTGAATGCCCTGCCAAGCAATGCTTCTGCCTTCAGGCTTTTCTTCTGCTCCTCGCTTCCTCCTACTGCGCCATCAATCTCCAGAATTACGGTATTGAAATAATAGATGGTTTCGTAGAAGTCTTTCCATATAACCGGTGCGGTAAACGTTTCGGCGGCATACTGCTGCGCCCAGACATAGATCAGGTCGCTTGTGCCCGAAGGGGGCGTTTTTATGGTCGCAAGATCAAGACGATCATCGAGCATATTGATTTCATTGGGAATGGCATAGGCAAGTGCAGTGGTATTGTCGAGCCAGAGGTTAAAGTCGCCGATCGACTTCAGTAATCTTTTGCCTTTTGGCTGTACGTCAAGGTATTTGTCGCACGAGCTTAACACGAACAATGGAAGCAGCAGGAGTGCAGACCATTTTTTGATTATACTTTTCATCGCTATATAATTTTTTGTGTTGACGGTTTAAAAGTTGACTAACAGGGAACCTGTGTATGTTGGCGTCATGTATGACTTGGCGTAGGAGCCGGTAGCTACGCTGTAGTTGTAATCATTAAATCCAACAGTGAATACATTGGAGGCCTGTGCCCTGATTTCGAGGTTGCTCAATTTTACCCGCTTCAGGAATGCACTTCCGCGGAAACTATAGGCCGCAGTAAGATCGCCCAAAGTAAGATAGGAGCCGTTTACCGTATACCTGTCGGTACCCGCCAGGAAGAAGTAATACTGCGCACCCATGGAAGACGTCACATCGGGAAGCATGTTAGGATCGGCCTCGTCGCCAGCTTGTTTCCAATAATTGTCGGCACCCTGGAGGGGGCGAACCATTGAGGCATCGGGGATTGGCACTTTTGTTTTGAAGTTTCCGAAGTAGTTGACCATGGCATAGGCATAGAAGTTGCCGATGTCGACCCGGTTACTGATCCCGAAGTTGATGACAGGGATGGAGCTGCCGGCGTAAGACAGGTCGTCGATGCCCGCGTCGTTGGTGTGATAGCGTTTTGCATTGCCATCTTTATCGTAAATCATCGGATACCCTGTTTCATCGAGTCTGGCATACCGGTAGTTGAATATGGTTCCTACGGCATAGCCTTTCACATAATTGGAATTGGCCCCGGCTACATATTGCCATGACGGACTCTTGTCGTTGATGTTGACGTTGTACACCTGCAATACTTTGCTGGTGTTGTTGGCCAGCACGAAACCGGTATTCCAGTTAAACCTGCGACGGGTGATCCAGTCGGCCTGAAGATTCAGCTCTATACCACGGTTACGTATGGAAGCTTCGTTTATGAGGGCCGACGTACCTCCCTTGGAAGCATCGATCTGATTGATCGCAAGGACATCAGTACTTTGTTTCTGATAAAAGTCGATACCCCCTCGGATTCCTTTGAAGAGCTCGTAGTCGAGACCAAGGTTAAAGTTGCGGGTTTGTTCCCACCGCAGACCACTGTTGGCGTATGCCAGCAGACTTAGGTTTGGAATGGATAGTGATGGATTTAAGGTGTTAAGTCCATCGGATGCAATAACTTCCGGAAGCGCTTCCTTGGCAACGTTGCCGTTAAAACCGTAGGCAGCTCTGAGTTTGAGCGACCGCACCCAGGCCAGGTTTTGCATAAAATCTTCTTTATTAATGTTCCATGCCGCGCCTACCGACCAGAGTGGCTTGTACTTATACTTGGGGTCGTTACCAAAAAGGTTTGACTGGTCTATCCGGATACTACCAGTAGCAGAGTATTTGCTCTTGTAGGAATAAACCAGGTTGGAGTAACCTGATACGTACCTGTCGTCGAGATAGGTGTGTTTGAAAAGGTTGTTATAAGCCTGGGGCCCGTTGATATTGGCGTAAGTTGGACCGAAGTTGTTGGTGATCGCCCTGAAATCAACAGCCTGATTAATCAGGGTCTGGTCGTTATATCCAAAATACGACGCCAGGTTAGAGTTGTTGACCGTTTTACGCATTTCAGCGCCCAGTATAACATTAATCATGTGATCTTTAGCCACTTCTTTATCATAATTGGCCTGCGTCCTTAAGGTAAAACCCTGGGTTGAGGCTGTTGTCTGCTTGAGGAAAGCACCGCGCGGGACGTTGTAAATCAATGCGCCGCCTGTGCCGGGCTTGGTGTAATAATTTACGATCTGGTTGACCTCGGCAGAGTTTTCCGAGGCCAGGTGCCTGATATCGGTCCGGGCGCTCTCGAATACGCCACCTACACTGAAATTAAGGCCATTACCTGTGTTGTACCGGAAATTGGTGGTTACACGGTTATTGCTTCCGCGTGTCTTGTCGCTCACTTCGTTCATTTCCCGAAGCGGATAGTACAGGTTGTCGCGCAATCCGAGCGACATGATGTATTCATTATAAATTGGAGTTACTTTTGAAAGCTGGTACAGGGCAGCCGGATTGCCCGCCGCATCCTGAAAGCGTTCGTATGGCATTACTTTATTGATGTCGGGCAGCGGCACCGTCGTTTTGTTGATGCTCTGTAGATCGGTGTTGAGTTCGACCGACAGTTTATTGGATATTTTTACTGTGCTGCGACCCGATAGACGAAAAATTCCATCGTCATTTTTTACCTGTGTGGCGTTTCTGCCTGTGTAATTGGCCGTAACATAGTACAGGACGCGATCAGTACCGCCGGATAAGTCGAGATTGTAGGTCTGATCTGAAGAACTGCGCAGGAACAGGTCGCTATAGTCGGCAGCATTATTATATGAAGCAAGTTCTGCCAGTTGCCGGTCGCGCTCCTCTTCCGATATGGCGCCGGTTGATGAACGCCAGTGGTGCATGATCAGCACTCCGGGACTGTAATTATTTATGCCGCCTTGTGCCGTTTTATGTCTTGCCCATAGGTTTGCTGCGGCGTTCATATTTTTAATCTTTTCATAATTGGTGACGATCTCCGAGGCATTATCGGCCCAGCGGTAACGGGTGTAGTCTTCTTTGGGCCTGAAGCCTGCGGTGCTTCTGAACTGTACCTGCGTGTTGCCGATTTTTGCTTTTTTACGCTCTACGATGATGACACCATTGGAAGAGCGGGCACCATAAATGGTGGCTGCAGCTGCGTCTTTAAGGACGGTGACGGATTCTATTTCGTTAGGATCAATCATTTGCAGGGAAAGGTCAGTAGGATAGCCATCGAGGATGATAAGCGGACTCTTGTTACCCGTAATTGTAGAGATACCGCGGATCTGGAAAAGGTTGTTGCCTTCAAACGTGATATCGTTATTGATGAGCAGCCCAGGGATCTTGTTCTGCAGTCCGGTTAAAAAATCGGTGGTATTGATCCGGCTCTCGTATTCCTTCCTGTTGAGCACCGATATACTTCCTGTGCTTTGTTCGGGCTTGATTTGCTGGTAACCGGTATTGATGGTAACTTGTATCTCTTCAAGACCTGACACTGAGGCCTTCAGATAGATCTGTAGATTTCCCGGAGGATTTGAAATACTTACTTCCTGATCTTCGTAGCCCACGTAGCTGATCACCAGGATTGCTTTCTCGTCGACCCCTTTAAGGGTAAACTCGCCTTTAGAATCGGTTGTGGTTACCTGTTTCTTGTTTTTAACTTTTACTGATGCTCCGACTAATGGTGTTCCAGACTCGTCCATCACTCGCCCATAGATATCTATGGCCTGGAATCTGTCTATGATCCTGTCGAATATGCTCTTCTCTCTAAGTTTTACCGTTACGATTTTGTTATTGATCGTGTAAGAGAGGGGCTGGTCTTTAAAACATAGCTCCAGGGCCTTTTCGATAGGCACATTTTTAAGATGGAGCGTTACCGGTATCGCATCTTCCATCATTTGATCGCTATAGAAAAAGTCGTAGCCGGTTTGCTTCCTCAGTTCGGTGAATATTTTTACAAGTTCTGTGTTGTCTCTTTTCAAGGTCACATTCTGACCATAGGAGCTGGCACTTACTTGTAAAATTGCGGTCGTTAGTAAGACTATTATTAGCTTCATTACCAGCAATATTTTCGCCATACCCGCTTTCGGCCGGTATAGGCTTTTAATGTAAAATTTCATATTTTTACTTATTACTGTGTAGCGCCTGATACTATCCAAGGTGTGCAGCACTACACAATTGTTCACTAATAGTTGTTTTTGCAATACCCGAGCCCGCTCGGGTGCGCATGAATGCATCTGAACATATCCGGATTCCGGTTGCCACCGGAGTCCGGATTGTTATAAATCAGGCTGCGGGTTAAGGGTCGCTGTTGTAGAGTTTTTTCATGTTTGTTTGGTTTGGTTGATTTATATTAAATAATCATTGGTTCCCGAAGCTTTATTTTGAGACGAATACATGCCTTCCCTCAACACTGAACTTTAATTTCTTTGTTGATTCTATACTGATTAAGACCTCAGAAATATTCTTAGACCTGGAAACCAGCCCGCTGAAGGTTTGGTTCACATCTACATCCGGGTCATAACTGACCTCTACGTTATACCATCTGGCGACCTCGCGCATGATATGTGCTAAGCTTTCACGCTTAAATATGAAATCCCCGTTCTTCCAGTCCACGGTCGCGTTAACGTCGACCGGGCTAACCTGGATAGGGCTCCCGGAAGTTGCAACCGATTGCTGGTTAGGCTTCAGTATCACTTTTCCGTTCACACGTACACTTCCTTCCAGCAGGGTTGTTTTGATGCTCCCCTCATCGGCGTAACTGTTGATATTGAAATGCGTGCCAAGTACCTCTACCTGGTGGCTGCCGCTCTCAACGATAAATGGAATTTCCTGATCTTTTGCGACCTCGAAATAACCTTCGCCCTCAAGTTTAACCTTGCGTTTGCCTTCTTTTGCAAGCTTCGTCGCATACGTTAAACTGGAAGCCGCGTTCAACCAAACTACCGAGCCATCTGGTAGGCGCACCTGGTAAGTCTCGCCCGGGGCAGTAGATAAGGTATTGAACTGGTTTGTTTCGGCATCGGCATCGGTAAGGGTGTACACAAGCTGGCCGTTTGCCGATTTGCTGATCATTACGCCAGCTTCCCGGGCTAGTTCTCCATTGCCCATATTTTTCAGGCTGATCTTCTTGCCATTAGCTAAAGTGAGCGTTGCGCCCTGTTTGCCCGGAGCGATATCATTTGCGTAAGATATTTGATCGGGCTTGTAGTTGAGCCAAATGCCGAACGAAAGAATAATCGTAGCAATTGCTGCTGCGATGGCAATCCGGGGCCATTTGGCGCCGCCCTTAACTATCTTCAAGGTGTTTTTGTCCGACTGATAAATGGCAGAAAGCATTCTTTTTTTTGCTGCCTCATCAAAGGGATTATCTTTCGGTTTAAAGGTGTCCCACCGTGCAGTTATGAGTTGCTGAAGCTCCTCGTCATGCTCGCCCGACCTGGCAAAAGATAATAATTCGCCGGTCTCTGCCTCGGTAGCCTGGTCGTCAAAATATTTGTTAAATAAAACGCTTAGTCTTGTATCTTTCATGTCTTTGTCGGTACCGGTTGGTGCCGATTCGTGATAAAGACGCAGGACTCAAAAAAAGGGGGTAGTGGGCGGAAAGATTTTTTTAAAAAGATCAGGTTAAGATCAAGGGACTGAGAACGACACTCAGTATCACCAGGTCGGTGCCCGACTTAAGTTCTGATTTTATAAAGGCTACCGCATACTGAATGTGCTTTTTTACCGTCTCCGGAGAGATTCCGAGCTGCAAAGCAATCTCATCGTGTTTGTATCGGTCGTGTCTGCTTAAAATATACACCCGCTTTGCCTGGGCAGGGAGTTTATCTACGGCCCTGTCAATCAATTCCCTGTACCGTTCCAGCGCATGCTCGGGTCCGTCGGCCGCAAAATCTTCCAGAAGCATGTTTTCCAGTTCGGCTTTTGCTATACGTTCCTTTGCTTCCTTTCTTAAATGGTCCATGGTACGGTTGCGGCACAAAATAAACAGATAGTTGGTAAAGCTTCCGATCGCTGGTAGGTCAGCCCGTTTCAGCCATATTTTTACAAAGGTATCCTGAACAATTTCCTCAGTGATATCGATGGACTTGGTCAGTTTTAATACATATTCCCCGATAGGCGCGTAATAAGCCTCAAACAGCTCAGTGAAAGCGCGTTGATTACCCGAAGCAATTTCTGCTATGAGTTCTTTCTCATTTTTAAGGGGTTCTATGGCCATCTTTCTGTTCGAATGCTTATAGGCAAAACGGACAGTCCAAGTATAAATAATTATTTACAGATTCTGGTAAAAGTCCGATATCTTACTTGCCCAGCAGACTTTCTACCTGGTTGTAAAGTTTCTCTTTATCGCTCGGTCTCAACATGTTCGGATTCACAACCTTGCCATCGCTCACCAGGATATATCGTGGTATAGCGTAACCCTTACCGTCCCAAAACTTGTTCAACATATCCTGCAGCAGACTTTTGTTTGTTCTCACATGCCATCCATCCAGCTGGTAATATTTGATCATGGTTTTCCACTGCTCGTCTGCCTCATCTTTGTCTGTGGAGATAAACAGCATTTCCACGTTATTACTATCTAAAAATTGAGCCAATTCCTTACCATATTTAAACTCTTCTTTGCATGGTCCACACCAGGTGGCCCACACATCAATAAAGACATCTTTCCCTTTAAATTTGCCTAATAGCTGCTCAAAGGAATCAACTTTTCCATACTCCGGAATGATCTTTTGCTTTGTGCCGGGTTGGGCTTGCTTGCTGGCCAGAAATGACTCGATTGACCTGGCATAAGACTTCATGTATGCCGTGTAAGCACTGTGCGGGTACTGACGCTGAAAGTCGGCAAACAGTTCTAAAAGCACCGGTTGAAATCTGTTCTGCATCATTTCATTACGCACAAAGCTAGCCAGCATAAACTCACGCATTTTTCCTTTGAATGTCTTGGACAGGCCTTCATATTTCAATTTTAGATAAGCTGATTCGTCTTTTACATCCAGCTTTTTACCTTGTTTTAACGGCAAATAGTAGGTCAGATACGTGAAAGCATAGTAGTCGGCATGGTAAAAGAAGTCTGGATTAAAGGTGTTTTGTATATCTTCCAGCGGAAGCTTCGTGTATGCCGCCGCCCACATGCGATCGAGGTCAGCGTTAAGTTTTTTGGTCTCTGAAAAAACGATCATAGGTATGGCAGCCTCCAGGATATTGGCCTGTACCTTCAGGTAATGGTCTATCTCACTGTAAAAAGCGGTCGAGATTTTTTTGGCACTCAGCAGCTTGCTATAGGGCTCCAACTGTGCACGTCTGTCCTGCTCAATCAGTTTGATCAAACCTGCCGCTGTGCTATCTTTCTTATAATATGCTTTGGCAACTGTTTGATAAAATTCCGTATTCCGTTCAGCAAATAGCCTGATCCCCTCCATATTACGATCAACGCTGCGCAGGGGCTTGTCAAGGCTATCGTCGAACCAGATGTTGGTAAGGCCCGGCTCCACAATAATGAAATAACCGTTGATACGAACCCAGGTTGCGCGTGTCAGCGGAACAGAAACGCTCACTGAACTGTCGCGACCCAGTACATGCGCCTTGGCCTGCTGAAAAAACCAGGTGCCATCTAAAGGCGTTTGTATCTTCACGGTATCATCTTTCGAATTCGAAACTTTTATCTTCAACTGAGCTGTCTGTGCTGCTGCTGCGGTGGGAGATGTGGCCGCTAATTGAAGCTGACTGGTCATATACGCTTTGGCCAAAGGAGCTTCCGTTTTCAGATCAGTCCACCGCCCTTCAATAAATATGGGCCCCTGATACTTTATCTTCTGTAGTGCTTTCAGATAGGGTACAAAATCGTCTCCTTTAAAGCCGGGGTAGGTCCGTTCATCCTTCTCCGCGATCTCACAATATTCAATGATTGAACCCGCATCGATAATATGCTGCGCGGGTTCATTTTCTTTTAGCATATGATAGATATCGGCATTAAGCCTAAAGTTCTTATGGTTTACCGAATTAACGATGTAGGCCGCATCTTTTAAGGTCGTGATGAAGTTCGTTTCAGTACTGTTCAAAGCTTCCAGAAATATTTTAACGCCATGTACCTTCGCCAGAACTGCCAGCTTCCCTGATAATTTGATGAAATCTGCGATCGCTTTTTTAACGTCATATCCCTCCGGCAACCTTCTGGCACCACCGCTGCCAAGTACAATGGCATAAATCCCTGCCTGCGATGCCCTGCTGAAAACAGTGTCGGCATAAGCCAGAACCGTTTGCTCATTGACTTTATCACCCGCGATTTTAAGTTGCCCGGGAAAAAAAGTGTTACACATATGCACCTGGCATCGAGCTTTCTTCAAAGCTTGAAGTTTAATGAGAAAGTCAGCCCGCGAAATGTTCGGCGAGAGCAGATTCCCAACGGATTCACCGATCAGATGGAAACCCGACTCGTGGAGGAGAGCATCGTTTTCGAGCGAAGACACAATCCCCAATGCCGGTTTAATCTGGCTTAAAGCAGGGGTACTTGAAGCAAGCAGTATGGCGGTGGATAGCGTATATAACCTCTTGATCATAAACAATATTACACAATTAAGCACCAAGTTATCGTCTCCCGGCAGGGAAATCTACGCAATCGTTGCCGGCACACGATTCTGGAGTGGTTACAGCACTTCGAACTCATGGATGCCCGATTGAAATTCCATGACATACTTGTTGTCTACTTTTCTTGCCTGCAGTTCAGCGCCCGATGTATCCTTTGCCCGTTGCGCCCCGCCGGGTAGTACAAAAGTCGCCGAAGCATTTACTGGTACTTCGATAAGCACTTTCATAGTTCCATTGCCCGAGCGCTTCCATTCTGAGCGTATTCGGCCAAAGGGACTTCTGTACGACGCCTTACAATGGTCCAGCTCAGTGACGGTCTTAGGCGCTATCACGAAGTGGTTCATGCCGGGCGCAGCCTGATCTACTTTTATTCCAGCCAAACCGGTATAAAACCATTCTACTACGCTTCCGAACATGGGGTGACATCTCGAGCCATCTCCGTTCCAGGATTCCCATAGTGTGCTGTTTTTTTCGTCAAGCAGGTAACCAAAGCTTGGGAAATCCTTCTGATTCATCAACTCGTATGCAATATCGTCCCGATCGTTTGCACTCAGCACATTCAAAAGCAGGGGGGTACCCAATATGCCTGAGTCAAAGTGATAATTTATTTTTTTCAAATGCGCCAGCAGGCTTGCAAAGACAGTATCATAGCGTTCTGCTGGTACCAGTCCGAAAGCCAGGGCAAAAACATCTGCGCCCTGCCGGCCTTCCCAGTAGGTCTGCCCGGATGCATTATAGTATGCGGCGTTAAAGTTCTTCTTAATATCCTTAGCTAGTTCCGAAAACTTAAGTTGATCGTCGCCTTTGCCAAGCACGTTTGCAATGCCAGTCATCAGGTTGGTGACATGGTAGAAATAAGCGGTGTTGACCAGTTCCGATGGTACTTCAACATTGCCAGGAGTGCACCAGTCGCCCAAACACCACCCGCCAGGTTCTTCTCTCGATATCAAGCCCTTCTCGTTTGTCCGGGTTTGCAAATACTCCACCCATTGTTTCATGCCGGTATAGTGACGGGTCAGTATGGTGGTATCCCCATAATAATTGAAATATGCCCAAGGCATAATCACGTATGCCGACCCCCAAGCTGGTCCGCCGCCACCACCGCCAAAAGGGGCCGTGTGCGTCACAAAACCCGTTTTCTTATTACGCGCATCGTCCATGTCGTCCAGCCACTTGCGGTAAAATTGCCGCATGTCGTAACTAAAAATAGAGCTTCCCACAATCACCTGCCCGTCGCCCGTGTATCCCAGCCTTTCGCGGTGCGGGCAATCGCTGCTCACGCTTCCATGAAAGTTGGCCTGCTGCGTTTTCAGATAAGCCGAATTGATTTTATTAAAAAACGGATTTGAGCACTCAAACTCACCGTCCGGGACTACCGCTGTGTACACGTCTTTTACCTTGAGGCTTTCCTTATTCAGGGCCACATCTTTCGAAGTCACTTCAATATACCTGAATGCATGCCAGGTAAATTTCGGTTCCCAGGTTTCTGTACCCTCACCTTTCAGAATATAGGTGTCAAACTGTCCGTAATCTTCGGCTTCTTCACTTACATATCTTATTTTCAGCGTGCTTCCCGCTTTTCCTTTTACCTCGATGGACGCCCAGCCAGCTACTGTTTCGGGCAAGCTGTACCGGTACACCGAGTCGTTCAACTTCCCGTCAAATGTCGGAACAAGCGTGCGCATCACTTTATCGAAAGGCGCTGTTTGTGGGTGCAGACTGCCCGTAGGTGCCCGAACAAGCGTCGCCGGCTTCCATTTTGCATCCTGGTACCCTGCGCTGGCCCAGTTGCCCAGTTCCAGTCGCGCATCATAAATCTCTCCCGTAAATATTCCATCCTTCAGCAGAGGTCCTGTACGCGTTTTCCAGGTTTCGTCGGAAACTATCGTCGCTTTGCTGCCGTCGGTATACAGAATTTCCAGCTGGAAGATCAATCGTGGCGTGTCGTACCACATATGGCCCTCCACCGTGCGGTCGCGCTGGTTGTACCAGCCATTGCCAAGTTGCATGCCTATCGCGTTCTTTTTTAAGTTCAGTGCGGTTGTAACGTCGAAGGTATTGTAAAACACGCGTTGTGTCGACTGGTCGTCGTAGGGGTAAAGCAACCTCTTTAGAGGTCTTCTATCGTAGTTGGTCACCGCAGGCGCCAGCACCTGATCGCCAATTCTTTTCCCGTTCAGAAATAGTTCATAAAACCCCAAACCACTCACATAAACCGTTGCTTTTTGTATTTCTTTTCCTGCCACGAACTCTTTGCGGAAATACGGTGAGGGATAAGTTATCGCCGAATCCGGAAAGGGCGTTGGCGCCGTGCCGATCCATTTCGCCTTCCAGTCGCCCGCAGCTAGCAAGCCCATGGTCCAGGATGCCAGTGCGCTCCATTCTGATGGCTCATTGTTTTCATCCCATACCATCACCTTCCAGAATAATGTCGTCCCTGAAGTAAGAGGCTTACCCTTATATTGAATTTGCGTGGAGTTGGCCGACTTAAGCATGCCAGTGTCCCAATAGTCACCTTTTTCCTGCTGCAGCAATGCCAGGCTGCTGGCTACCAGCACACGATAGGCGCTTTGACGCTTATCTTTCTCGTCAGAAGTTAGTTGCCAGCTCAATACCGGTTGTAAACGATCGATGGCAAGGGGATTAGAAAGCTGCTCGCATTCCAGTCTGCCAATTTTTACCGGCGAGGGCTTTGCAAATGCGGTCCCGACCGTCAACAAAACGGACATCAGACAAAAAAAATAGGTTCTCATACAGTGTGTTTAAGTTGGTGTATTCTGCAATACGGGGTACAATATACAAAACCTGAGTTTGGAATAGGAGAGATGTGTTACGGAATCGCCCCCTTTAATTGTCATAATCAGACAGCCCAAAATGGAGCTTGTCCTGCTATCTTTGGATTAATCAAAATGATAACACTTATGGCAACTCAGATTTTTGTGAATTTACCTGTTGAGGAGCTCAACCGCTCCGTAGAATTTTTTACTAAGCTCGGTTATACCTTCAATCCGCAGTTTACCGACGAAAAGGCAACTTGTATGATCATCAGCGACACCATATATGTCATGCTGCTTACCAGGCCATTCTTTCAAACCTTCACCAAGAAAGACATTGTAGATGCACATAAAGCCGTGGAATGCACCATTTGCCTCTCTTGCGAAAGCAAGGAGGAGGTCGACCAGATCGTAGAGAAGGCGGTTGCAGCCGGCGCCACAGTTCCCAATCCGGCTAGCGACCACGGGTTCATGTATCAGCATAGCTTTGAAGACCTTGATGGCCACCACTGGGAGTTTGTCTGGATGAATACGGAAGCCTCGTCAGAGCAGATGTAGCTACCTAACGGTTTGCGCTTTGGAACTCCGGATCAGGATTTCTTCCTGACCGAGGTTCTCTTCAAGCTCCTCTTTAAGGTTTTTCCAGAAGGCTTCGTCGTAAACAGCGGCCATGACCTCAAAAATGACCAGGTCATCTTTCTGCTCCCGGCTTCGTCCCGTGTCCCATAAGCCCTGGGCCGGGCTTCGTGTGTACATGGTAACCCCACCAAACTTTTTGACCAGTTGCTTTTGCAGATTGCTGTAAACGCGTTCGGGAAAGGCTCTTCCGGCATTGTCTTTTAAGGGCAGAAAGATCTCAAACAGCAGCGTAAGCTCAAGCTGGTCACGGCTTTTTTCGACCAAAGCCAGGGCCTGCGCAGCGGATATCCTCCTCTTCACTTTAAATACCTTACCTGCCTGCGCGTTATAATTTTTAAAAAACTCCTCGATCTCGTTGAGCATGCCCTTAGGGAGATCGCTCAGCCTTGTCACTGAGCTGTACGTGGCTGAGACGACGGGTACGGCAATAACCCGGTCGTTGGTCATTACGGTACCGTCGCGTTCGGTTTGCTCGGCCAGCAGACCGCCAATAATCCGGCAGTCGACCGCGCAGCCCGGAAAGCAGGCCAGTTCGGAAATTAGCAAAACATCCATCGGATCGCCATCGCCGCCAACAGTGCCCGGCAGAAATCCGAAATCGAAGGGAAATACAAGGCCTGCAGGCATTACCTTTTTAAGCTTAATGCTGCCCGATCCCGGATCAAAGTCATATTTATGTGCCGATCCGCGTGGCGTTTCAACAATGGCCGTAACGGTTTCTTCCACAGTTCAGGCCTAGTGCTTGCGTTTATTAAACCTGATGAACAGTATGATGGTGAGTATCACGATAAAGAGTCCGGTAAGCAGTGGAATGATCATAATTTCTAAAATTTAGTTTTTTCATTAACATCTGCTGCGCCCGAATGGTTTACCCGAAGGCAAGCCATTCCTAAACTTTTAAGGGCTTATGATTGTTGTTTTTCTGAAAAAACACTACAGCTATGGAAAATTACGAAGAAAAAGAACAGCAGAACGCTCCGCAAAAAACTGAGGAACAAGCCGGTAGTAACCAGCAAAGCGAACACTCCAATAAGGAGTGGGACGAGCATATGCAAATTGATGAAGAGGGTAACGAAGTAGGTCCTGAAGATCAATAAAAACATATGGATAGAAAAAAAATCACCTTTAAGGGAATCTGGGAGCTACTCAAGAATGCTTTTACTGGCTTTGGCGATCACAAGGTCACCAAGCTGAGTGGTTCCCTGGCTTACTACACGGTATTTTCGATGGCTCCGCTGCTCGTGGTTATCATCTCACTTTGCGGAATCTTTTTGGGCGAGGAAGCGGCCAATAACCAGATATACGGACAGCTAGCCGGATTTATGGGAAAGGAAACGGCCTTACAGTTGCAAGAGATCGTTCAGAAGGCCGCCATTGGCAATAAAGGTACGATTGCCTTCATTATTGGTATTGTTACCTTGCTGGTTGGTGCTACCACAGTCTTTGCCGATATTCAAGATTCTATAAATACGATATGGGGCTTAAAACCTAAACCAAAACGCGGATGGCTTAAAATGCTGCAAAACCGCTTCCTGTCGTTTTCAGTAATCATAAGCCTGGCTTTCCTGTTACTGGTATCGCTAGGTATTACTTCGCTTCTCGACGGGTTCAGCTCAAGGCTTCAAGCCCGCTTCTCGAATGTGTCGGTCGTCTTGTTTTACATCATCAATCAGTTGGTTACGCTTGCTGTAGTTTCGCTCATTTTTGGGGTCATCTTTAAAGTGCTTCCCGATGCGATCATCAAATGGCGTGATGTGACCTTGGGTGCAGTAGTAACTGCGCTACTGTTTATGCTGGGCAAATTTGGTATCTCCATCTATATCGGACAAAGTGACGTCGGCAGCACTTACGGCGCTGCCGGTTCCTTGGTTATTTTGTTATTGTGGACTTATTATTCGTCTATTATCCTTTACTTCGGAGCGGAATTTACCAAAGCTTATGCGGTGGCCTATGGTTCAGAAATCCGTCCTTCACATTATGCCGTGACTACAAAGGAAGTGGAGATTGAAACGGGAAATAATTCCGTTCAGGACAACGAAAAATGACGGTTATCGACTAACTAATGAAGCGCATACTTTTTTTCGGAAATAGCCTGACGGCGGGTTACGGGCTTTCCAACGCCCAAGAACAATCATTCCCCTCCTTAATTCAGCAAAAGATTAACGAGTCGGGCTTGCAATATGAATGCATCAATGCCGGCGTGAGCGGAGATACCTCCGCTTCGGGCCTCGCGCGGCTCGGGCTCTATCTGCCAAATCCGATGGATATCTTTGTGCTTGAGCTTGGCGCCAACGATATGATACGCGGTATCAATCCCAAAACAACAGAGGATAACCTGCAGCGCATTGTCGATCGCGTTAAGGCTGCCCATCCTGAAGCTCAGTTGATGCTGCTGGGCATGCAGTTGCCCTTGTGGGTGCCCGGCGAGCGTGCTGCAGAATTTCGCATGCTTTACAGTAATATGGCCATTAAGAACCAAATGACTTTTGTGCCCTTCCTGCTTGAGGGTGTTGCGGGGATCCGTCACCTGAATATGCACGACGGCATACATCCTCTTGCCGAAGGGTATGTAATCATTGCGCAGAAGGTGTGGCCGGTCCTTAAGCCTCTGCTTCGCTGATCATTTCAGGAACAATATTTGATTGGTTTTCAGAAACATCATGTTATGAAAAACACAATTGGTATACTAACCGTCCTCTCCCTGTTTATCCTCTCATCTTGTAAGAAAGATAAAAAAGTAAATCTGGAAGCCCAGGTAATCACAGATGTCAGTTATGGTACGGACAGCAGGCAAAAGATGGACGTATATCTGCCCGAAGGGCGAAATGAGAATACACCGGTCATTGTTTTTCTGCATGGTGGTGGCTTTGTGGCGGGCGATAAGTCGGATTTTTCCGGACAAAGCAGTCAGCTTTCAGCCAGAGGATTTGCGGTGCTCAATGTAAATTACAGATTGGTAGACATAGACGGTGTTTTAAGCACACCCATAGTACACAAGCCGAGTGCAGTAAAGATTTCCGATCAGCTTCTGGACATTCAGGCAGCTGTGAACATGGCCGTCTCAAAGCGTGGCGACTGGAAGATCAGCTCAGATAAATGGGGTATTGCCGGACATAGTGCGGGAGGTACCCTGGCATTGTTGTACGCGTATGGCGACAGGAACTCGGACAATCGTGTTAAAGCAGCGGCCAACTGGGCTGGCGCTACCAATTTTGCATTTCAGGATGAATCTGAGGTGAGGGCGCTTGACCCAAGGATTGCTGAAGTAATCTACCGTGCCGTAGGTGCCGAGCCTGTGCAGGCAAATATTCTGGCTTACATGGCGGTAAGTCCGCTTTGGCTGGCCAACCAGGGAAAGGCCAGAGCAACCATCAACATACGGCCCGAATCTAATGTGGTGGCAGATTTGCCTGATGGCAGTAAGAATGAATACCAGCAGTTTACCAATATCTTAAACAGCAAGGGGGTCGACAATAAATGGGTAGAAGTATCGGGTGCGGATCATGGCTTTTCAAAAGCGGGCAACTGGGACCTGGTGATCAGCGAAACTTCTGCTTTCTTCCAGGCCCGGTTGCGTTAGCTTTAAAAATCGTAATATATTAGATCGTTACACGGCCACCTGTTACCGGAATGGTAGCTCCTGCAATGTAGCTGGCGTCTTCCGAGGCTAGAAACACAAAGGCTGGAGCTACTTCAGCAGGCTGTCCGGGGCGGCCCATTGGTGTGTCCTGTCCGAACGTTTCTGGCTCAGGCATGGTCGACGGGATAAGCGGGGTCCAGATCGGTCCCGGAGCTACGGCATTTACCCGTATGCCTTTACCGTTTTGCAGCAGAATCTGCGCAAGGTTGGAGGTAAAATTTTGTATCGCACCTTTTGTAGCGGCATAGTGCAGCAATTGAGGGCTAGGTGAATAGGCGTTGACGGAGGTAGTGTTGATGATGCTGCTGCCTGGTTTCATATGCGGTTCGGCGGCTTTGCACAGGTAAAACATTGCAGTGATGTTGGTCTGAAATACCCTGTGCCATTCTTCAGCCGATATTTCCTCCATCGACTCCCTGGCCATCTGGTAGGCCGCATTGTTCACCAGGATATCTATCTGGCCAAATTCCTTAACGGCCGTGTCTATAATATACTGGCAGTGCG
Organism: Pedobacter faecalis; assembly: GCF_030182585.1. Classification (NCBI taxonomy): domain Bacteria; kingdom Pseudomonadati; phylum Bacteroidota; class Sphingobacteriia; order Sphingobacteriales; family Sphingobacteriaceae; genus Pedobacter; species Pedobacter faecalis. The sequence goes on along the minus strand of NZ_JARXOW010000001.1, from coordinate 1,080,618 downwards.
TCTCGTCCTGGATATCGCCCTTCACCAGGATAGCCTTCCGCCCTGCTTCTTCCACTAGTTTGGCCGTCGATTGTGCGTCTTCATCTTCCACATCGTCCAAATAGGCGATCAGGACGTCTGCGCCTTCACGGGCATACGCAATGGCCACGGCGCGCCCTATGCCAGAGTCACCGCCCGTAATGACGGCTTTTTTTCCGGCGAGTTTACCGCATCCTTTGTAAGTTTCCTCCCCATGATCGGCAAGGGGCTTCATGTCGCGTTCTCTACCCGGCGTTTCCTGTTCCTGCTCGGGAAAAGGCGGCTGCGGGAATTTTTCTGTTGGATCTTGTTGCATAGTCATAGGTATAATGAATAATAGGGTTAACTTGTGAGGTTAACAACAAACAGCAGGTACAGGTTTCGATAAATTACATAAACAGCTTATGGATTTATGCGTTTAATTGCAGAAATTGGGGCAGATAAATATTGTAATGATGCGATACCTCCTGTTATTTATCCTGTTTCCTTTCCTAGCGTCCGGCCAGAAGTATGAGCTCGTCGAATTAACCGCCGAAGCGGCCTCAAGTATCAGAGGTATGTCGGTCGTGAGTGATCAAATTGCCTGGGTGAGCGGAAGTGCTGGTAGCGTTGGTAAGACACTCGACGGTGGAAAAACCTGGTCCTGGTTTAAACCTGCTGGTTACGAGCAACTGGATTTCAGGGATATTGAAGCTTTCGATGGTAAAAGGGCCGTGATCGTAAATGCCGGATCACCTGCCTTTATACTTACCACCCGCGACGGCGGCAAGACCTGGAAGGAAGTCTACCAAAACCGTGACTCTGCCATTTTTCTGGACGGCATGGCTTTCTGGAACCAGCGTGAGGGATTAATTTTCGGCGATCCGATTAATCATAAGATGCAATTGCTAAAAACGAAGGATGGGGGAGGTTCCTGGAGCGATGTGTCCGGTAGTTTGCACTTTCCGCTTGCCGAAGGTGAGGCGGGCTTTGCAGCCAGTGGCAGCACCATACGCGCCATGAAAGGCGGGAAAGTCTGGATAGCCACAGGCGGTAAGGTATCCAACATCTACGTAAGCAATAATTACGGTTCGTCGTGGTCGGTCTACCCCTGTCCCATCTGGCAGGGCGAAAGCAGTACAGGCGTGTTCTCTATGGATTTCCTGGATAAGAAAAGAGGTATCGTAGTAGGCGGCAACTATGTGAAGGACAAGGAGAATGCGAACAACATACTACTTACTTACGATGGGGGCAAAACATGGAAGAAGCCGGTTAGTCCGGTGAAAGGATATCGTTCAAGTGTTCTGTATATAAATCCAAAACTGGTCCTGGCTACAGGTACTTCGGGTACCGACATCTCTGAAGATGGCGGACTTAATTGGAGCAGCCTTTCACCGCTTGGTTTCAATGTACTTGGCAAAAGCAAAAATAGCCGGTTGATCTTGCTTGCGAACGGCAAGGGACAGGTGTACCAGTTGCGTCGCAAAAAAAGTTAGATTTTTTTTTAAGTCAGCACAATATTCCCTGTATTTGTCGTTTATATTACTGAGAGCGTTAATTTAGATAGCGGGGATGCGACGGAATGTTGCATTCCCGTTTTTTTATTTTCTAGATTAGCCGCATGAAAACATTCTTCGCTGAGCTTTTTACTTATAACCGCGATATGAATCAGAGGGTTATAGCCCTGCTTTCTGACAATCGTGAGCAAATTGGCTCAAAGTCGGTCCTGCTTATGTCGCACATCATCAACGCACAGCGCATCTGGAACTTCAGGATCAGTCTTGAGGGCGCACCCTTTGGCGTTTGGCAGGAGCATCCTATCGACAGTCTCCAGGCGCTCGATCAGGAGAATTATGAGCGGAGCCTGGAAGTTCTTTCGTCTGAAGACTTAGAGAGAATGGTAAGCTATAAAATGAGCACTGGTGTTCCTTTTGTGAATTCCGTGCGCGACATCCTTTTTCATGCAATAAACCACGGTACCTACCATCGCGCACAGATCGCTACGGATGTAAAGGTACATGGGGTGAGTCCGCTGCTTACCGATTTTATTTTTTATAAACGCTAAGCCCATTTGGCAAAATGTAAGGCGCAGGCACTTTTCCACCACCGGCGCCCGTTCACCGATTCATGGAATGGTTTTTGAAAAACATGAGGCATGATTAAAGGTAAGATCCCGTTGCTGACCGCTTTCGCCATTCTTGTGGTTATGCTCGTCCTGGAATATGGTTTCGGGGTTATTCCTGCGTTTCCGGTCAACCTGATCATTTATCTTGCCGCCTATCTGCTGGCGGGGTATAACGTGCTCGACCTGGCTTTCAGAAAGGCCCGGCGACTGGATATTTTTAACGAGTTCTTTTTGATGAGCGTGGCAACTATAGGTGCCTTCAGCATTGGTTCTTACAGCGAGGGGGTGGCCGTAATGGTATTTTATTCCATAGGCGAATGGTTTCAGGATGCTGCGGTAAACAGGGCCAAACGCAGCATTAAAGCTTTGCTCGATGTACGACCCGATCAGGCTACGGTATTGCGGGAGGGCAGGTTTGTCGAAGTCCCGCCAGCTAATGTGCAAATCGGGGAAGTGCTGCAGCTCAAAGCGGGAGAGAAGCTGGCCCTGGATGGCCGACTGAGATCGGAGTATGCATCTTTCGATACTGCCGCGCTAACCGGTGAGAGCGTACCGCAGATGATCGAAAGAGGGGGACAGGTACTTGCCGGCATGATTAACCGGGAGAATGTGGTAGAGGTAGAAGTAAGCGCCTTGTTTCGCGACAGTAAGCTGAGCCGTATACTGGAAATGGTGCAGGATGCGACGGCGCGTAAATCCCAGACCCAACTTTTCATCAGCCGTTTTGCAAAAGTGTATACGCCTGTTGTATTTGCTTTGGCAGTGCTGGTTTGCTTTGTGCCTTATTTGGTGGTCGGCGACTACAGCTTCCGCGAGTGGTTCTACCGTGCCCTTGTGTTTCTGGTGATCAGTTGCCCATGTGCCCTTGTCGTATCTATCCCGCTTGGTTATTTCGGAGGTATCGGATTGGCATCCAGGAACGGCATCCTTTTTAAGGGATCGAACTTTCTGGATGTGATGACCAGGGTGGACACGGTGGTGGTGGACAAAACCGGCACGTTGACTAAAGGCGTATTCAAAGTCCAGGAGGTGGTGCCGGTGGCTTTGCCTGCACAGGCCATTGTTTCCCTAGCTGCTGCGGTGGAAGCAAATTCTACCCACCCTGTGGCACGAGCCATAATAGCGTATGCGTCGGAGCAGGGCAGTTGGAGTCTGGCGGAAGATGTGCGTGAAATACCTGGCCACGGACTGGCTGGCAGGGCGGGCGGAAAGCAGGTTCTGGTAGGTAATACCAAATTGCTCTCCAGCTTTGAAGTGTCCTATCCGCGAGAAATTGAGGCTTTAAGCAATACGACCGTGGTTGTGGCGATAGAGGGATCGTATGCAGGATACATAACCGTAGCAGACGAGGCTAAACCCGATGCCGGACTTGCTATTAAAGAGCTGCGTAACATGGGCATTGACACCATTATGCTGTCGGGCGATAGACAATCGGTGGTAAATCAGGTAGCACTTGCGCTGGGTATAGACCATGCCTACGGGAACCTGCTGCCCGAAGACAAGGTGCGGCACGTAACGGAGCTTAAGGCTGAGGGCAGACGCCTGGCTTTTGCCGGTGACGGGGTTAACGACGCACCGGTGGTAGCACTCGCCGATGCAGGTATCGCCATGGGCGGTTTGGGAAGTGATGCTACTGTGGAGACCGCCGATATTGTGATTCAAAACGATCAGCCGTCAAAGATCGCCATGGCCATCAGAATTGGCAAACTTACCCGGCAGGTAGTCTGGCAAAACATAACCATGGCGCTCGTTGTAAAAGTGGCTGTGCTCGCCCTCGGTGCAGGCGGTGTGGCAAGCTTATGGGAGGCCGTTATTGCCGACGTCGGCGTGGCCCTGCTCGCCATACTGAACGCCGTACGTATACAGCGGTCCGACTTATCTTAGTCTTTTAACAAGCTTTCCTGAATACGCCTCAACCAAAGCCCTGGCTTCCCCTAACGATCTTGTACTTGCCGTTGTTCTTTCAGGATCCTGGATATACACTGCGGCAAAGCCAACATTCGGGTGTTCTCCGATGGCAACAATGGTTTGTCCGAATGCCAGGTAGGCCAAGTCATTAGTTTCTCCTATGTACGCATAGCGTTCCAGGTAGAATTTAGCAAGTTCGTCAGAAGTCAGTGCCGAAGTCTTGAATACTGCCATTGCGCCAAGCAAGGTTCCGTTCTCAAAAGCGTAAAGTACGTTCTGTATTTTGTTATTTTCGCCTATATACAACAACCCGTCCGCCTCTTCTCCGTTCGGGGCTAAAAGTCTTTTTTCCTTGGTCTTGATTACCGCTTTGCTGGCGGTAAAATCTACATAAGGCTCTGTAAAAAAGGTGGCGTAGGGGGTTACGTCCACAGTTGCGGTAAGTACCTCTTCTCCACGTTTAGCAGTGATGGTGGTGGTGCCGATTCTCTTTGCTTTGAAGAGGCCTGTGCCGCCAATTGTTCCGGTACGCTCGTCAGACGAAGTCCAGTTGACCGTAGCGCCATCAACAGCTTGGCCATCCAGGGTAACTTTAAACTGGTGTTCCTTATCGAATTTCAGTGAAAGTTCGTGGAGGTCGAGCATCAGTTTTGGAGTACTTTCTTTTTTACTACAAGCTACAAACAGGATCGAGAGCGTAACGAGCGCTAATAATTGTTTTTTCATTCTTAAGGTATATAAATGGTAATGGTTTAAGATCCGAATGTACATAAAAGAAAAGGATTTTATTACATTTAGCTTTAGGTAGCGCCTGCGGGCGACTACTTGAAACCAAATAGCACACACAAATGAAAAAAGTATTACTATGGACGTTCAGCGTCCTTTTTACCTGCTGTGCCTCAGCATTGGCCCAGAAATCCACATTTACATTAAGTAAGGATAAGCTTAAAGACAAGATTAAAGGCGGTTGGGCCGGACAAACCATCGGAGTAAGCTTTGGAAGTTATACCGAGTTTCAGTACAACGGGACTTTTATCCAGGATGAGCAAACCATACCCTGGTCGGCCGGATACGTAAAGAAACTTATGATCGAATGGCCGGATCTTTTTGATGACATCTATATGGACCTCACCTTTGTGGATGTATTGGAAAGACTGGGCTTTGATGCGCCTGTGGATTCCTTTGCGCATGCTTTCGCCACAGCGCCATATAACCTGTGGCACGCCAATCAGGCCGCCCGTTACAACATATTAAATGGTATAAAGGCACCGCAGAGCGGGCACTGGCTTAATAATCCGCATTCCGACGACATTGATTACCAGATTGAGGCCGACTTTGCGGGGCTCATGCATCCGGGCATGCCCAACGCGGCAAGTAAGATCAGCGACCGCGTAGGCCACATCATGAACTATGGTGATGGCTGGTACGGCGGCGTTTATATGGGCGCCATGTACAGTCTGGCGTTCATCTCAAGCGATGTGGACTATGTGGTTAGCGAAGGTTTGAAGACAATCCCCAGGGAGAGCACATTCTATCAGTGCATCGCAGATGTGATTAGATGGCATAAAAAATATCCGTCAGACTGGAAGCAGACCTGGTTTGAAGTCCAAAAGAAATGGTCGTCTGAGAACGGTTGCCCCGAAGGAATCTTTGCGCCACTAAACATCGATGCAAAGGTTAACGCCGCTTACGTGGTCATGGGCCTGTTGTACGGCAAAGGAGACTTTACCAAAACCATGGAGATAGCCACGCGTACCGGGCAGGATTCAGATTGTAACCCCTCATCAGCGGCGGGTATCCTGGGCACCATGATAGGATATATCAACATACCGCAGTATTGGAAAAAGGGATTGGAGGGCGCTGAGGATATGAATTTCAAATACACCAGCATGTCGCTCAACAAAGTTTATGAAACGAGTTACCAGCATGCCGTAAAATCCATTCTGCTCAACGGCGGAACAGAAGCCGGTCAGAACATCAGCATTGCTGTTCAAAAGCCGATGGTTGTGCAGTTGGAGCAAGGTTTTGCAGGATTGTATCCGGTTGAGAAGCGGACCTTGCATACCACAATGGGGGTGACCTATGAGTTTGATTTTGAAGGTACCGGATTCGTTTTACGCGGCGCTGCAAATAAAAACCGCAATGACCTACCTGACTTCACTTATGAAGCCAATGTATATATAGACGGGCAACTGATGGAAACTGCGCATTTATCTACCGCATTCCATTTGCGCAGACACGACATTACCTGGCGTTATCAACTTCCGAAGGGCAAACACCACGTGAAGATTGAACTGGTTAAGCATCATGGCGACTACCATATCAGGCTTTGGGACTGCTTAATATTCAGCGACAAGCCTGCGGATGGCATTCATAAACATGTGGATAAATAGGAAAAGGAAACTTTTTGCCCTTGGTCTGACACTCTTACCTGTTCGGATACTAGTCAGCCACCAGACAGCTATTAACCAGCATATAGATAGCCGACACTGTTCAATCGCTTGTCAACGTCGGTGTAATAAAAGATGTATATAGCTTGCCTGATGCCAGGCGATATAAGGGATAATTATTCCGGGATGTACGCCTCTGAATATATCGCGCGCTATTATTTGAGATAAGACTGTTTGGTTTTTGCAATTCTGAAAAATCGTTCGCACATTCGTTGTGCGAACTGATAATCAACAGAATTCTAATTTAAATTACAGAGGCAGTTATAACAATTATTTATTAACAATATTCCCAAGTGAGCGGTAGCCCCGCATCAAACATATCTCTGTAAGGAGTTGATTGTTGGTTCGCAGCACTTGGGATGTTTTTTTAAAAAATTGTTATGCGAACCAACAATTGTAAAAACAACCAGCTCCCTGATCAGGTCGTAGCTGTAGTGAACTCAACCGATGACGTATTCGTTAAAATGGAAACCAGCCAGCATGTTAATCTCAAGCTGCGGTATCTGAATGCCGAACAAGTTAGGCGGCTGATAAAGATGTTCGACAGCGCTGAAGCGTATGCAGAAAACTTTAGTGCGCTAAAAGCGATAACCAGGGGTCTTTATAAGCTTATAGAAGATAGTCCGGATGACCAGAGCCGCATAGCTCGTATGTTTCGCACTGTCAATAATATGCAGGGCGCACTCCTGCTCGATAATGCAGACGAGGTTGAACGTATAGTTAGTCGGAGCGGATTGATGCCTGATCCGTGGGGCGGCTTCAGCGGGCGAAACTCAAAGGGTGATACACTATACCCGGGCAGCTAAGAGATGCTGAGATTGAATTAACGCTCTTATTTTGAAGTTGAACTAACTTACTTCCAGAGATTTTGAACATCCACTTTATGCCCCCCGGGGCGGCTTCCATAGGGTAAGCTAATTCAATTATTTTTTTGATACCAATTGTTGGTATATTTAAAAAGCGAAAAAATTATGGCAAGGAACAAGTCAACATTGTTGGGTGATTATCTTGATAGCTTCGTTAGCAAGCAAATTCAAACAAGCAAATATTCTTCAGCGAGTGAAGTGATTAGAGCCCCGTTGAGAATGCTTGAGCATTTAGAAACCAAAAAAGCTGAACTCCTAAAGGAATTAAAAAAAGGCGAAAAATCGGGATTTGCGAACTCATTTGATCGGAAAAGCTTTTTAGCAGATATGCACAAAAAGCATTCAAAATAATGAAGTATAAATCAGTAACAAGGTACTAAATGACCTCGAAATATCTGGACATATCCTTTTGAAAATTGGTCAGTAGGACAAGCAGATTGGTATTTCGAATTGCTAATGAATGAAATGCAATATTATATATTAGAAACGTAGGCATTTTTATATATTTAACTAAGAATTATGTGTAAATGATAGTCACTTCATAGCATGATAGACCTAGAAAGACGAAAAAAGCTTGCCCTGCACTTGAGACATCTTTCCGTTGGACTGATTTCCAACGATGATTTTGAAGAGAATCTAATTGATGATGTAACTCATGGCTGGCTACCAGAGCAATATTATAGATCTAAACATGCGAAATCTGATGATGAGATTATTCAACCAATGCTAGAACTTTGTTGGGGGCTTTATGATGACACTAGGAACCATAAGCTGAAAGGGACCGATAAACTTTCTAACGAGAGTTTAAAAATAATTGCACGATGTATATTTCTTACAAAGCGAGCAAGAATATGGATGGCCATATTTCGATACTGACAATCCATTACTTAAATTTTCTTTAGGAGAAGTAATCATCACGATATTATCCCTAGGACAATACTATAGGGATAAAAAGAAAGAACAAGAAATAGCGTTTGCTGAATTTAGAAAACTCGGAAATTTCGAAGTGTGGCCTTTTGTCAACGAAGATAAATACCAAGAACAACTAAAACTACAACCATTTCTTCAGGGTCCATAAGATTGCACGAAAGTATACAAAAATAGCATTTCCAATTGCCTTTGTTGATTTCTGCATTTTGAAGATATCAATTATGTAGAGACCGTTCGGTCAATCTATTAATTTAGCACTTACATAGATTTATAAAAAATAAAACCCCGGAGTCACGGGTTACTACGGGGTTTCAAAGTACACCTAAAAGCTCAAATTTCACATAATTTCCAAAATGATTTGCAACTTCTTATCAATACGATATTAAAAAGCTAAAGATATAGACGGCAACGGGATTATATCGTGTTGTTTTTGAAACTTTAGACTATGAAATAATTTATTGTTCGCCGATGATTTCAATTTTATCGGTATTACAATCATAAGCCATAACTAAATGTCGTTCCCAATTTAAAAATTCATCACATGTAAATTCAAGCTTGGAGTTATTCCATTGTTTAAACTGAATCATATCCATTTCAATATCACAATCAATACGTTTCTTATTTGATATACTAGTAGATATTTTTTCAATATGATAATAATCTGCGATAATGAAGTCACCTTTGGGTGAAGATGCCAAGGAATGATACTGTGGTTGATCTTCTATTTCAGTTTGGTTCGCTAAATCCCTAGTAAGTTGAAATAGGTAGTCTGATGTCAGTACTAGAATTATGTTATTGATTGTAGAAATAGCAACTTGACGAGGAAATCCTCTAAATTGTCCGCACCATTCGCTGTAATCGTCATTTATAAATTTGATGTATGACCAACTCTGAGAGTTCCAGGGACTTTCATTATCATATATTTTTTCAGAAAACTCACCTGAATAAGGCTGACTAATGATTTGAGCATCAATTATCATTTAATTTATTTTTACAATGTTCATAAAGATAACACAGCAGGAATAAAATACAAAAGCCCTTTTTCGAAAAGAAAAGGGCTTTTAGATGAAAATCCTAGATTGTACTCGGAGCGGGAATCGAACCCGCACGCCTGTTGAGGGCACAGGATTTTAAGTCCTGCGTGTCTACCAGTTCCACCATCCGAGCAGGTGAAATACCTTTTAAAATTAAATGCCTTCAGAGTGTGAAGGCATTTAGAGCGAAAGACGAGATTCGAACTCGCGACCCCGACCTTGGCAAGGTCGTGCTCTACCAACTGAGCTACTTTCGCATTATGTTATTTTGCATCCTCCGATGCTTCAAACGTTCCTGGTTATTACCGTTCGTCCCGTTTGGGAATGCAAATATAAACAGTTTTATATTGCTGTCAAGTTATTTTTTAGAAAAAATATATGCGTTTATGGTAAGTTATTGTTTTTCAGTACATCTAAAATTAAATTATTTTCAAAGCCCCGGCCGGCAAGGTAATTTACGAGTTTAAATCTGCGTTTAAAGGGATCCTTTTCGCTTATTTGTGCGTTTTTTTTGTTGGCTACTTCCAATATGATGGCCATATATTCGTCCATATCAATTGCTTTTAGTGCATTTTGAATCATCTTCTCCGGAACCCGCTTAATTTTCAGGCCTTGCTTAATTTTAATCTTCCCCCATTTCTTTATCCTGAGCTTGCCCGATACATAAGCTTGGGTAAAACGCTCCTCACTCAGGAAGTTGGTTTGAATAAGATCAGAAATGAGTTCCTCCACCTCCGTAGGATACAAACCCCATTCGTATAATTTGTCGCGCACTTCCTGCTGAGAGCGTTCCTGGTAGGCACAATAATGTTCCGCTTTCGCCAGGGCCGCCGTCTTACTTAGCTTAGGTTTCTTTCTTTCTTCTTCCATCTCAAGCAAAAGTATTCATTAAACCAATCGGTCGGTAAATGCATGTCAAAAAACCTTAAATTTGGTTTTTGTGCTTCATTTGGTGCTCAAATGCTGTAAAAAATGCCTAAAATATATACTTTTGTTGCATCAAGGCCTTAAAAGTCTCGTATTATCATGGCGCAAAAAAAAATACTCAAGGTCGGATTAGATTCTGCAGCTCCTTTTCCGATGCATTCTGACTATAATTCAGAAAAATTTGAAGGTTTTGAGGTGGATTTGATGAAAGCCATAACAGAACAGCTCAACATTGAGGTAGTTTATGAAGTTTCGCTCTGGCAAACCATACTCGAAAAGCTGTTTAAGGGGGAACTTGACCTTATTTGTTCTGCGGTAACCGTTACTGAGTCGCGACTGCATATCCTTGAATTTACCAATCCATACCTGCACTTCCGTCTTTGTGCGGTGGTGAACCAGGAAGACGAAATAAGGAGTGTAAACGACCTGCGCAATAAAACCATCGGTATCCGTGAAGCCACAGAAGCAGAGAAATACGTGCATACCAACTTTCCATCCAATAATATGGTGCATGCGGAAACCAACAAAGAGCTTTACCGCAAGCTCCAGGCTGGTAAAATAGACTTACTTATCGACGATTCGCCTATAGCCGGTGGCTTTCTCCAGAAGAACAAACGTTTGAAGGTGGGTATGTATCTGCCCGAAACAGATTCACACTACGCCATCGCCATGCGCAAGGGTGACGTGCAACTGAAAGATGAGTTTAACGACGCGCTCAACCTGCTTCGGCAGAACGGGACTTACCAGACCATCTACAAGAAGTGGTTTACGGATATACAGTTTTAAATTGCTAGTTTTGGCTTCATGAGCCATGCCCTTTATCGTATAAAACAAATTGCCCGCATCTTATCGCCAAGGTCATTTAATGAACGTTTTGATGCTGGAATAAGCAGACTTGTCATCGATAGCCGGAGTATCATCGATCCGGAAGAATCACTCTTTTTCGCTATCAAAGGTAAACGCGACGGTCATGAATTCATGCAGGATGCTTACAACGAGGGTATCCGGAATTTTGTAATAAGTGATGAACAGTATTTGTCGGCCTTTGCCGACGCAAACGTATTGCTGGTAGCCGATACGCTGGAGGCCTTGCAGGCTCTGGGTAAATATAACAGGGCACAATATGACTTGGAGGTGCTGGCCATTACCGGCAGCAACGGCAAAACCATCGTAAAAGAATGGCTGTATCAGTTACTCGCGGCCGATTATACCATAGTACGCAGTCCCAAGAGTTTTAATTCTCAGATCGGTGTGCCGCTTTCGGTATGGCAAATAGGGACGGAGCATAACCTGGGCATATTTGAAGCAGGCATTTCAAAAGCGGGCGAAATGGACAGCCTTGCCGACATCATTGCGCCCACCATCGGTGTACTCACCAATATAGGCGAGGCACATGCCGAAGGTTTTTTGTCCAAAAGGGAAAAACTACTCGAGAAGCTCAAGCTGTTTAGCAAATCCAAGGTTTTTATATACTGCCCTGAACATATTGAGGATGTAAGCGAGGCAGAACTGCCGGGCGACAAGAAGTTCTCCTGGAGCTATCGCCAGAAAGCGGACCTGGAGATTCTTTTTGTAGAGCCTATTGAGGGGCGGACTTATGTGCGTGGCCGCTACAAAGGCGTGGAGATTGAATGCCTGATCCCTTTTCGCGACAAGGCTTCGTTGGAAAACGGGATCATCTGCTGGGCAACCTTGCTGGCGCTGGGCTACGATCCTAAAGAGGCCGACCTTCGTCTCGAGAAACTTGCGCTGGTGGGCATGCGACTGGAGCTGAAAACGGGGATCAACCATTGCTCTATTATCGACGACTCTTACAGTGCCGATGTGTCTTCTCTGGCCATCGCCCTCGATTTTCTGAACCTTCAGAACCAGCATCCCGTGCGTACGCTGATCTTGTCAGATCTCGTTGAGACGGGCAAGACTGACGAAGTGCTGTACCGCGAAATTGCCGCGTTGGTGAAGCAAAAGGAACTTAACAGGCTTATCGGCGTGGGGCCACATATCAGCGCTGCCAAAGAATTCTTTGACATGGAAGCTGTCTTCTTTGACAGTACGCAGGACCTGATCGATAACCTGCCTGCATTGCACTTTAACAATGAAACCATACTTGTAAAAGGCGCACGTAAGTTTGAGTTTGAACGGATCAGTAAACTCCTGACTCAAAAGATACACGATACCGTTTTGGAAATCGACCTTAGCGCCTTGGCCAGCAACCTGCAGTTTTACCGCAACAAACTTAAACCCGGGGTTAAGGTAATGGCCATGGTTAAGGCTTTCTCTTATGGCAGCGGCAGTTTTGAAATTGCCAACCTCTTGCAGTACCATAAGGTCAATTATTTAGCTGTGGCTTATACCGATGAAGGCGTTTCGTTGCGAAAGGCAGGCATAACCATGCCCATTATGGTAATGAGCCCGGAGCCTTCAGGTTTTGAGGCTATTGTTAAAAACAAGCTAGAGCCTGAAATATACAATGCCGATATTCTCAGGCAGTTCGCCGGTGCGCTGGAAGATCATGTACGCGATTATCCGATGCACCTGAAGATGGATACAGGAATGCACCGGCTTGGTTTCGAGGAGCCCGATCTGCCGGAGCTCTTCGCCATACTTAAAGAAATACCCAAAGTCAAAGTTGTCTCCGTGTTCTCTCATCTTGTGGCGAGCGACGACGCTCAACATGACGAATTTACCGCACATCAGCTGGCGAGATTTACGGCAATGGCCGATCAGATCAGCAATGAACTAGGCTATGGTTTTATCCGGCATATCGCCAATACCTCTGGTGTGTCGCGGCATCCCGATGCGCAACTGGATATGGTGAGGCTGGGTATCGGTCTGTACGGATTTGACGCCGGCGTTCCGCATAATCGCGGACTGCAAACCGTGGCCGTGCTAAAAACGACCATTACGCAGCTCAAGCATATCAAGCCTAACGAGACGGTAGGTTATAGCAGAAAGGGCATGCTTAAAGATGGGGGAACAATTGCCACGGTAAAGATTGGTTATGCGGATGGCTACAGCCGCAGGTTTGGCAACGGGGTAGGGCGTATGCTGGTCAACAATAAGCTTGTACCAACGGTAGGGGTTATCTGTATGGATATGTGTATGCTCGACGTCACCGGTTTGGATGTAAAAACCGGCGATGAAGTCATTGTCTTCAATGGTACGCTAACCATTGCCGAACTTGCCAGACAAATTGATACCATCCCCTACGAAATACTCACCAATATCTCCCAAAGGGTTAAACGGGTGTATTTTTACGATTAAATTTTGTCTAAGTTTGCAGTATGAACAGAATTGGCAGGGCGTTGCTTAACTACTTTATTAAAGGCCTCCTGATTGTATTACCTATAGCCATCAGTATTTTTATCGTTGTAGGCGCAGTTACAACGGTAGACAGCTGGTTAAACATCAATAATATACTAGGTGTAGATCCGCAAACCGGGGAGAGCAGGAACATCCCTGGTCTGGGTTTGGCGCTAGTGATCTCACTCATCGTTCTTGCCGGTATATTCGTAACTTATTTTGTTACCGAACCCATGTACAACTGGTTCCAGAAGGCGCTCGACCGGCTTCCGGTTCTTAAATTCATCTATTCTTCCATAAAAGACCTTACCGAGGCTTTCGTTGGTGATGAGAAGAAGTTCAACAACCCGGTACTGGTTGAGGTAGAAGGCGAGATGAAGCGCATTGGTTTTCTTACACAGTCAGACCTTACCCGGATAGACTTGCCTGGCGAATCTGTGGTCTATTTTCCGTTCTCCTATTCTTTTGCCGGTCAGGTGTACGTGGTAAAACACGAGCGCATTAAACCGCTCAACATGAGCGCAGCAGATGCCATGAAACTCGTTGTCTCGGGCGGCGTTACACAGCTTTAGATCCTCCTAGAAGTTCGGTTTAAGTACATACTTGTCGTAGAAGCGGAAAATATGTTCCGTGGCTTCTTCGGCCGTATCTACCAGTCTAAACAGGTTTAAATCTTCCTCATGGATATTATGTTCCTTTTTGAGCATGGTATTTTTAATCCAGTCGATGAGCCCGCCCCAGTAGTCTTTGCCTATCAGCACAATCGGAAAACGGGCAATCTTTTCGGTTTGTATCAAAGTGATCGCCTCAAAAAGTTCGTCCATCGTGCCCATACCGCCCGGCAGTACAATGAAGCCCTGCGAATATTTCATGAACATGACCTTCCTGACAAAAAAGTAGTCAAACTCCAGAAGCTTGTTATGGTCGATGTATTTGTTGTGAAACTGCTCAAAAGGCAGTTCGATGTTCAGGCCTACCGATTTGCCCCCGTTCATGTGAGCACCCTTATTTCCGGCTTCCATAATACCTGGTCCGCCCCCCGTAATCACCCCGTAACCCCGCTCAGTAAGCAGCCGTCCGCATTCCACGGCAATTTCGTAATACGGATTGGTTTCCGCTGTTCGCGCAGATCCAAAAATAGAGACACACGGGCCAATCTTCGCCAGTTTTTCAAAGCCATCCACGAACTCTGCCATAACTTTAAAGATCTGCCAGGAATCGGTTACTTTAATTTCCTGCCAGTCCTTATTTTCGAAAGCACTTCTTATTTTCTCTTCGCTCGTCATCTGTATCTTTGATTGTTTTAAAAGCTCATCCTATCTAAAATTTAGTTTGCTGCGTCGTTTTATGGCTGATCAGCAATAGTCCCGCGAAGGTGATCAGCCCGTTTACCAGGATCAGTTCAACACTAAATTTATACCCGCCCAGCAGGCTGGCCGAATGATCGTTCAGCACATAGCACAGGGCGGGCGACAACAGGCAGATCAGCGGCACAAGTTTGTCATTCACGCCCCGGTTTCTCACAAACAAGCCAAAGCTGTAAAGACCCAGGAGCGGTCCGTACGTATACGACGCCACACGGAAAATTCCGGCTACTACCGACTGATCGTTAATCGAGTTGAATACAATAATCACCAGGAACATCAGCAGCGAAAATACAACATGCACCACGTGTCTTTTGTTTACGGCCGATTTTGAGTTTACATCTTTAGCCTTATCCATATTCAGGAAGTCTACACAAAACGAGGTAGTCAGTGCCGTTAGTGCCGAATCAGTCGTCGCAAAAGTCGCCGCCGTCAAACCAAGCATAAAGATAATAGCGGGCACCATGGTCAGATGATTCAGGGCAATCTCCGGGAACAGAAAGTCTGTGCGCGGCTTGCCGGTTACATGGTCAAGCGGGATCTCAATGCCATTTTTAGCCGCATATACATAAAGCAATGCCCCTACGCTCAGGAAAAAAATGTTGAGGACCACAAATATCCCGGTAAATGTAAACATATTCTTCTGCGCCTCCTTGATCGTAGCCATACTCAGGTTTTTTTGCATCAGATCCTGATCGAGCCCTGTCATAGCGATGGTAACAAATACCCCGCCGATAAAGGCTTTGCTGAAATGGAAGCCGCTGGTGCTGAAGTCCTCAAAAAAGAAAATCTTCGAATAGCCGCTGTTTTTTATCGTTTCAAACGCTTCAGGTACGCTGAGTCCCAGACTGCTGCAAATGAAATAAATGGTCAGGAATACCGAGGTGACCAGAAAGAAGGTCTGAAGCGTATCGGTAATGATGATGGTTTTAAGGCCACCTTTAAAGGTGTACGACCAGATCAGGAGCAGGGAGATGAGCACGGTTACCCAAAACGGGATGCCATAACTGTCAAATATAAATCGCTGAAGCACAATAACAACCAGGTACAGGCGAAAAGCCGATCCGATCGTCCGACTTACCAGGAAAATAAATGCGGCAGATTTATAACTGTAAAAGCCAAGGCGCTGCTCAATGTAGCCGTAAATCGACGTGAGCCGCATCCGGTAATATAATGGGAGTAATACCGTCGCGATGATAATGAAACCGACAGCATTGCCCAGTATAAACTGGAAATACTGGAACTGATTCCCCGCCGGTGCACCGACTTCACCGGGAACGGAAATAAAGGTTACGCCAGAGAGCGCTGTACCAATCATACCAAAGGCTACCAGGTACCATTTAGAGTTCCTGTTGGCAATAAAAAAAGCCGCATTGTCCGACGACTTTTTTGATGTCACAAACGCGACCACAATGAGCAGCAGGAAATAGCCGATTAAGAAAGACAGGAGAATAGCTGGACTCATAATACCTCTGGTTGAGCGCTAAATGTAATAAAAAGCTGTTTTACTTGAGTAGTTTTTCCCTAAGTTTGTGGTATGAACTTTTCTTCAAAGCTGCTCGAAGACACTGTAGCTGAATTTGCCAAACTTCCTGGGGTCGGACAAAAAACTGCATTGCGGCTGGTGCTGCATTTGCTGGGCCGCGAACAGGCAGAAGTGATGCGGTTTGGTAACTCGATCATTAAGCTGAAGAACGAAATTAAGAACTGCAGTATCTGTCACAACATAGCTGATCAGCAGGTTTGTGAGATCTGTGCCTCAGCAAAACGCGATAAGGAGATCATTTGCGTGGTGGAAGATACGCGTGATGTGATGGCTATTGAAAATACCGCTCAGTACTTCGGTGTATATCATGTGCTTGGTGGGTTAATATCGCCGATGGACGGGATCGGTCCCTCAGATCTGTATATCGACAGTCTGGTGCAGCGGGTTGCCACCACGCAGGTAAAGGAGGTCATTCTGGCACTGAGCGCCACCATGGAGGGTGATACGACATTATTTTACCTCTATAAACGTCTCAAAGATTTTCAGATACCGATCACCACCATTGCACGCGGCATTGCCTTTGGGGGTGAACTGGAGTATGCCGATGAAATCACCCTTGGAAGGTCCATTATAACCAGAGTTCCTTACGAAAGCTCAATCATAAAATAGCACATGAATTTCAGAGATAAAGTCGTTGTCATTACCGGCGCTTCCTCGGGCATCGGGAAAGCTTGTGCCGAGGAGTTTGCCAGGCGGGGAGCCAACCTCGTGCTTGCTGCACGGCAATATGTCACCTTATGTGAAATTACGGCCCAACTGCAAAAGGCATACGACATCAAGGCGCTGGCAGTGCAGGCCGATGTGAGTCGCGAGGAAGACTGCCGTGCGGTTATCGCGCAGGCTATAGATACCTTTGGGGGCGTCGATATTCTGCTGAATAATGCGGGCTTATCCATGCGGGCCTTGTTTAACGAGACCGACCTCTCCGTGCTCAAAAACCTGATGGATGTGAACTTCTGGGGAACGGTATACTGCACAAAATATGCCCTGCCAGAATTGCTGAAGAGCAAGGGGACCGTAGTGGGGGTTTCTTCCATTGCAGGTTATAGGGGTTTGCCTGGTCGCACAGGATATTCTGCCTCCAAGTTTGCCATGAATGGATTTATGGAATCGCTGCGGACGGAATTACTGCACAGCGGAGTACATGTCATGGTGGCTTGCCCGGGGTTTACGGCTTCTAACATTCGTGTAGCAGCACTTGCTAAAGATGGTGCGGCACACGGGGAAACCAGTATGGAAGAAGAAAAAATGATGAGTGCCGAAGAAGTTGCCCACCGGATTGCCGAGGGGATAGCTGCGCGGAAACGCACCCTGGTCATGACCCGTCAGGGCAAATTAACGGTATGGCTTAATAAACTGTTGCCCGGTGTGGCCGATGGATTGGTATTTAAGCATTTCACAAAAGAGAAGAATGCACTGATCAAATAATAGTTTGTAAAAAATTTTGGCTTTTAACAAAACAAACCCATCTTTGCGATAGATGATTACAACAAACGGACATAACATTTGGTGGTGGCACAACGCAAAAGCGTAGTGTGACCCGATATTGTTCGTTTTATTTTATATAAAAAAATTGGAGGGTTGCTATAAGGCAACCTTTTTTGTTATGAAGAAAATTCTAAATCACTTATTCGAGAACAAGACTTTCAGTCGCCCGGAAGCCCAGAAAATACTGACTTCGATAGCCTTAGGGGAGTTTAACAACTCGCAGATCGCGGCCTTCATCACAGCCTACGGTATGCGGAATATCACCGTGGCTGAACTTCAGGGTTTCCGCGATGCAATGCTCGATCTGTGCGTTAAAGTAGATTTATCTGATTTTGAGCTGGTCGACCTATGCGGTACCGGGGGCGATGGAAAAGACACCTTTAATATTTCTACCCTCGCATCTTTTGTGGTTGCCGGCACAGGAAATAAAGTGGCCAAGCATGGTAACTATGGCGTATCATCCGGATGCGGCTCTTCTAATGTCATGGAATACCTGGGTTATACCTTTACCGGCGATCAGGATAAACTAAAGAGTAGTCTGGACAAAGCAGGTATTTGTTTCTTGCATGCACCGCTGTTCAATCCGGCTATGAAGATCGTCGCGCCGATCAGACGCGAACTGGGGGTAAAGACCTTCTTTAATATGCTGGGACCGATGGTCAACCCCGCCCAGCCAAAAAACCAGATTGTAGGGGTATTCAGCCTGGAGCTGGCACGACTGTACGCCTACCTGTATCAGGAAACAGATAAGAACTATACCATCCTGCATGCGGTTGATGGTTTTGACGAGGTGTCTATGACCTGCGATGTGAAGGTTTTCAGCAAAGCAGGCGAGGCCCTGGTGCGGATCGCTGACCTGGGTTTTGAGGAAGTCAGCGAAGGGCAGATCAAAGGCGGGGATACAGTTGAATCTTCTGCTAAGATATTTATGGATGTCTTAAACGGTGAAGGTACCGATGCACAGCAAAATGTCGTTTTATGTAATGCCGCGCTGGCTTTGCAAACGATCCACGGCAATAAGTCATTTGCCGACTGCTTTTACGAGGCCGAAGAGTCCCTTTTAAGCAAGCGCGCACTGAATTGTTTTAAAGCACTTATTGCAAATTGAGCAAAATGAAACTAAAAGTATGCGGCATGCGCGAGCCTGAGAATATCGGCAAGCTGGCTGAACTTCAGCCCGATTATATGGGTTTCATATTTTATACCGGCTCTAAGCGTTATGCCGGAGAAATCCCCGTAGAGGTTGTAAGGTCGCTACCTCCAGCTATAAAAAAGACGGGCGTGTTTGTCGACGAAAAAGGAATTCGTGTGTCGGAAATTGAAGCTAAATATGAATTGGATGCCATTCAACTGCATGGATCAGAAACACCCGAGTACTGCAAGGCGCTCAGGACAATCATTCCGGCCCGTACCGAACTGATCAAGGCTTTTGGAATAGACGAGCAATTTGATTTTAGTGTGCTGGATGATTATGCAGATGCGGTCGATTATTTCCTGTTCGACACGCAGACGGCCGGTCATGGTGGCTCGGGCAAACGTTTCGACTGGAAGCTGCTTGAGGGTTATAAAGTTGATAAACCTTATTTCCTGAGCGGGGGTATCGGCCTCGAGAGTCTGGAGGAGCTCCAGCAGGTAAGCGATCCGCGCTGTTATGCCATCGATGTAAACAGCCGCTTTGAGCTTAGTCCCGGGTTAAAAGATATTGAACAACTTAAAGCATTTAAAATACGATTATGAGCTATTTTGTGAACGAAAAAGGGTATTACGGAGATTTTGGTGGTGCCTACATCCCTGAAATGCTTTATCCGAATGTGGAGGAGCTGCGGCAGAATTATCTGAATATCATCAACGATACGGATTTCCAGCGGGAGTTTCAACAACTGCTGAGAGACTATGTAGGCAGGCCCTCGCCGCTGTACCTGGCCAAACGCTTGTCGGAAAAGTACAATGCGAATATCTTTCTCAAACGGGAAGATTTAAACCACACCGGCGCACATAAAATCAATAATACCATAGGGCAGATCCTGTTGGCTGAGCGACTGGGCAAGAAACGCATCATTGCAGAAACCGGCGCTGGTCAGCACGGTGTGGCAACGGCTACGGTCTGTGCGCTGCGGGGCCTGGAATGTGTGGTGTATATGGGCGAAGTCGACATTAAGCGCCAGGCACCCAATGTTGCGCGTATGAAAATGCTGGGCGCGAAGGTTGTCCCTGCAACATCGGGCAGCAAAACCTTAAAAGATGCGACAAACGAGGCCATGCGCGACTGGATCAATAATCCGGTAGATACGCATTATATTATCGGGTCCGTAGTCGGACCGCACCCTTATCCGGATATGGTAGCCTTGTTTCAATCCATTATATCTGAAGAGACAAAAAAACAGCTTCTGGAGCACACAGGCAGCGATCAGCCTGATTATGTATTGGCCTGCGTTGGCGGTGGCAGCAATGCGCTGGGTATGTTCTACCACTTTATAAACGACGAAAATGTAAAGCTCATCGCGGTAGAGGCAGCAGGCAAGGGGGTCGACAGCGGCTTTTCTGCAGCTACCACTACGCTGGGTAAAGAAGGGGTACTGCATGGAAGCCGCAGTATTCTGATGCAGACGCACGACGGACAGGTGGTAGAGCCGCATTCCGTTTCTGCGGGGCTCGACTATCCGGGAATTGGTCCACAGCACGCGCATTTATTTAAGACAGGCCGGGGCAAGTATGTGTCTATTACCGACGATGAGGCGCTTCAGGCAGGCCTGCTGCTTACCAAGATGGAAGGCATCATTCCAGCAATCGAGAGCTCACACGCTTTGGCATACCTCGAAAAGATGGAATTTACAGGAAAAGAGAATGTCGTGATATGTCTGTCGGGCCGCGGCGATAAAGACATGGACACTTATATGAAATATTTTAACTTGATATGAACAGAATAAAAGCCCTTTTTGAAACAAAAAAAGACATCCTTTCTATATATTATACAGCTGGTTACCCTGGTCTGGGCGATACCCTAACTATTGCCGAAGAACTCGAAAAATCGGGCGCAGACCTGCTTGAAATAGGTTTTCCTTATTCAGATCCCGTAGCCGATGGTCCGACCATACAGGCAAGCAGCAAGGTGGCGCTGCATAATGGTATGGACTTACGCAGACTGTTCGAACAGTTGAAAGATCTGCGTCAGCGTGTATCCATTCCCGTGCTGCTCATGGGCTACGTAAACCCGATGCTGCAGTATGGCGTCGAGAATTTTTGTGCCTCATGTAAAGAAGTCGGTGTAGATGGCTGTATCGTGCCCGATCTGCCTATGGCCGAGTATGAAGAACTATATGCGCCGGTGTTTGAGAAGAACGATCTATGTAATATCTTTCTGATCACACCGCAGACTTCTGAAGAGCGGATCCGTAAAATTGACGGATTGAGTAAAGGATTTATTTACCTGCTGTCGTCGTCTGCCACTACCGGACAAAACCTGGAAGTTTCTGAGGCAACGGAAGCTTATTTTTCAAGAATAAAGGCCATGAACCTGCAAAATCCGCTCATGATCGGTTTCGGGATCAGTAATAAACATACTTTCGCAAAGGCCTGTAGTTATGCCAGCGGCGCAATCATTGGCAGTGCATTTGTAAAGGCGCTTGAACACAGCAATGTACGAGGAAGCGTAAGGGAATTTATGAAAGCCTTCAAATAAAGGCTTCCAGATCCCCTTTACCTTCACGGATGATCTCGAAGTCGCCCTCTGTGCAATCAACCACCGTAGAAGCCTGATTGCCGCCATAGCCGCCATCTATGACCATATCAACGCGCTCTTCATATTTTTCATGAATCAGTTCGGGGTCGGTCGAATACTCGATCACCTCGTCTTCATCGTGAATGGAGGTGGAGAGGATCGGGTTTCCCAGCTGACGCACGATTTCCCGGGCTATCTCATTGTCGGGCACACGGATACCAACTGTTTTTTTGTTAGAACTCAGTAATTTAGGAACGTTGTTGTTGGCGTTCAAAATGAACGTAAAAGGCCCCGGAAGCGCTTTCTTCAGCAGCCGGAATACCGTCGTATCGATCGGTTTGATATAATCAGAGATATGGCTCAGGTCGGAGCAAATAAACGAGAAGTTTGCCTTCTCAGGTTTGATTCCCCTGATCCGGCAAATCTTTTCTATAGCCCTTTGATTCGTAATGTCGCAGCCCAGTCCGTACACGGTATCGGTAGGATAGATGATGATACCGCCCTTGCGGAGTACCTCCACCACCTGGGCTATAGCTTTCGGATTCGGATTTTCGGGATATATCTTAATCAGCATAGTAAGTTCAGTGCAAATCCCGTTCCCAAAACCTGCTTGCTACACCGCGTTTAAAACTCCGCATTCTTCGGGAACCTTGGGAAGGCGATTACATCACGGATGTTTGTCATACCAGTCACAAACAACACCAGACGCTCAAAGCCTAAACCGAAGCCCGAGTGCGGCGCACTGCCAAACCGGCGTGTGTCCAGGAACCACCACATTTCTTCCTGAGGGATGTTCATGTCTTCCATACGTTTTGTAAGCTTATCGAGACGTTCCTCACGCTGCGAACCACCTACAATTTCGCCGATACCCGGGAAGAGGATATCCATAGCCGCTACCGTTTGTCTGCCCTGCTCATCCGGTTCATTCTGGCGCATGTAGAACGACTTGATGTCGGCCGGGTAGTCTGTAAGGATAACAGGTTTTTTAAAATGCTTTTCAACCAGGTAACGCTCGTGCTCCGATTGCAGGTCGGCTCCCCATTCATCAATAAGATATTTAAACTGCTTCTTTTGATTCGGTTTTGACGCTTTAAGGATACGGATAGCTTCCGTGTAAGTCAGACGCTCGAAATCATTGCTCAAACAGAAATTCAGCTTTTCGAGTAAAGACAGTTCGTTCCGTTCATTTTGAGGTTTCGATTTTTCCTCTTCAAGCAAACGGTTGTTCAAAAACTCTAATTCTTCCTTACAGTTTTTAACCGCATAGTCGATCACATACTTAAGCATGTCTTCGGCCAACTGCATATTGTCTTCCAGATCAGCAAAGGCCACCTCGGGCTCTACCATCCAGAATTCAGCAAGGTGTCGTGTTGTATTAGAGTTTTCCGCCCTGAAAGTAGGGCCAAACGTATATATCTGGCCAAATGCCATGGCCGCAAGTTCACCTTCCAGCTGTCCTGATACGGTCAGGTTGGCCGATCTGGCGAAGAAATCTTCCGAATAATCGATTTTCCCTTCGGCGGTCTTAGGTAAATTGTCCAGATCAAGCGTAGTTACCCTAAACATTTCACCCGCACCCTCAGCATCCGAAGCAGTGATGATCGGTGTATGCATATAAACAAAGCCACGGTCATGATAAAACTGATGAATGGCAAAAGCCAGCGCGTGTCTTACTTTAAAAACCGCATTAAATGTATTGGTGCGGAAGCGGAGGTGCGCAATTTCACGTAAAAACTCCAGGCTGTGTTTTTTTGGCTGGAGTGGAAACTTTTCCGGGTCACTATCACCCAAAATTTCCAGCGTCTTTGCCTTGATCTCCACTTTTTGACCCTTGCCGAGCGACTCAACCAATGTTCCGGTTACCGCAATGGCCGCACCGGTCGTTATGCGCTTCAATATATTTTCTGGTGTATTATTAAAATCAACAACGATCTGGATGTTTCCCATGCAGGAGCCATCATTTAAAGCAATAAACTGATTGTTGCGAAAAGTACGCACCCAACCCATAACCGTCACATCACGGTTAAACTCGCTTGTTTCAAGCAGAACTTTAATTTTTTCTCTTTTGATCATGATTTTATTTTGGAGAGTGTCAAAATTAATGAAATACTTGTTAAATAACAGATGAAATTTGACTGTGGCGATTGCAGGTTGTTTTGAAGTAATAATTCGGATTTACCCGAATTTTTAGAGATTTTTGGTAAAATTATCGTATAATGTTACTGTTTATGTAGCAATATCCAGCATATATACTCGTTATTGTTGGTTGTGATCCGAAAATATGCCAATAACTGTGATTTTATGTAGCTTAAATCTAAAATTTTAATCAGTTTATGCTGTTTTTGTTCTTTTTTTTACATGTATAGCGCGAATATTCTTGGTGTTTGTCGCTAAATAACTGATTTTTTTAAAAAATCTGGTGCAATTTGTTTGTAAATGTCAAAAAGTCCCTATATTTGTAATGCTCGTTTAATTTATATTTGGTTAGAGAGGCCTACAATTGGATAGTTGTAGGCCTCTTCTTTTTTTTTAAACAATCATTGCATAGAATCAGCCCTAAAGTCGTCGATGCCTGTGGGTAGCTCTATATAAAAGGTAGTGCCTTTTCCTGGAATTGTGTCGAACCATATCTTACCGTTGTGAGCAAGTACAATTTGTCTCGATATAGCCAAACCCAGTCCGAATGTTTCTTCTCCAGCGGTGCCTCTTCGGCTGGCCTCGGCTGGAGCGCTGAATATTTTATCCCTTAGTTCTTCCGGGATACCGATGCCGTTGTCAGCAACCGTAATAAGCGCTTGTTCCCCCGACTTCGTTAGACTTACCCTAATTTCAGAGTTCTCCGGACTAAATTTGATGGCATTGCCGATCAGGTTTGTCATTACCCTCCATAGCTTCTCCGCATTCACCTGTGCCCGAATATCTATCCCCTCAAAAGTTAAGGTTTGCTGTTTCTGAGCTGCTTTGCTTCTGAGCTGATCTGTACAGAAACGTAATATCTCGTGCAGATTTTCAGCTTGCTTTTGCAGCTTGCCATTCTCGTTTTTAGGCTGCAGAATGTCGTCAACAAGCGCGAGACAATCGGAGGCCGACTTTTTCATCATTTCGATAAGCTCGATGTCTTCCGCATTTGGACAGTCTTTGTGCATGATCAATGAGCAGCCCATAAATATAGCTCCGATCGGACTTCGTAAATCGTGCGCAACAACGCGGGTCAGCCGTGTGTTTTCCTCCTGACTCTGTTTTAGGAGTCTCAAAGTATTGCTGAGCTGACCGTTTTGCTGGGTGACCTTTTTATTTAGTATTCTTAGTTCTTTCAAATGATTGCGGGTACGCCTGAGGTTAAACCACATCACAAGCAGGAAGGCGATAGTTATGATAGAAAAGAGTATAGCGGCCGCCAGATAAGAGGTTTTGATCTGACTGTTCTTTTCCGCCAGTTCAAGCTGATGAGCCTGTTCAGCCTCCCTGAAAGTCGCATCCATATCTATGCTACGCATTTTTTTCTCGGCGTTCCAAGCTGAATCCCGCAGGGCGGCCGACTCAGTCATGTAAGCCAGTGCCTTCTGCAGATCACCCGCTTTTTGGTAATATTCCGCCTTGAGCTTCACCACATTTCGGTACCTCACTTGCTGTTGATGATTGCTGCCTTGCTCTCTGGCCAGGTCGCCTTCGATACTCTCAATCCATTGTCGTGCAGCGTCGAGTTTCGATTGTTTGATGTATAAAACAGCGAGTTTGGTCTTGGCCGTGGTCGCATCCTCTCTTGCATAGCCCTCGCGGTCGTTCAATGCTATGCTTCTTTTCAGATATTTTTCGGCTTCTGCTGTTTTCCCTATCAGGGCATACTGACCGCCAAGATTTCCGCAAAACACCCCAACTGCCGATTCGATATAGGCTTTTCTGTCTGGATATTTAGACTGCTCACGCTCTATGTATTCAAGACCGATACGGTAATATATGAGGGCGCTATCTGCCTTTCCGGCCTGTTCGTAGCTAAAAGCGATATTATTATATACCGACTGTGGAAGCATAAAAGAGGTTTCGAAAGTAGATGAGGAATCCTGGCAGTGGCTCAGTTCTGCCTGCGCCTGTTTAAAATAGCTCACCGCCTTAAGGAAATCCTGCTGGGCGTATCTGATTAAACCCAGTCTGTTTGTGAAACTGCCAAGGTCACAAGTATCCAGGTTCTGAAGGGCGTATTGCCTGCCCTCATAGTACTTATAAAAAGCTTCATTATAGTGATTTTGCGCACGCAAAACATCGCCTCTGCTAAACATGCTGTGGGCATACTCATTTTTGTGGTCATCTTCCAGTCCTTTCAGTACGCGAAACATACTGTCGACGTACAGGTTAGCTTTCTGAGCGCTGAACTTATAATTAAGGTAAAAATAACAAAGATGTCGATAACGTTTCCAGTTGTCGATAGGCCCGGCATTGTTAAATTTGGCATAACTTGAATCTAAATACCTGAGGGAACGATCTATTTCGCCCGCATTTATCAGGTCATCGGCCCGCTGTATAAGGCTGTCTGCCCGCTTTGGGTCATTTATACGCTGGTTCTCGCTGTCACTCTGGCAAGAAGCCAGGCACATCAGCCCCAGGCTTACTAAAAAGTGAGATAAAGTAAACGCACGCGTACGACGGGCCGTTTCATGAGGCATACAATTAGAGTTAATCCATGTTTCCGTTACAATATAAACAAATATTCCATTTAAGCCTAATGGGCTATATGGCCGGGACTAGTCCCGGCAAACCTTTTTAAGGACGTACTTGTTGTAAAAGCAAACCTGAAAGTTATGGGATTCATCAAACATGCGCTTATCGGCATAGCCATTTACGAAGCCGTAAAATACTGTATCAGAAATGAACATATGTTCCGTAGCGGAACTATATCTGACGACCTGGGGGTAGCCGCCGATCCGAACGTCTCGTTAACCGGGAATGCACCGCTCACAGCTCCCGACGACCCCTGGAAAAACTCATTGGCCAGTGATGAGCTTCGTGCTCCCGATTCGTAAAGCGGGCATATAGAAATTCGCAAGACAGCATATAGATTTACTATCTTTGCTGCCAATGTTTAGGTATCTGGCAAGCTTCCATTTCGTTCGTTTCATCAGCTATATGTTGCTGCTGCAAATGATCAATTTGTCCATTAGCCCTGCCCGCCATCTGGCCGTTGTTAATGGTCAGCCCACCTACATGGAAGATCTTAGCGTAAACCGGATTGAGAGTATCTATGAATTGGTTTCCGAGTTCTTATTCCAAAAATCCGTTCCGGAAACCCAGGACCAGGGCGATGATGGTATCCTGAAATTCATGTGGATAGCACCGAGCCTGGAACTGCAAACGGCTCAAAAAATAGCCTGGCAGGAAATCGCAGATCCCGACTTTCATTATCTGGAGGTGATGACTGATTGCCTGCCGGGCGAAATCTCTCCTCCGCCAGAGTGTTAATACGATCTAACAATCAACAGCTGTAGCACTCGCTAGCTGCTACTGCTTTTCAACAAACGTATTTTAACACTTTAAATCCTGATTAATGAAAATTATATCTGGCTTTCTCATGGCTGTTGCCATGGTGACAGCGAATTCTTTTTATATACACGCTCAAAACTCAAATGCCCCAGGTAAAACCATCGACAGTCTGCCCGCCAAAGTAGAGCACGCCGAGCCTTTGTATGTCGACCTGATCCGCGACCTTGGCGCCCGCAAGGGAGAACGCGAATGGAACATAGGCATGGGGCTAACCGACAACAACAAGTTTGACGCCTACACTGCGCTTGTAGAATATGAGTTTGCGCCCGTCAACCGCCTAGGCTTCGAGGTAGAATTGCCCTTTACCTTTTATTACAGGAACCAGCGGAATACAAACCCTGATTCAATTCCCGGAAACCGTTTAAACAGCCTCAAACTCGCTACCCAGTATTCCTTCTTTGTGTCGCCTGCATGGCAAACCTCGATGGCTGTGGGTTATATGCATGAATTCGAATTGTCGCCCTTTCGTGACTACCGGCACGGTGCATTTCTAGGTCACCTGTACAGTCCGTTCTTCATTGTTGCAAAGCGATGGGGGAGCAGCTTCCATTCGCTCATATATACGGGCCCGAACATTTCGCATCACCGCGGACACCGTCGGGAGATGAGCTGGCAGCACAATACCAGCGTCCATTACATGATCCGCGGCAGCAGAAATTTCATTGGACTGGAAATGAATAAGGAATTCCGTGACTCCGATTTTGACATGACGATCAGGCCACAGCTCAGGGTTTCCATAGCTGAAAATCTCATGATCGGAATCGTAACCGGGATACCCGTAAAGCGCGAAAATGAACGGTTCAGCTCATTTCTGAGGATCATTTACGAGCCCGGGCATTAGCGTATAGCCATAAAAATCGGTCGACCAATGTAAGAAATGCACAAGCATTGCAACTTATTGAATAAACTAATAAAATGGTATATATTCAATAACGGTAATGGATGAACAATCATTTCTAAAGATGCTGCACGAGCATCAAGGCATTATACACAAGGTCTGCCGTTTGTACAAAGAAAGCGCGGAAGATCGGGAAGATCTGTTCCAGGAGATCACGTATCAACTATGGAAGGCCTGTCCTGGCTATAGGTCTGAATCAAAAGTAAGCACATGGATGTACCGGGTGGCACTCAATACAGCGCTAGCCTCCTTTAGGAAAACGCGCCCGGACATTCGATACGAAACAGATCTTCCCGACTTACCTGCTGCTGAACGCAGCGAGGAACAACTTTACCGGCAGGAGCGGCTGTTCATACTTCTTAAACAATTGAGCGAAGGCGAGCGCGCTATCGTGGCGCTGTATCTGGACGAGATGAGTCACAAGGAAATCGCTGAAGTCATTGGTACTACAGAAAATAACATCGCAGTAAAATTAAACAGAATCAAAAATAAACTTCAAAAACTACAGCACCATGGAACTGGAACAACTAAAATCTGAGTGGAAAGCCACCAATAATGTTGAAAAAGGCCTCGCCGATTTGCAGGGCATGCTTTTAGAAAACAAACATCCTGTATTGAAAGAAATACGCAAGCAACTTACCATAGAGGTTGTGGGCTGGACAGCCTTTCTGCTATGCTATTATTCCATGTTCGATGGAGAACAGAAACCACTTGGCATTAATATTATCCTGATCGTGGCAGTTTTGGCTTCTTTAACACATAATCTGATCGGCTATGATTTGTCGAAAAATCTTATGAATGGAACAACCATCTCTGAATCCCTGCAAAGCTATCTGCGCCGACTTCAGAGGTACGCAATCAACTCCGTAGTACTGCGGGTTGTTTTCACTTCAGGGTTACTGCTGTTCTTTTCATACAACATCGAGTTCGACACAACAAAATATTACCTGCTTGGGATTTTGATCCTTCTGATTGTCGTACAGATAATTTTTCACGCCAGAATTTGGTTGAAGCGGATCAAATCTGTTAAAAAGAGCATCGGGGAATTGACCTAGGGCTTAACCGATGATTGCAGTACAAGGCTAAACGGCCTAATAGTCGATGTTTACGGTAGTATTCCAGCCGGGAAAATAGATATAATTATACGTCGGGTTTCTTTGCCCATGGGCACTGTCCATATAGAGATATGATGCCAGCTTTTTGGCAAAATTTGTAGACCGCACCATTCCAAATACGTCACTAGAACCCGTTAGCGTCGTGATCGATATTGGGAATACAAACGTAGTATGCTTTTTATTGTCCATAAATTGCCTATAATCAATCTTTTTCAAAAAATCTAGATTTGGAAATACACGATGTGCGGTCGAGTCATTAGCTTCTAGTTTAAGTATATTAAGCTTGTCATCATTACCTATTTCTACGGTTACTTTCAAAGCAAAAAGAACGATATCGTTAGTATCCTTGACAAAACCCATCTTAAACGCCTCGCTTAGAAGACTGTGTATTCTTGTATACTCTTTTTCTTGAGCGTTTTGACCAAAGAGCCAGGCTGGAATGTATAAAAATAATAATAGCAAATAAAAACGTCTCATTTTCTTAATTGTTAATTGCAGGTAGGGCCGATCCGAACGTCTCTATAACTGGAAATGCACTGCTTACATTTCCCCGGCAACCCCTGAAACTCCCAGGACCAGTGAGGAGGTTCGTGCTCCTGAGTTCGTAAGACAGGATATTACTTTTCGTTTTCCTGTTTCCTAAACGCGACAAGTCTCCCGATAAAATCTAAAGGCAGGGGTTCGGCGTTTGGCAATTGTATAGCGGATTTACTCACTTTGTAGGGCTGTAAATCCGCTTTAAAATGACTAAGTAATTCAGCACTGAAAGGGTAAGACAAAGAGATGTGCTTCGCATATGCAGAATAGTAGATCAGGTAACCTTTATACTTAAAACAGGGAATCTGATAGCTGATGACTTCCTCTGCATCCGGACATACCTCATGTATAATCTCCCGGATCTGCTGCATTCTGTCCTGGGTCTCTGCAGGAAAGGTAACCTGGTACTCATCGATGGTTTTATAGTTCGTTTTTGCCATTGATAGGTGTGGTGCTGATACTCAATAATTATTATTTTCTGGCTTAATTGCTGCCGAAGTCCAGCCTTTCAGAAAATCCATCACCTTTTTCACACTGTGTCCCTTTCCTTCTTCCAGGTAAGCCGAGTTTTGTATGTGAAGCAACTTGCCTTCGCCATTAAGTATCACAAATACAGGAAATCCAAACCTGCCGGGATAACCCAGACTTTTAAGCACTTCAGCATTTTTATTTTCCTGGCTATAGTTGACCAGAACCGTTTCATAGTTGGCGGTCAGGAAGTTTTTGACCTCCGGCGTTTGCTCCACCATGTTATGAAAAGCGATGCACCACACACACCAGTTGCCGCCTACCTGTATAAAAACATGCTTGTCGCCCTTCTTCGCCCGGGCCACTGCCGCATCTATATCTGCCCGTGCGTCTGCCTTCGGATTATATAAGTTTACCGCACTTGCTTTAGCATCTTTGGTTTCCTGCGCGCGGACTATCCCCGTTAGCGTGATAAAGGCAAGCAGGAGCAGAAGGTTTCTTTTCATAACATTTTAGTTTTACGCAATTTAAGAAATTATTCCTGATTACCTTCTGCTATAGGCTCCAGCCAGCCCGCATACTTGCTGTTACCGCGAATCTTTTCATCGGCCGAACAAAAACTAATATAGCAGTGAAGCAATCCGTTAAACGAATGCGGTACCTTAACCTCTAGTCCCAGCTGGTGCCTTTGAGCGGCATTGTGCTTTATAAGTACGCGCTTTGCCTGTGGAAAGTACACCAATACAGAAGCCAGATCGGTATGCTGGCAATACTGCGACTGCTGTCTTGCGGCCCAGCTAAAGGTTACTATATCGCCATCGCGACTGATGCGCAGTCCATCCGGACTTGCAATGTCGCCACGGCTGTACACCAAAGCCGGGTAATTCAGCTCGATCAGTCCAGGCAGGTGCTCCTTCATATCAGGCTGATAATCTTCCGAATAAAGAAAAGCCTTAGGATAATTGTAAGATACAGCAGCATTAACGGCGCTCATTTTTTTTGCAAACTTTTTAAAGCCAGGATCAGTAAGTATGCTAATACTGTTCAAAAAGCTGCTCAGCATACCAAGCTTTTCCTGCTCGTAAAGCTGTGCCGGAGTCAAGGGTTTTTTACTCTTTCGATAGGCAGAAGTGATCACATCCTGCCCCATATGCTTGCGGCCGCTTACCGGGCCTGTCTTGTTTCGGAAGCCGCCGAGGATCCCTGAATCTATAATACCCATAACGATATGCTTAAGCCATTATTAATCTTCCTGTTCATGCCCGTTCAAACTGCCCAGGTATACGCTGTCTGCCACCTGCGACCGGTCGGCTGAAATAAATGATATATAAACCTCCATATAGGCCTCCCTAAGGTTCTCCGGTAGGGGAAGCACAGCGGTTCCAGACTGGCGTAGTGCGCCAAAAGGCGTATTGATCTGCTGCTCTTCTTCCGGGAAATAAGCCAGCAACATGGCTTGTTCAGTAGACTCTGCATACAACATCATCGGGTCGGTCTCCCAGTTGAACAGCAGTCCATCGCCCTCAACCTTCACAGAGGCATTCGCCGCAGGCTTCAACGGTCCCTGGCTGAGCATCAGCCTGGAGTAATCGATCTGATAGTCGGGATACTCGCCTTTCAGGATATGGTGAAAATTTGCTTTACTGGCAAGATTAAAAGCGTTTTGCTTTGTTCCGCGGGTCAATCCCTGAAAGCCAATATTGATAAAATCTTTGAAGGTCTTTAAAAAAGTATTGACTACCTTTAATTTACGCCTATGCTGTTTCTGATCTTCGGTAGGAGGCTTGGTACTCCGTCCAATATTGCGCGCGACAGGCTGGCCGTTTAACATATAGTATACGATGTTGCCGACCTTACCCTGATGATGGCCGAGTGGGCCGTTTGGTGCTGTAGCCATAGTTTACATTTTGATTAATGGTGACGTAGTTTGATTCTAATTTACTATAACATTTAGAATAGTCTGGCTATAGAGGCATATAATTACATAATTTTTACAATATGACCGGATAATAAATAGATAGTTAAGAATACATTCCAATATCCTTGACATATCGTTATCATATCAAATAGATATATCAACGATATATCAAGGATATGTCAAGGATATACCAACGATATACCAACCCCCTATTTATTATCTAATTATTATCCATATATTATCCAATTATATGCTCGCATGTAGCACACATGTTTCACCTATGAGTGTTGTACAAACAGCCGATTTCGTCTTTTAATAAAGCTGTGGAGCTGGCCTGATAGTTATTGCAAAGTTTTATTGAATGTAGGATGCATAATGCGGCCATCAAAAGATGCCGTCTATTTTCGTGCTTAGTTCGCCAGAAAGCGTGTTGGTGTTTTGTGCCAGCAAGAGCTGAGGCACGAAGAGGATTGATAAAAAAATGTAGCGTTTTAGGATCATTTTTATGGTTTGTAAGTGGTTAGCTATGAGACCGATAATTTAACGATTTGTTTCAGCTGCCGGAAAATTTTCTATATTCGTGTATCTAAATATCAAACATGCTCAGCTCTAGATTTATTAGCCACACAGGTCTACTCTGCCTAATCTGCATGCTCACTGCATGCTCAGTCCATTATGAAGTCGCGGAAAACAGACTCACTTACCAGAAGGATATCCAGGTCGACATCTTGAAAGTCCAATCGAGCGACGGCCAGTCTGCCTGGGGAAACCGTATGCTGGTTCCGCCAAAGGGCCATACTTTTGTGAACATGTGGTTATTGCTTACCAATAATACGAATTCCGAAGAGGTAGTAGATCTAACCAAAATTTACTTGCTGAACGCCGATACGAAAATGAAGTACCCTGTTGCAAAGATTTATCAGGCTACATTGGTGGTTATTGGCGCGGGGGCTAACTTAAAGCTAAGTCCAGGTGAGCAGACAAAAAGGGTGCTGATGTTCAGTTATCCCAAGAAGCAGCGGCCGGAGTTGCTTGAAATGAACGGAACGATGTACAAGATTGCGTATAAATAGAGCCTCTTTCTAAGTCAGAATACAGATTTCGACCGAGTTTTTATGGGATTAACATATAATTTTTCAGCTTTAAAATAAAACCGTCCGAATGAAGGTTCTTCTCGTTTACATTTTCTGAATAGTCCAGGAAGGAAAATGTTACGGCATAGGTGCTACTGCAAGATTTTTCTTCTATGTCGCTTACGAAATCGTAAGTACTAAGAAAATCACTGCTTAGAAAATCCTCTTCTTTGACAGGAATAAGCACTTTCAAGACGTTCCATTGCAGGATTTTAAGGTAGGCGGATGACCTGGAGAACTTCTTTGCATTCAGGTAATCTAAAATTTGGTATGTTTGTTTTGCGCACTCATCGACATTTTATTCAATGAGTCCAATAACGACTGTTGATAGGCTTTCAAACCCTCTTTTTTTCCTTTAAAATAAGCTGTGATAACTTCGTCGCTCGAGAAAACGTTATGAGAACTTTTATCAATGTTCCAATCCTCAGAAACCTTTACGATATCAGCAACATCTGCCATAGATTTATTAACCAATGTTTTTGTAGTACATTTAACGACAAATATAAACAAATGTTTATACTATAGTTCAAATGAAAATTATATTGTGTTAAATACAAAGGACTAGTCGCGGCCTACAGGCCAGCGGTGACTAAACTTATGTTTCCGCTTGGCCTGGCTTATTTGTATTTTGGCGTAATCGAGTATATTTACTTTTTCCCTTTCGCAGCGATAACCAGTGGGCTTGCAGGGCTTGTAATTATCTGGGCGACAGTTTGGGCTAAAGAATAGACGCAATTTTAAGCTGAAGCATAGAAGTAAGTATATGAAACCAAAAGATTTCGAGACGTATCTGATCGGTCTGGACGAACCGGTGCAGCTGAGGCTTCGTGAGCTTCGGGAAGCAATTTTAAAGGCCTTTCCCGAGGTCGAGGAAAGTATCCGGTACAATATGCCTGCGTTCGGGCTTCAGGGAGAGCATGTATATGTTGCGGGTTATAAAAAGCAAATCGGCATGTATCCTTTCTATGATAAGGAGCTGGATGCTGAAGCTTTAGCGTACCGCGGGAAGAACACCAAGGATGCCTTGCACTTTCCGTACAATAAACCCTTGCCATTAGCTGTGATTTTAAGGCTTATTGAGCGCAAATTTTCTTAGTTTTAGCGGATGAGATTTTCTAAAGTTTTAGCTGGCTTTTTGCTCGGCGCGCTCAGTTTTACATCGCTGGAGAGTATTGCCCAGCAAGCTTCGGTATTCCTGGCCGATCCGACGGTGTTTGCGGATAAGGGTAAGTATTTTTTATACGGAACAAGCAGCCCTATGGGCTTTCGCGCTTATGAGTCGGCCGATTTGATTTCATGGAAAGCCATTGAGCGGCCTGACGGCCTGGCGCTTAAAAAAGGTGATGCCTTTGGCAACGGCGGTTTCTGGGCGCCGCAGATATTTAAGCATAAAGGTAATTATTATATGGCCTACACGGCCGATGAGCAAATTGCCATCGCCAAAGCCGCCAGTCCCGCCGGACCCTTTAAACAAACTCGTCCGGTCGCCCTGAGCGGATCGGGCAAGCAAATTGATCCATTTGTTTTCTTTGACGGGGGTAAGGTGTACTTGTATCATGTTAAATTACAGGAGGGCAACCGCATTTTTGTGGTGGAAATGAAGAAGGATTTGTCGGACATTGTTCCAGGCACGGAAAAAGAATGTATAGCCAGCACTGCTGAGTGGGAGAATACTGCGGGTTCTGACTGGCCTGTGGCGGAGGGGCCGACTGTGTTCAAGCATAAGGGACTGTACTATCTGATCTATTCTTCGAATGATTTCCGTAACAAGGATTATGCGGTAGGCTATGCTACGGCAACTTCTCCAACCGGACCATGGAAGAAGTATGAGGGCAATCCGATTATCAGCAGGAAGACTGTCGGATATAATGGCTCAGGGCACGGTGATGTATTTGCGGACAAAGAAGGTAAACTGCGATATGTGTTGCATACCCACCGGTCGGACACCCGGGTTTCGCCACGGGCAACGGCGGTTATAGATATCACTTTTAAGCCGGGAAAGGATGGGGTAGATGTACTCGAAGCGGATCCGGCAACGTTTAAGTGGCTGCAAGTTCAGCGATAATCGAGTAGCTATAAGTTTAAATAGAGCATATGTTAGCAGACAAAAAAAAAGGATACCGTTTGGATATCCCTTTTTTTGATTATTGAATCTGATGCTCGATCAGTCCGTTTTTCTTATTAAGCCAGTACTTTGGTTACCAGGTCTGCCGCATCTTTCAGTGCGATAGCTGAATAAACCTTTAATCCTGACTCGTCGATCAGTTTTTTAGCCTCTTCTGCGTTTGTACCTTGCAGACGGCAGATGATTGGAACGGGAACGTTACCGATCTCTTTATACGCATCAATAACACCTTGTGCTACACGGTCGCAACGAACAATACCACCGAAGATGTTGATCAGGATAGCTTTTACGTTAGGGTCTTTCAAAATGATGTTGAAAGCTGCTTTTACCGTTTGTGCGTTTGCGGTACCGCCCACGTCAAGGAAGTTTGCAGGCTCACCACCAGCGATTTTGATGATATCCATCGTCGCCATAGCCAAACCAGCACCGTTTACCATACAACCTACGTTTCCGTCAAGTTTCACATAGTTCAGGTTAGACTCGCTTGCTTCAACTTCGGTTGGATCTTCTTCTGTTTTGTCGCGCATTGCTGCATAATCAGCATGGCGGAAAAGGGCGTTTTCGTCAAGATTTACCTTAGCATCTACAGCGATGATCTTGTCATCGGATGTTTTCAATACAGGGTTGATCTCGAACATCGCCGAATCGGTATTGTCGTATGCCTTATACAAAGCACTTACAAACTTTACCATTTCTTTGAAGGCTGCACCGCTTAGCCCAAGGTTGAAGGCAATTTTACGTGCCTGGAAACCTTGCAGGCCCACTTTCGGGTCAACCGCTTCTTTAAATATCAGGTTAGGGGTTTTTTCAGCAACCTCTTCAATGTCCATACCACCTTCGGTAGAGTACATGATGATGTTTTGTCCGTTTGCACGGTCCAGCAGTACGCTCATGTAAAACTCCTTTGTTTCTGAAGGACCCGGGTAGTATACATCCTGTGCAATAAGTACTTTATTTACTTTTTTGCCTTCCGGACCAGTTTGCGGGGTTACGAGCTGCATGCCGATAATAGCACCTGCTTTTTCCTTCACCTCGTCAAGGTTTTTGGCTAATTTAACGCCACCGCCTTTACCGCGTCCGCCTGCATGGATCTGTGCTTTTACCACAACCCAGTCGGAATTAAAGTCGGTTTTCATTTTTTTAGCAGCTTCTACAGCTTGTTCTACCGTGTCGGCAACGATGCCTTCCTGCACGGCTACTCCAAAACTCTTAAGTATTTCTTTACCTTGATATTCGTGAATATTCATTCTGAAAAAATTTGTCCAAATCTACAATTTCCCAGTCTTTATACCAAGAAACCGCATTGTATTGTTACGACTATTTTTTGGCTGTTTTGAAATATTCCCAGGTTTTCTGATCTGCATAATTGTAGGATTGCCAGCTTTGTCTAGCGTAACGCTTCTTGAAGGACATAACCCGGTCGAGAAGGTTTTCATTCTTAAATAATGCTCTATGCTCCCAAAGCAAGGGCAAGGTCTTGTCCGACATAGACTGCAGATGATCGAGGTCCAATTGGATGCTGTTTCTGTTGGCAATGTTGTATTGCACAATGAGCACGTCCCAGTTTACAAAGCTGAAGGTGAGTAGCAAGCAATACCAGATCAGCGTGTTGACCCTGAGCAGGTAAAAGATGGTTTTCCTGGCCGAGACCTTGATGTAAACCGTGATCAGCCCGGCGCTGCATAAGAGCAGGAATACGATGACACCGATCCTCTTATAAGTGAGGCCCATTGCGGCAATGTAGTTGAGGTCTCTGACCAGCACGGAAAGCACGAGAAAGGCGTTTTGCACCATCCATATATAGGCTAAAATACGGATAGTCCTGTTGCGGCTGTAGAAGTTCAGGTTGCCATTAAAGAAGTAGATGATGACCAGCATGGCCAGAATAATGCTTGCAATGAGGGCGTTGGCACCATCGTGCAATGCAGCCGAGAGGTTGGCCCCGGCCGGGTTTGCAAAGGCGTTGCGCCATACAGTGTTGAGGTCGACCACATTAAAGCTCAGCAACAGGAGGTTGAGCATAATAAAGCATGCGATGGCGATCGTGTTTTCCGTCTTGAGCGCCATCTTTTTGTTGATGAAAGTTCCGGCGAGGATCTCAAGCATTTCCTGACCTATATTGGTCGACTCCCGGTTACGCTTTTTGCGGTACAGTTGGTCTGTACACGCAAGCTCCGCCCGTTCGAGCGCCTTGTCGCGAAAGCCGATAAAAACTGCACCGGTAAGCATAATGCCCAGCATCAGATGCAGGAACCTCAGGAAGCTTAAATCGGCAAACAGGAAGTCGAATACACCAGCGAAAACGATGCTGAATACGTTGCCAATCTGGTCGAGGTACCGCGCGAAAGTCGCGCTCGCATTGCCATACAGCAGGGTGAATAGCAGGAGCAGGAAAAGCGGTATGGCGATAATGGCTAAGGGGCGTAAGACGGGCTGAAAGGATACTGAACCGAAATGCGCGCTGATCAGCCCGCGGATGATATTGACCGGTGTGCTGAAAAACTGGAGTAAGGCGCCGCCTACGGCAGTGAATATACTTCTGATCGCCTGGAAATGTGTGTATCCGGTAAATACCGCCAGACTGATATACCAGCTAACGATGGTAAGATCGGTATGCAGCGTGACCACCAGGATGGCCGATATAAGGTGGGCAGCACCGGTCAGTAGTATTTTTTTTGTTTTCTCCATGCTGCGGTCTAAAGCTATGAAGGTTAACAGGAACACACTGTAGACCAACAGGTTTAACGCCTGATATTCCATCCAAAAGAGGTAGCTGAACAGGATGCCGCCGCCAAGTGTGGCTAAGAGCCGGGTATCGATTTTCTTTTCCATATAGTTTAATTAGATTTTGATGATGTGAACGACGAATAACAGGTATGCGATGGCGACCGGAATATTGCAGAGTAGCACGCCGGCAAGCTGGAGGATCTGCCAATACCGATGCGGGTAGGTGATCATCGCGATCAATAGGGTGAGCAGTAAGATGCCGTTGGCGGCGACTGCGATCAGGGTAAAGATGCCTCCGACTACCATGAGGGGCGCGTATCTGGTAAGGACAACGCTTAGAAAAATGGCTGTTCCAACGATAAAGGAAAAGGCAGCCAGTATAGCCGTCAGCCCGGTGAGCTGTTTAATAGTTTTGTCTTCTCTAGTCATAAAAGTGCTTTGTATTTCAAAGTATATAGTCAAAAAAAATTAAACGCCTTTAATCATTTTCTCGAGCGCATCCAGATGCGCCTTGAACGCCTGTCGCCCCAGATCGCTCACCTCGTATGTGGTATTTGTTTTCTTGCCTACAAAGGTTTTATATATTTTGATGTATTCAGCCTGTTCAAGCGTATTGAGATGGGAGGCCAGGTTTCCATCGGTAAGCTCCAGCAGCTGTTTCAAATCATTAAAACTCACCCTGTCGTTGACCATCAGGACAGACATCACGCCGAGTCTGATCCGGCTGTCGAATACTTTGTTTAAGTCTACTATCGGGTTTTTCATAAGATTAATGTTATGCGTTGCTCCGGTCGTACTTAAAGTACATGATTCCGCCGTAGAGGATATGAAGCACGCCAAAACCCACTGCCCAGAAATAAAGACCATAACCGATATAAAACATAGAGATAAGTCCCAGTATGATTTCACAGAAGCCCAGAAAACGAATGTCTGAGTAGGTATACTTGCTTGCGTTGATGAGGGCGAGTCCGTAGAAAATGAGGCAGGAGGGCGCTACAAGTCCGAATGTGTTGGGATGCGCAATAAGCATCGCCAGAATGAAGATGCCTCCGGCGGCAAGCGGAATGGCCAGATTGAGCAGCAGATTCTTCGCTGTTTTGTCCCAAAAGGGGAGACCTTTCTTCCTGCTTTGCCGGAAGGAAAGCATCAATCCGCCAACAATAGCGGTAAATAATACAAGAACCGCTATTCTCAGGAGATTATATTCAATGTCGATGTCGGAATCCGTACCGTATCCATAATTTCCCGCGGCATAGTGCTGAAGTTCCCGGTAAGCCATGTAGGCACCTGCCAGGGCAGTAACGCCTGCAAAAACACCCGATAAACCGCTTAAGGAAATGAAACGGGATGAACGATCCATTATCTTCCGGATGTCGTTTAGCGCATTAAGTTGCTCTTCCTGCTTGTTCATGGTTAAAGTACTTTGTGTTTCAAAGTTAGTCAATTGCATGTTTATACCAAATATTTTTAAGATTATTTTTTATGCCGCTGTTATAGTAAGTTTGCACTTATGCTAAAGGCTACAGGGATAAGAAAAGCGTACGGGAATCTTAATATACTTAAGGGGGTAGACCTGGAGGTAGGCCGGGGGGAAATCGTGAGCATCATCGGTGCTTCCGGCGCCGGAAAAAGTACTTTGCTGCATATACTTGGAACGCTCGATAAGCCTGATGAGGGTACGGTATTGCTGAATGGCACGGAGGTGAACAAGCTTTCGGGTGAGCTGCTCAGTGTTTTCCGCAACCGGAATATCGGTTTTATATTTCAGTTCCATCATTTGCTTCCGGAGTTTACCGCACTTGAAAATATCTGCATACCGGCCTTTATTGCTAAAACGCCTCGCAAACAGGCCGAAGCACGGGCTTTTGAATTGCTGGAGTTGCTCGGTTTAACTGACCGTGCACATCATAAACCTAATCAGCTCTCTGGCGGGGAGCAGCAGCGGGTAGCGGTAGCGCGTGCACTGATCAACAACCCGGCTATCGTCATGGCGGATGAGCCTTCGGGTAACCTCGATTCGGAGAATGCTGCGTCTTTACATCGCTTTTTTGTGACGCTACGGGATAGTTTCCGGCAGACGTTTGTGATTGTGACGCATAATGAGGATTTGGCCAAGATCTGCGATAGGGTGGTGACAATGAAAGATGGTCTGATTATATGAAAGTGATGATTACCGGCGGCAAAACGGCTGCTGCGCTTAAGATGTTGAAGCGGTTCGATCTGGCTGAAATTGTGCTGGCCGATTACGGTGAAGTTCCTGCATTTCCCTCAAAAGCATATAGTTTTATATCTCTCGGTGAACTGAATAAGGATATTACGGCGCATGTTTTGCTCACCTGTTGCCTGGATCACCAGGTGAACGCCATTTTGCCGATGAATGATTTTGAACGCTCTGCGCTTTCTAAATCGACGGTTCTTTTTGAAGAGTTTGGTGTAGTGATCCTTGAGGCTGAAGATTAATATCGATGAGATGAGTACTTGGAACGACTACCTGAATAGCAAATCTGCCTTCGTATTTGAACTAGACGATGTGATGTATCCTGAAAAGGATTATTTGTTGCAGGTATACTATCTCTTTGCGCAGTTTATGGAATACGGCGAGCAGGTCAGCGCCTCGGAAATGGTCCCGTTCATGCAGCAGGT
The DNA here is from genome assembly GCF_030182585.1 of Pedobacter faecalis. Classification (NCBI taxonomy): domain Bacteria; kingdom Pseudomonadati; phylum Bacteroidota; class Sphingobacteriia; order Sphingobacteriales; family Sphingobacteriaceae; genus Pedobacter; species Pedobacter faecalis. Next base: position 1,039,863 of record NZ_JARXOW010000001.1, on the reverse strand, counting down.
TTATCAGACGGAGGGCGCGGATGAGGTTTTCGGTAAGACTGCTGCACGGTTTGGTCTCCCGGAAAAATACCGGTTAAATTTCGAGCTGCTGATGCATAGTGCCAAGCTACCGCTCAAACTTCTTCTTTTTCAGGAAATATTGCAGTTCCTGCAGACCGTTGTGGTGGAGCGGAAACACATTTTTCTGTTTACCAATGGCGATGCTTCTACGCAGCTCAATAAGATCAGGCAAGTGGAATGGCATGGCCTTGAGCAATATCTCAAGGTGTATTTTGCTGTGGAGTCGGAGCTAAAGCCGTCGCCCGCCGGACTTCTTCAGATCCTGGACGAGCATCAGCTCGATCGTTCGGATGTATTGCTGGTAGGTCGTAATGAGGCAGACCGGATCTGTGCGGAACAAGCTGGTGTTGATTTTTTGAATGTTGAGAAACTATTGTTAACTTAATAACGTTAATACCAACAGCTTAACTGTGCTCCCGGGCCACTATATAACGCAACAATTACATGAGAAAATATACCCTGCGCCACGTCATGTTACTTGGCTTTGTGCTGACCACCGTTTTTACTGCTTGTAAGAAGGATAAGAACCGTCCGGAAGATCCAGTCGACGAAGAAACGAATGTAAAGCAAACGCCTACTACCGACAGGCGGGCATTAACCAACGACTCGCTGTTCCTGTATGCCAAACAGATCTATTACTGGAATACGACTTTGCCAGGTTATGATACGTATGAGCCCAGAAAGTATACCTCCAAAGGCAATGATTTGGCAAATTATGATGACAATCTGCTCAATATAGCCAGAGCTGCCGAGGCACCTGAATATGTGGCCGCCGGCCCGTATCTTAAATATTCCTATATAGAAGATATCGCCACCAGGAACCCTAACGCTTTGGTAGCGAAACCGAACAGCAGTGCGTCGGTAGATCTGGAAGGAAATGGTAATGATCTGGGCATCAGACCAATCATTTATACCACCAGTAATACAAATAATGAGTACCTGCTTTTCATCACGGCGGTTTACCCGGGCTCGGACGCCGATAAAAAAGGCATGGAACGGGGCTGGGCTATAAAAAAGATCAATGGGCAGTCGATCGGCGCAAATTACCGGACTGAGGAGTCTATTGTTGAAAACGGCATGAATGCCAGTACGGTGCGACTGGAAGGAACAAAGTACTTGGGTAGCCAGCAGGTTGGGACTTTTGATGTTACGATTAACAAAACGGTGTATAAAAGCAGTCCGGTGCTGACAAGCAGCGTTATTGATCATAACGGCAAAAAGATCGGCTATCTGGCCTACGCGCGTTTTTCTAATACCGCAAACTCTGTTGCTGCCCTCAACGAGGCCTTCAGTGCTTTCGCATCTGCGGGGGTTACAGGATTGGTGATCGACCTGCGTTATAATGGTGGCGGATATGTAAGCACAGCCGAGCATCTGGTCAACCTGATTGCGCCGTCGACAGCCTCGGGTGTGATGTATAAGGAGTATTTTAATGAGACGCTTCGTAACGGCAAGGCAACCATCATGAAAAATCAGCCTATTCTGGACGATAATGAGAAGGTGCAGTACAGCAGCAATGGACGGATCATTAATTATTTCGATGATGTGGATTATTCGGTAGCCGGCAACACCAACTACTTCAGGAAAGCCGGAGAGGTCAAGAACGTTACCAATGTTGTGTTTCTTGTGACTGGTAATACGGCCTCAGCGAGTGAACTGGTGATTAACAGTCTGAAGCCGAAGATGAACGTTAAGCTTGTCGGCGAGCGTACCTATGGCAAACCAATAGGTTTCTTCCCGATCCGACTGGAGAACAAGTACGACGTCTATTATTCCCTGTTTGAAACTAAAAATGCGCTTGATCAGGGCGGTTATTTTGAGGGGATGGTTCCGGACTTTGAAGAAACGGCTACCTCTGCGCTTTTTGATGATCCGCGCTACGACTTTGGCGACAAAAACGAACCTTATCTGGCTACTGCCTTAAGCGTGTTTGGGCCGTCCGCTACCAGCAGTTCGAGATCATCAGCTTCTGTGATGTCGGTAAACGGAAAGCGCGTGTCGTTTAACAGTGATAATGAGATTAAACGAGTTAAAGGTCACAGTGAATTTGTAGGTATGATTGAGGACCGCGTAAGGAGAAAAAAATAGTTTTACGCTATCATTTCATCTTTAGCTTTTCTTTAAATCGCTTCTGGGCATCACGGTCCTGGTCTATATTGCTGATGATCTCACGGATCGAATTTGCAGCGTTCGTAAAGAAACTTTGGTTGATGTTTTTGAATTCATCACTTTCTTTGTGGTAGTCTTTATGATCCTCAACGCCAAAATACAGGAATGGAATGTTTTTAGCGTTGAAAGCACCGTGATCACTCTGGTTGGTCCAGTCGTCATGTCCAAGTTTAGGATCGTCATGGCCCGGGATGACTTTAATGTCAGGGCTGCTGGTTATAATATACTTCTTTAGCTCAGGATACTTGAAGGTGCCGCATACATAGAGTTCAGCCTTGTCATTGTGACTGATCATATCCATGTTGACGTTCAATACAATTTTATCAAGACTTACCGGCGGTTTGGCTACAAAGGCCTTTGCGCCTTGCAGGCCGACCTCTTCCGCATCAAAGGCTGCGAAAATTAGCGTGTGAACAGGCTGGTTCTTTGTGTAATATGCTGCGAATTCCAGTAGCGCAGCCACCCCTGAAGCATTGTCGTCGGCACCATTATATATCTCACCATTGATAACGCCTATATGGTCGTAATGTGCGGATATCACAATGACGTTATCGGTTTTCCCAGGGATATAACCAAGAACATTTATACCGTTCTGCGCTGCCTGACCCTGGTTCTGGAAGGTAAAGGGATGTGCGTAATTTTGTGCGTAGGATTTAACCCCAAGCTCCTTAAAGCGGTCGGCAATGTATGTCCTCGCCATTTCGGCCCCCTTTGTTCCTGTCTTTCGCCCTTCATAACGATCTGATGAAAGTACTTCTACATCTTTTAACAACTGGCTGGTCGATTGGGTATCGGGGTTTTTTACCGTACTGCAGCTTAGGATCACGGAAAGGGGAAGGAGCAAAAAGGACTTCATATTTTTGGAATTTAGTACAAAATAGAAAAAGATTGAGGGAAGCTCAATCTTTTTCTATCTAAAAAGGTATGATAAATACTTAACCTAAGTAAGATTTCAATATTTTACTGCGTGAAGTGTGACGCAGACGTTGTAATGCTTTGTCTTTAATCTGACGAACACGTTCCCTGGTCAGGTTAAACTTCTCGCCAATCTCTTCAAGTGAAAGGGGGTGGTTGGTGCTTAAACCAAAGAACAACACAATGATTTCTCTTTCGCGCTCTGTAAGTGTAGACAATGAACGCTTTATTTCTTCTGAAAGCGATTCATTGATCAGGCTGCTGTCTGTGTTTGGTTCGTGGTTTTCCAACACGTCGAGTAAGGTATTCTCCTCGCCCTGCACAAAAGGCGCATCCATGGATACGTGCCGGCCTGAGTTACTCAAGGTGTCAGATATCTTGTCTACCGTTGTCTCAAGAATGTCTGCCAATTCTTCCGGGGATGGCTCGCGCTCATACTCCTGCTCCAGCTTTGAAAAGGCTTTGCTGATCTTGCTTAACGAACCCACCTGGTTTAGCGGTAAACGAACGATACGGCTTTGTTCTGCGATGGCCTGAAGGATGGATTGACGTATCCACCATACGGCGTAAGAAATGAACTTAAAACCTTTGGTCTCATCGAAGCGCTTTGCTGCTTTAATTAATCCCAGGTTTCCTTCATTTATTAAGTCGCCAAGGGTAAGTCCCTGGTTCTGATATTGTTTCGCTACCGAAACTACGAAGCGTAAGTTTGTTTTTGTTAAGCGTTCTAAAGCGGCCTGGTCGCCCTCCCGTATCTTTCTTGCTAGTATGACTTCTTCTTCTGCTGTAATTAAATCTACCTTACCAATCTCATGAAGGTATTTGTCGAGCGACTGACTTTCGCGATTGGTAATCGATTGCGTGATCTTGAGTTGTCTCATTTATGTTTTGGTACTCGTTATATTGTCGGAAACGTGCAAAAGTAAGGAATTTATGTCACTAATACATAAATTACTGAAAACGTTACACTTTACGTCTGTTATTTATACTATCTTTAGACAGCAAAAATTATTCCAAGAAAGCGCTTTGAGGCAGTTATGACATGTCTCTGAAAAGTTGTTTAAAGACTACTGAGCGGAAATGCATGCTGTAGTCTGATGCCTTTTTCTGTCTGCATCACCGTACAGCATTCATTCACAGGGTCATGTTCAAGATACAGGATATATTCCTGGCTCGCGGCTTCCTCCAAAAATGATTTTTTTTCTGTAAGCGTTCGAAGAGGGAACATATCATAAGACATGACATACGGAAGGGGAATATGTCCTACAGATGGCAAAAGATCTGCCATGTAGACAATTGTTTTATTCTTGTATTGTATTTGGGGCAGCATCATAGCTTCTGTGTGGCCATAGGCGAACCGTACGCTTACGCCCTCATGGAACTTAATCCCATTATGCTCATCAATAAACTGCAGTTGTCCGCTCTCCTGTATTGGAAGGATGTTCTCTGTGAGGAATGAGGCTTTTTCTCTGGCATTTGGATGAACTGCCCAGTTCCAGTGTTTTCCGTTACTCCAGTATGTGGCGTTTTTGAAAGCGGGGAGGAGTTGGTCGCCATTGCGGACTACGGCGCCGCCGCAGTGATCAAAATGGAGATGCGTGAGGAACACATCTGTGATATCGTCTCTATGAAAGCCTTTTGCAGCCAGGGAACGGTCCAGTGTATCTTCGCCATGAAGGAAATAATGGCTTATAAACTTCTCGTCCTGTTTGTTTCCGATCCCTGTATCGACCAGGATCAGTCTCTCGCCATCTTCAATAAGCAGGCAGCGCATTGCCCAGGTGCACATGTTGTTATCATCTGCCGGGTTACTGCGCTGCCAGATGGATTTCGGTACAACGCCAAACATCGCACCGCCATCCAATTTAAAAAATCCTGTCTCTATCGTATGCAGGTTCATCCTACAAATGGATCACCTCACCATATGCATCGGCCGCGGCCTCCATAATCGCTTCGCTCATGGTTGGATGCGGATGCACTGCTTTGATCATTTCATGGCCGGTTGTTTCCAGCTTGCGGGCAACAACGATTTCGGCGATCATCTCGGTAACGTTAGCACCGATCATGTGCGCGCCAAGCAATTCGCCGTATTTAGCGTCGAAAATAAGTTTCACAAAGCCGTCTTTGGCGCCAGCTGCGCTTGCTTTTCCGGATGCAGAGAAAGGAAACTTACCGATCTTAAGCTCATATCCTGCCGCTTTAGCTGCTTTTTCTGTATAACCTACAGAAGCTATTTCCGGGCTGCAGTAAGTACATCCGGGGATGTTGTTGTAATCCAGCGGTTCCGGTTTGTGACCTGCAATTTTCTCCACACAGATAATACCTTCTGCTGATGCAACGTGGGCAAGTGCCTGTCCGCCTACAATATCGCCAATGGCGTAATAACCTTTTACCGAAGTATTGTAGTACTCGTCTACCACCACTTTGCCTTTCTCGGTTTTGATACCCGTCTCTTCCAGGCCGATGTTTTCAATGTTGGCGACTACGCCAGCTGCCGAAAGCACGATGTCGCACTCGATGGTCTGCATTCCAGAAGCGGTTTTGACCTGAACCTTACATCCTTGTCCGCTCGTGTCAACAGACTCGACACTTGACGAAGTCATGATCTCGATGCCTGCTTTCTTGAAGCTGCGAAGCAATTGCTTTGATACATCTTCATCTTCTACAGGAACAACATTGTCCATAAATTCTACGATGGTAACCTTGGTGCCCATGGTGGCATAGAAATACGCAAACTCAACACCGATAGCCCCAGATCCTACCACCACCATAGATTTCGGTTGCTCCGGAAGCACCATGGCCTGGCGGTATCCAATTACTTTTTTACCATCCTGCTTAAGGTTAGGCAATTCCCTGGATCTGCCACCTGTGGCAAGTATGATATGGCTTGCGCTGTATTCCTTTTGGCTTCCATCGGCTGCTTTCACATCGACCTTGTTGCCCGGCTTTACCTTAGCGGTGCCCATGATCACTTCGATCTTGTTCTTTTTCATCAGAAACTGAACACCTTTGCTCATGCCTTCGGCGACGCCGCGGCTGCGCTTAACTACTGCAGCGAAATCTGCTTCCGCCCCGGCAGTTTTGATCCCATATTCAGAAGCATGATTGATATATTCAAAAACCTGTGCACTCTTAAGGAGCGCCTTGGTTGGTATACATCCCCAGTTAAGACATATTCCGCCCAGCGACTCGCGCTCTATTATGGCTGTTTTTAAACCAAGCTGGGAGGCTCTTATGGCAGCCACATATCCGCCGGGACCGCTACCTATTACAATTACATCGTAGTTCATATCTTTAAATAATGGAATTTCAAGTTTAATACGGTTCAAAATTAATAAAAATGTTGATTTAACCCAGGTTAGCCTTTTCTTTTACAATAGTAGGCCACGAGCTGAAAAAGAACTGTACTTCGCTGCCGATAAATATTTATATTAGCGGTGAACCAAAACCAGACAACGATGAAGGCCGTTAAATACACCCTGATCACAGGCGCCAGTTCCGGACTCGGTCGGGAATTTTGTATGCAGTGTGCTGAGCGGAAAATGAACCTGATCATGATTGCGCTGCCCAACAGTAATACTGATTCCCTTGCGCACGAACTAAGGCTTGAGTATGGTGTCGACATCCAGGTTTATGAGTTTGATCTTACAGACAGCATCCTGCTGCAGGAACACATTAACCTGATCCGAGATCTTTATGAGGTAAATTTCATTATTAATAACGCGGGTATTGGCGGTACTGCGGCAATTACGCAGAGCTCCAGCGAAACGATTGACCGCATTATGCAGGTGAATATCCGGAGTATGGTGTTAATTACCCAGGGCCTGCTTCCGGTATTGTTGAAACAGGAAAGGAGTTATGTGCTAAATATTTCGAGCATGGCGGCTTTCACGCCAATCGCTTATAAGACGGTTTACCCGGCCAGCAAGGCCTTTATTTCTTCTTTTTCGCTGGGGTTGAGGGAAGAACTCGCAGGCACCGGCGTTTCGGTAAGTGTGGTATATCCGGGGCCTATCATGACCAACTCATCTGTATCTGCGCGGATCGTGAGTCAGAGTACGCAGGGTAGGCTTGGTTTGATGCCCACGGCCCGGATTGTTCAGATCGCACTCAAAAAGACGCTCGCAGGCCGTGCTGTGATTATTCCGGGAATATGGAACAGGTTTAATTACGGGTTGATGCGCGTATTGCCAACCGGTACCAAGCTGAAAATTGTCTCAAAAGCGGTCAAAAAAGAAATGGTGGTTAATAAATGACGGCTGATCGTGGACGGGTTCTGGTTACTGGGGCTAACGGTTTTTTAGGGGCAAATGCTGCCCGGGAACTGCAGGGTCGCGGTTACACCGTACGGCTTATGGTTCGCCGCTCGGCCGACATGCGTGCTTTATCTGACCTCTCTGCCGAGATCTTTTACGGTGATATCGCGAATGAGGAAGAGGTGATCGCTGCCGTGGAAGGTTGCGACTTTGTCGTCCATACCGCTTCGGTGACCCAGCAATGGGGGGTGAGTTATGCGGTCTATGAGCAGGCGAATATCCAAGGCACGGTGAACGTGGTAGAGGCATGCCTCAAGCATGGGGTTCAAAAATTAATCCATATCAGTACGGCCAATACCATCGGCCCCGGTACACGCAATAAGCCCGCCAACGAACTGTATTCATTCAGATTAACCCATATCCGGTCGGGCTATGTCAGCACCAAATACATATCGCAGCAGTATGTGCTGGAACAGGTGGAACGCAGGCAATTGCCGGCGGTAGTGATCAATCCAACTTTTATGATAGGTGAATATGATACTAAACCCAGCTCTGGTCAGTTACTGTTGCACGGTATCAACAAGCGCATCGTGATGCATCCGCCCGGGGGGAAGAACTTCGTCTATATTCAGGATGTAGCCAGAGGCATAGCGAATGCCATTGAAACCGGCAAGGTTGGTGAGTGCTATCTTATGGCTGGTCACAATTTAACATACCGCGAGTTCTTCAGGCTGCTTAATGCCACGTCTGGTCAGCGTCCGGTTTTGATAGCGATTCCAAAATTTATACTGATGTCGTTAGGTGTTGCAGGTTCGTTGATCGGTAAACTCACGGGCAGGCAACTGAAGCTGGACTATTCGGCAGCTTATATGTTGTGTTTATACAATTATTATTCTGGTAAGAAGTCGGAACGTGTGCTTAATCTTAGCTATACGCCTGTGGAGGTTGCAGTTAAGAGGGCGCTCGACTGGTTTCGGGCCAACAAATACTGCTGATCTGATTTTATAGGGTTTTGTAGCCGAAGTTTTATATCTTAGCTAGGAAACCAAAATTGACAGATATTTTTTATGATTAATTCTTTTAATGCTAAAGCCTCGAAATGGGCAAGGCTGGCTTGTTCAGCGTTGTTTATTGCGCAGATCAGTTCGGTTGCCATCACGGCTTCTGCACAAACCAATCCTTACCCGGGCGAAGGTAATCTTAAATATGTAGACCCGAGAATTGGGAATGTTGGTGCAATACTGGAACCAACACGGCCAACAGTCCAGTTGCCTAACCAGGTGATACGTATGACACCTCAGCGGGCGGATTATATGGACGATCAGATCAGCAGCTTTCCGCTTACGGTCGTGTCGCACCGAAACGGCCAGGTTTTCGCGATCAGGCCCGCTCTGGCAACTACAGGATTGAAGCGTATGACGTACGACCACGACCTGGAGGTGAACCGCCCATGGTATTATGCCGCCTATCTGGTAGAGGATGATATTAAAGTAGAGTTTGCACCAGGCAAGAAAGCGGGGATATTTAAGTTCGAGTTTCCGTCGACAGCTACAAAGGCGGTAATTTTTGACCGGTATAATAGCGGCGAAAGCAGCTACACCCTTGTCTCCGATAAAGAACTTACCGGCATGGAAACCTGGTCGGGCGTCAAAGTATATATGTACGGTGTATTTAACGCCGCCGCAGAAGGGAAAAAGGAAGGCAATAAAATGTTGCTCAGCTTTAACAGTTCTGCACCAAAAACCATTGAGTTCAGATATGCCCTTTCATTTATAAGCCCGGAGCAGGCCAAAAAGAACTATGCGAATGAGCTTAGTTCGGTCAGCTTTGATCAGCAGGCCAAAAAGGCCGAAGCGGCATGGGCTAAAGTGATCAACCAGATTCCCGTAACCGGCGGTACCGACGCGCAGAAGCGTTCTTTTTATACAGCCCTTTACCGTTGCTATGAGCGCATGGTAGACATTACCGAGGATGGCCAGTATTACAGCGGTTATGATAAGCAGGTACATCAAACCAATCGTCCGTTTTTTGTGGATGACTGGGTGTGGGACAGTTACCTGGCGCATCACCCCTTACGCACGATCCTTGATCCGGAGCAGGAGGGCGATATGTTAAACTCTTACGTCCTGATGTATCAGCAGAGCGGATGGGTACCCACATTTCCTTTGCTTTGGGGCGATAACCCTTGTATGAACGGTTTCCACTCCACCATATCGTTTTTAGATGGCTACAGAAAAGGTATTCGGAATTATGATGTACAGACTGCCTATGAAGGCATGCATAAGAATGCCACACAAGCCACCATGCTTCCCTGGAAAAACGGGCCGAAAACGGAGCTGGAAGATTTCTATTATGACAATGGTTTCTTCCCTGCACTAAAGGAAGGGGAAAAGGAAACCAATCCGCGCGTGCATGGATTTGAGAAGCGCCAGGCGGTAGCCATAACATTGGGGCATAGTTACGATGACTGGGCCCTGGCGCAAATGGCGCAGGAGCTGGGTAAAACGTCTGACTACGCGAAGTTTACCGCCAGGTCTAATTTTTATAAGAACTTGTGGGACAGCAAGACACAGATGTTTTTGCCGAAGGATAAAAACGGAAACTGGATTCCCATCGATCCGAAGTTTGATGGCGGCATGGGTGGCCGAGAATACTATGATGAAAATAACGGCTGGACTTACTTGTGGCAGGTGCAGCACGATGTGAAGGGTTTAATCGATCTCTTTGGCAGTGTGAACAGTTTCGAGAATAAGCTTGACCAGTTGTTCCGCGAATCGCTCGGAAGAAGTAAGTACGAGCTGTGGGCTAAGTTTCCGGATTTTACGGGTATCGTCGGACAGTTTTCTATGGGTAACGAGCCAAGTTTCCATATTCCGTATTTGTATAATTATACTTCATCACCCTGGAAAACGCAGAAGCGTATCAGGTTCCTGCTGGATACTTGGTTTAAAGACAATGTTTTTGGGATTCCGGGCGATGAAGATGGCGGAGGGATGTCGGCATTCGTAGTGTTCTCTGCTATGGGGTTCTATCCGGTTACCCCGGGAACACCGGTTTACACCATTGGAAGCCCGATATTTGAAAAGGTTGCGATTAATTTGCCAAACGGTAAGAAGTTTCAGCTGATCGCCAATAAATCTTCAGATCGTAATAAATACATTCAAAGTGCAAAGCTGAACGGAAAGACCTTGGATACACCATGGTTTACACATGAGCAACTGGTTAACGGTGGCACAATTGAACTCGAAATGGGTCCGCTACCGAATAAAAAATGGGGCGTTAAATAAATACTGAAAACATGCTGCTACTCGGTGTTGATGTAGGTACGTCTTCTATAAAAGTTTCGGTGGTCGACTCCGGAACGGGGGATGTTTTGGCGTCGACACAGTATCCCGAAAGCGAATCGCCCATTCTTACACCGCAGAAAGGCTGGGCCGAGCAGGATCCGGATATGTGGTGGTCGCACGTACAGCATGCTATTTTACGTTGTAACCAGGAAGGAAAATATGATCCGCAGGATATTTCTGCGATCGGGATTGCCTACCAGATGCATGGTTTGGTGGTGGTAGACAAGCAAGGCAGAAGTTTGCGGAACAGCATTATATGGTGCGATAGTCGCGCCGTGGAGATTGGGGAGAAGGCTATGCAGGCCATAGGTAAGGAAAATGTGCTGTCCAGCCTGCTTAATTCGCCGGGAAACTTTACGGCTTCCAAGCTTGCCTGGGTTCGGGACAAGGAGCCAGATATTTACAGGCAGGTGTGGAAGATCATGCTGCCGGGCGATTATATCGCCTACAAGTTTACCGGAGAGGCGACCACTACCGTGTCCGCACTGTCGGAGGGCGTATTCTGGGATTTTAAAGAGCACCGGTTGTCGGCCGACGTATTTAAGTATTTTGGTTTTGAGGAGGAGCTCATTCCGGAAATACGACCGCTGTTCGGGCCGCATGGCGGACTAAGCAAGTCCATCGCTGAAAAGCTTGGTTTGAAGGCAGGGATTCCTTTAGCTTATAAAGCCGGAGATCAGCTTAATAATGCATTGTCGCTCAATGTAACCGAACCTGGCGACGTGGCCGCAACGGCCGGTACGTCTGGAGTTATCTACGGCGTTACCGACCGTATGATGGCCGATCAGCAGTCGCGCGTAAACACCTTCGCGCACGTGAATCATAACGCCGACAAGCCCAGGCTGGGCGTGCTGCTTTGCATAAACGGTGCCGGCAGTATGAACAGGTGGATTAGGGACCTTACCGGGCATGCCTTAAGTTATGAAGCGATAAATGAAGCGGCATCGGCAGTATGCGCGGGCAGCGATGGCGTTCGGGTGCTGCCCTTTGGAAATGGCGCGGAACGCATGCTGAACAACCGGCTTCCTGGTGCGCAGCTCAGGAATATTGACTTAAATATTCACTCCCGGGCGCATATTTTCCGCGCGGTACAGGAAGGCATAGCTTTTTCATTCCGTTATGGTTTAGATATTTTGAAAGAAAACGGTGTGCAGCCTGTGGTGATACGCGCCGGATACAGCAACCTGTTTTTAAGCAGGGTTTTCGCACAATCGTTTGTGAACGCGACGCGCGTACCGGTAGAACTTCACAGCGGCGATGGCAGCTACGGAGCAGCAGTAGGTGCTGGGATTGGCATCGGTACCTACAGCTCTGCAAACGATCTGTTCACTCGAAGAGCAAAGATTGCCACCATAGCACCTACAGAAAACTTAGAAGACCACTACCAGGACTGGAAGGAATTACTTACCAGTTGTATAACATCCTGAATTTATTCAACCTATTAAATCGCAAAAATATGTCAGCAACTCATTCAAACGAATATTTCCAGGGCATCGGCCAGATTAAATACGAAGGACCCGACAGCAAAAATCCGCTTGCTTTCAGATACTATAATCCAGATCAGTTGGTGGCTGGCAAAACGTTAAAAGAGCATTTGCGTTTTGCGGGGGCGTACTGGCATTCGTTCTGCGGCAATGGGGCAGATCCTTTTGGTGCGCCTACACATTTACATGCATGGGACAAGAAATCGGACGCAGTGGACCGGGCGCGCGAAAAAATGGATGCGGCTTTCGAGTTTTTAAGCAAGATGAACCTGCCGTATTACTGTTTTCACGATGTTGACCTGGTAGATTACGGAAACGATATCAGGGAAAACGACAGGCGACTGCAAATCCTGGTAGACCACGCTAAGGAGAAACAAACGGAGACGGGCGTTAAGCTGCTTTGGGGAACGGCCAATCTCTTCTCGCACATCAGGTATATGAACGGGGCGTCGACGAATCCCGATTTTCATGTACTTACACATGCTGCCGCACAAGTGAAGGCAGCGCTGGATGCAACCATCGCGCTTGGCGGCGAGAATTATGTGTTTTGGGGTGGTCGAGAGGGTTATATGACCTTGCTGAATACGGATATGAAACGTGAGCAGGAGCATTTCGCCAGGTTCCTGCATGCAGCCAAAGACTACGCACGCAAAAATGGTTTCAAAGGCAATTTTTTTATTGAACCTAAGCCTTGCGAGCCGACCAAGCACCAATATGATTACGATGTAGCTACTGTGTTGGGTTTTCTTCAGAAGTTCGACCTTATGGACGACTTCAAGCTTAACATTGAGGTCAACCACGCCACCTTAGCCGGGCATACCTTTCAGCATGAGCTTCAGGCAGCTGCCGATGCGGGATTGCTGGGCTCTATCGATGCCAATCGCGGCGACTACCAGAACGGATGGGATACGGATCAGTTTCCGAACAATATTAATGAGCTGGTGGAGGCGATGCTGATCATTCTGGATAATGGGGGGTTAAAAGGAGGGGGTATAAACTTCGATGCGAAGATCAGGAGGAATTCGACGGATCCTGCTGACCTTTTCTATGCGCACATTGGCGGCATGGATATTTTCGCAAGGGCGCTGCTGATTGCGGATAATATCCTTGAAATCTCCGAATACAGGAAGATAAGGGCGGATCGCTATGCATCATTCGACACAGGAGCAGGTAAGGCTTTCGAGGAGGGGTCGTTAACCTTAGAACAGTTGCGCGATTACGCTATTGAGCATGGTGAACCAGCCGTGATAAGCGGCAGACAGGAATATCTGGAGAATTTGATCAACAGGTATATCTAAACTGCCGTGCCACGTCTGATATTATTTTTTGTGTGGGTCTTGTCCGTCCCGGCCTTTGGTCAGACCGCAGAAATGAAGCTTTGGTATGATAAACCATCAGGGAATGTGTGGGAAGCTGCCTTGCCCATAGGAAACGGGCGTATTGCAGGGATGGTTTATGGTAATCCTGAAATGGAAATCATCAAGCTAAACGAAGCGACGGTATGGTCGGGCGGCCCCAACCGCAACGACAACCCGAATGCCCTGGCTGTGCTGCCTGACGTGAGGCGGTTGATTTTTGAGGGTAAATATGCGGAGGCCGATAAGCTTGCTTCGGCCAACTTTTCCTCGCCGGTAAACGGTATGAATTACCAGCCCGTGGGTGATCTTCTGCTTCGTTTTCCGGGGCATGATGTCTTTACCAATTATTACCGTGAATTGGATTTGAAGCAGGCAGTCAGCACCGTTAGGTACACCGTGGGTGGGGTGACTTATACCAGAACGTTTTTTGCTTCAATACCGGGTGAACTGATCGTTGTACGACTCACAGCGAGCAAAGTAGGTAAACTCACTTTTACGGCCTCGATGAGAAGTCCCCATAAATCTACTGTTGCCGTTCGCGGTTCAAATGAACTGGTGCTGTCGGGCATTTCCGGCGATAAGGACGGTGTTAAGGGATCGGTTAAGTTTTCGGCGATAACCCAGGTGAAAGCCAAGGGTGGTACGGTGTCGGTGTCGGACGGCGCTGTACGCGTTGATAATGCCAACAGCGTTTTGCTCTTCATCTCCATCGGTACCAACTTTAACAGTTATAAAGACCTGAGTGGCGATCAAGACAAAAGAGCGGCAGATTATCTGGGGCTCTCCTCAGGAAAAAGTTATAACGCCCTGTTGAGCGCGCATCTGCAAGCTTACCAAAAATATTTCGACCGGGTATCGCTCCATCTGGGGGTAACCGATGCGGCAAAGATGCCTACCGACCTGCGCATAAAGCATTTTGCCAATGGAAATGATCCTGATCTGGCGGCGCTCTATTTCCAGTTTGGGAGGTACCTGCTGATTTCCTGTTCCCGCCCGGGCGGTCAGCCCGCCAATCTGCAAGGCATATGGAACGACAAGGTGAACCCGCCATGGGGCAGTAAGTATACGATAAATATTAACACGGAAATGAATTACTGGCCTGCTGAGCCGACCAATCTTACGGAGATGCACGAGCCACTGATAGAGATGGTCAAGGAACTCGCCGTCACCGGCCGGCAAACCGCCAGGGAAATGTACGGTGGAGGCGGCTGGGTTACCCATCATAACACAGATCTTTGGCGCATTACGGGCATGGTCGACGGCACATTCTGGGGGCTCTGGCCCATGGGTGGTGCCTGGCTAAGCCGGCATCTTTGGGACAAATATCTTTATAGCGGAGACAAACGGTATCTGGCCTCTGTTTATGAGACGATGCGCGGCTCGGCAGAGTTTTTCGCCGATGTCTTGGTGGAAGAGCCCGTAAACAAGTGGTTGGTTGTTTCTCCATCCATTTCACCTGAAAACGCGTCTGGAGCAGCCCAGGGGAAATCTATTGCTGCGGGGACATCCATGGACAACCAGATCGTCTTCGAGCTTTTTTCTAATGTGATAAGGGCTGCTGACGTACTGGGAAAAGACAAAGCATTTACCACGCAGTTGAAAAAGCTGAGAGATCGCCTGCCACCGATGCAAATTGGCAGGCATGGCCAGTTGCAGGAGTGGCTTCAGGATTGGGACGACCCCCGCGATAAGCACAGGCATGTGTCGCATTTGTTTGGTGTTTACCCGGCCGGATTGATATCGCCATATCGAACCCCTGAGCTGTTCGATGCAGCACGGACCTCGCTGATCTTCAGAGGCGATGTATCAACCGGATGGTCGATGGGCTGGAAGGTTAACCTTTGGGCGCGTTTCCTGGACGGCAACCATGCTTATAAACTGCTGACTGATCAACTTAGCCCGGCGACCAACCGGTCCGAATCGGGTGGTACCTATCCGAACCTGTTTGATGCTCATCCACCATTCCAGATCGATGGGAATTTTGGATGTACCGCTGGTATTGCCGAGCTGCTCATGCAAAGCTATGATGAATATATTCATCTGCTTCCGGCACTGCCCGACGTATGGCAGGAAGGCGAAGTGAGCGGCTTGCGCGCAAGGGGCGGATTTGAAATCGTCCGTTTGGAATGGCAACGTGGTGAAGTTGAAAAGGTTGTTATCAGGTCTCTAAATGGGGGCAACTGCCGGATTCGGATTCCAAATGAAATGCAAATAACTTCCGGCGTACTTGAAGCCGCGAAGGGGCAGAATCATAATCCGTTTTTCCGGGTAGATGAAGTGCCAAATCCGCGAATTTCAGACGAAGCGAAGCTTAAATCCGCAGCGCTAAAGAAGACCTGGCTGTACGACTTGCCTACAAAACCTGGAAAGCTGTATACCTTAGTGCCTAGAAAAAGTTAGTTGTAGACAAACTCGCCGTATGCTGAACGGATGGTAACCTGTTTCTGTTCTGAGCGCTCCACACGGCCGATGATCTGTGCATCAATCTGGAAAGACTTGGCAATATCGATAATCTCGGCAGCGATGGCTTCGGGTACGTAAAGCTCCATGCGGTGACCCATGTTGAAAACCTTGTACATTTCTTTCCAGTCGGTGCCCGACTGCTCATGGATCAGTTTAAACAGTGGTGGAACCGGGAAAAGGTTGTCTTTTATGACATGAATATTGTTGTTGATGAAATGAAGTACCTTAGTCTGCGCCCCTCCGCTGCAGTGGACAATTCCGTTGATCTGTGACCTGAAGCGCTCCAGTACCTTTTGGATCACCGGTGCATAAGTTCTTGTTGGCGACAGCACTAATTTACCGGCTGTAACACTCAGTCCCTCAGAGATCTCAATCTCATCCGTCAGTTTCTTTCCTCCGGAAAATACCAGATCGTAAGGTACAGCAGGGTCATAGGTTTCAGGAAATGCGTTTGCAACAGATTTATCAAAAACGTCGTGCCGTGCTGAAGTCAAGCCGTTCGAGCCCATTCCGCCGTTATAGGTACTTTCATAGGAAGCCTGACCATAAGACGCCAATCCCACAATGACATTTCCTGCGGCAATTTTATCGTTGCTGATCACTTTACTGCGTTCCATTCTGCAGGTCACGGTAGAGTCAACGATAATGGTGCGTACCAGGTCACCCACATCGGCAGTTTCGCCACCGGTAGAGTAGATCGAAATGCCCTGCTCCCGTAGTTCGGCTAAAATTTCTTCTGTGCCGTTAATGATGGCCGCAATCACCTCCCCCGGAATCAGATTTTTATTGCGACCTATTGTAGACGACAGTAGGATATTTTCAGTGGCTCCAACACAGATCAGATCGTCGATGTTCATGATGATAGCGTCCTGTGCGATTCCTTTCCAGACAGACATGTCGCCTGTTTTCTTCCAGTACGCATAGGCCAGGGAAGATTTTGTACCCGCGCCGTCTGCATGCATTATGTTGCAGAAAGCCTCGTCGTTTCCCAGGATATCCGGAATGATCTTGCAGAATGCCTGAGGGAAAATGCCTTTGTCGATGTTCTTGATGGCTTGGTGCACATCTTCTTTTGAGGCAGAAACGCCGCGTTGGTTGTACCTGTTATCGCTCATGTTGGGGGCAAAGATAATAAAAAATAACCCCTGCTAATTAAAGCAGAGGTTATAAAACTAAAAATTAAGGTCTAAGTTATTTCAGGAACAACAGCTCTCTGAATTTAGGCAAAGGCCATACGCTGTCGTCCACAATTTGCTCAAGTTTGTCCGTATGATAACGGATTTCATCGAAGTAAGATTTAACCTTCTCGTCGTAAGCAATGGCTTTGTCGCGGCTATCCTCGATGGTATTTACTTGTTTGCGTTGCTCAAGCATGTTGTCGATGCTGGTTTTAACGACATTGAGATGGTCAGACAATTTATTGATGATCGCCACAGGAGTAGCTAAAGCAGCTTCTCCAAGACCAAGATCTTTCAGTCCTTTAGCGTTTTCGATCAGTGAATTCTGATAAGCTATGGTAGCAGGAATGATCATGCTGTTCGCAACTTCACCCATCACCCTTGCTTCAATCTGAAGTTTCTTGTAATAGTTCTCAAGAAGGATCTCATGGCGGGCATGAAGTTCACGCTTACCGTAAATGTTGAGTTTGGTAAACAGCTCAGTAGATTTCTCACTTACATAAGCATCCAGCGCACGTGGAGTGGTTTTGATGTTTGAAAGACCACGTTTTTCAGCTTCTGCAGCCCACTCATCGCTATAGCCGTTTCCTTCAAAGCGGATGTCTTTCGACTCTTTGATGTATTTCTTGATAACGGTTAACAGGGCAATGTCTTTCTTCTCACCTTTCTTGATCAATTTGTCAACTTCAACTTTGAATTTAGTCAACTGATCTGCAACGATAGCATTTAAAACAGTCATAGGTGCTGCTGAGTTAGCAGACGAACCTACTGCTCTAAGTTCGAACTTGTTACCAGTGAAAGCAAAAGGAGAGGTACGGTTACGGTCAGTATTGTCCAATAGGATCTGAGGGATTTTAGGAATACCTAACCACAATGCGTTATCTTCTTTGATCTTTTTGCTGATCCGTGAATGCTCAATCTCGTCTAACACTTCGTTCAACTGCTGACCAAGGAAAATGGAAATAATCGCAGGAGGAGCCTCGTTTGCGCCCAGACGGTGATCGTTGCTAACTGAAGCGATAGATGCTCTCAACAGATCAGCATGCTCATGAACCGCCTTGATGGTGTTTACAAAGAAGGTCAGGAACATCAGGTTATTCTTAGGTGTTTTACCTGGAGCAAGCAGGTTTTTACCGGTATCTGTAATCAGCGACCAGTTGTTGTGCTTACCTGAGCCATTTATTCCTGCATAAGGCTTCTCGTGAAGCAAAACTTTAAACTTGTGTCTCAAAGCAACCTTCTCCATCAGGTCCATTAACAACTGGTTGTGGTCGATGGCCAGGTTGATCTCTTCGTAGATAGGTGCACACTCGAATTGGGAAGGGGCCACCTCGTTGTGGCGGGTCTTCAAAGGAATTCCCAGTTTCAGCGCTTCATTCTCGAAGTCGACCATAAATGTAAATACACGCTCAGGAATAGATCCGAAGTAATGATCTTCAAGCTGCTGACCTTTCGCAGACATGTGTCCGAACAAAGTACGGCCGGTTAAAGCAAGATCCGGACGAGCATTATATAATGCAAGGTCGACAAGGAAATATTCCTGCTCGATACCTAGTGAAGCATTTACTTTAGCGATGCTCTTATCGAAATACTGGCAAACATCAACCGCCGCCTTATCCATAGCCGCTAACGCTTTAAGCAACGGCGCTTTGTAATCCAGCGCCTCGCCTGTATAAGAAACAAATACGGTAGGGATGCAAAGCGTTTTACCTGCTTTGCTTTCCATAATGAACGCAGGCGAAGAAGGATCCCATGCCGTATAACCACGGGCCTCAAATGTGTTACGGATACCTCCGTTCGGGAAACTTGAGGCGTCTGGCTCCTGCTGTACAAGTGCGCTTCCTGCAAATTTCTCGATGGCACCTTCGCTGCTTGGCTCAAAGAACGAATCATGCTTTTCCGCGGTAGTGCCAGTTAACGGCTGAAACCAGTGCGTGTAATGGGTAGCACCTTTGCTCATTGCCCAGCTCTTCATTGCGGCGGCAATCTGATTGGCATCATCGAAGTTGATCAACTCTCCCTGATCGATAGCAGAAACAAGTTTTTCATAAACATCCTTTGATAAGAAATCTTTCATTTTTTTCTTATCAAAAACGTTCACCCCAAAAAACTCAGAAATCCTGGTCGACGGAGACTTTACCTCTGGTGAAACTCTGGTTTGAGCTTCTTTTAATGCGATTGTTCTTAAGCTTTTCATTTATTTGTTTAAAATTTCATCAAAAATAGAATATTTGTTTGGTTATTTTGTGTAAATCGTTTGTAAAAATACAAATGTTGATAGATAATCAAAGAATTTTTGAGAATTTCTAGCGTGTTTTTTGATTTTTATATAAAAACGTCGATCGGGAGATCAACGTTCGCTGATCTGATAGCGGCCTGCTTCCGCTAAGAGCCGCATATAAATGCCGGCTCACACATCTTGTATATACAAGTTGAATGTGTTATCTTTGATAAGATCGTTTCGCGCGAATCAGACCATTTATAACCGTATGAATTTAAGAGTATCGCTTGCCGGGCTTTTGTTTGCTACTGCCGCAACTTGTCTATCTCCTGTTTTAGCCCAAAAGTCCAATTTATCGTACGTTGATCCTTCTATAGGCGGGGTGGGCCACATCCTTGAGCCAACCCGTCCAACGGTCCAGTTGCCAAACGAAATGATACGCGTTTTCCCCATGCGGAAAGATGCACTTGACGACCAGATAGCCTATTTTCCTTTAACAGTAGCGTCGCACCGTGTCGCTTTTGTTTTCAGTTTCATGCCCCTCAGCGGCAATCCATCGTCACTATGGGACAGAAAAGAGGTCTACCATAAAGAAACCCTCAGTCCGTACTACTACCGTTCAGAGCTAGGCGATGAAGGAACGGTAGCAGAGTTTTCACCCTCCAAGAAAAGTGGCATTTTCCGGATAGGCTTTAAAGGTAGGGACAAGCATTTTATCCGGCTTGGCCTGATAAATGGTGCTGGACAGTATACAATAGCAGGTAAACGCAAAATAACCGGGACAGAAACCTTTCAGGGTATGAAAGCTTATCTGTATGCAGAGGTAGACGCCGATATCATCAGCACAAATTATAAGGACTCCGCCAGTAAACGTGATCTTTTGATCCAGGTGCCAGATGAAGTGACTTTCCGATATTCAATCTCATATATTTCTGCCGAACAAGCTGAACTTAATTTTCAGAAAGACAATATCGCCAACAGTTTTGAGGAGGTAAAGAGAAGTGCTCTAGAAAAATGGAACGAAGTATTGTCTCAAATAAACATTAAAGGTGGCACTAACGCTCAAAAGCGCGTCTTCTACACCTCCCTGTACCGCTGCTACGAGCGCATGGTTGATATTAACGAATACGGGCGGTATTATAGCGGTTTCGATCATAAGGTCCACAACAGCGACGAGCCGTTTTTCGTGGACAATTGGATATGGGATAATTATATCGCACTGGAGCCCCTGCATACCATTCTCAATCCAGAAAAGGAAGTTCAGAAGATCAACTCTTATATCGATATGTACCGGCAGGGCGGATGGATGCCGTCATTTGCAGTAGTGTTTGGCGACTGGCCTGCCATGACGGGCAATCATGCGGCGACCTGGTTCGCTGATGCCTATTATAAAGGATTGAGAGGATTTGATCTGAAAGCCGCTTATGAGGGGCTCAGGAAGAATTCCCTGGAGGGTACACTGCTTCCCTGGAATAACGGGCCTGCTACAGTGCTTGATTCGTTTTACAACAAAAACGGTTACATGCCCGGTTTGCCTTACGGCGAGAAAGAAACGGTCCCGCAGGTAGAGGATGTTTGGGAAAAGCGGCAGGCGGTGTCGGTGACCCTCGAGAATAGTTTCAGCGATTGGAACATCGCAAATCTTGCTAAGGTGTTGGGAAAGGATGGCGACGGTGAACTATTTCTCCGCAGAGCTACATTTTATCGCAACGTGTTTCGTCCAGAAAAGGGTTTTATGTGGGCTAAAGACAAGAACGGGAAGTGGATAGAAGACATGAACCCTAAATCTGCCGGTCGGGAGTTCTTTACCGAAAACAACGCATATACTTACAACTGGTCGGTAAAGCATGACTTCGAAGGGTTGTTTGCCCTGATGGGCGGAAGGCAACACGCCGAAGCTAAGCTCGATCAGTTGTTCCGTGAAGATCTGGGCGCTTCTAAATTCGTTTTCTGGAGAACACAGCCAGATGCCTCCGGATTGGTAGGCCAGTTCGTTATGGGAAATGAACCGAGTTTTCATATACCTTACTTATATAATTACACCGGCTCTCCCTGGAAAACCCAAAAGCGGATCAGAATGTTGATCGATACCTGGTTTACCGACAATTATTTTGGTATACCCGGCGACGAAGACGGGGGCGGAATGACCTCATTCGTAGTTTTTTCTATGCTTGGGTTTTTTCCTGTCACGCCCGGAATCCCGGTTTATACTATTGGTAGTCCGGTGTTTTCGGAAGCCAGCATCCGGTTGTCCTCAGGAAAGAAGTTTACGGTAAAGGCTGCTAACAATTCAACCGCAAACGTCTACATTCAAACAGCAAGGCTGAACGGCAAGGTGCTGGACCGTCCATGGTTTACCCATTCTGATCTTATTAATGGTGGTACGCTTGTCTTAACTATGGGCGATAAACCGAATAAAACCTGGGGTGCTCAGGCCCTTAGTGCGCCTCCATCGGCACTAGATGTAGATCCAAGCTCTTTTTAGTTCACCAAGGGCTTATGGAATTCAGGTTAGGTTTACAAGACTGAATGGCTCCTTGAATTAACATGAATAGCGGTTTGCACTTTATTTTTTTCCGCTAAAGTTGTAATATTGAGCATCCCGGAGGTATGTATAAGAAACTCACAGATGCCGCTTTATTAGATCTGCTGAAGAAATCAGATTACACCGCTTATACTGAGATTTACAACCGGTATTATTACCTGATGATCTCTCACGCTTATAAGAAATTGAGAGATGAAGAGCAGGCAAAAGATGTAGTGCAGGAATTGTTCACGATGGTATGGCAACGCCGGGACAAAGATATCAAAGCGATAAATTTGGGGGGGTATCTGTACACCTCGCTCAGAAATAGGATCATAGATATCTTTATTCATTCCACTGGCAAAAGCGTTTCTATTTCATTGACGGAGGCAGCCGATGTTATGGGGCCGGATGACACCGACCACCGTATCCGGGAGCGGCAGTTTCGGGATTATATTGAAAAGGAGATACAGGCGCTGCCAAGGAAAATGCGGGCGATATTTGAACTGAGTATTAAAGATCGATATACCACGAAGGAAATTGCGCAAAAACTGGACACCTCGGAACACAACGTGTCTAAACAATTGGGTAATGCGCGGCGCATTCTTAAGTCAAAACTGAACTTATGGATTTTTATCCTGTTAGCAATCAGTGTTTTAAAAGCTTTTTATAAAATATGGTAAATAAATCTTCCTGTTTAGGGTCGCTAAACCGTTTAGTTGATATAAATCAGTAACCAACAATCGCAAATGCAAGCAGAAGAGAGAGATCTACTCCGGAAATACCGTGAAGGAGCATGCAGCGAGGCTGAAAAAGCCTTAGTTGAAGGTTGGTACCTGCGCTTTAATGAAGATGGAGTGGGATTGTCCGACAAGCGCCTGCGCGAGCTTGGCAAAGAGATCTACACACAGCTACCAGGAAGCAAGGGACGATCATCAGTTAAACTATGGGTAGGGAAGATGGCCGCGGCAGCTGCAATAATTGCTATTGTGGGCGGGACGTTACTGTATTTTAGTCCGGGCGAAGCCCCGAAAGTTAATCACACCACCAGCACAACTCCGGTTGCCAATCAAGCAGTGTTGACCCTCGCTGATGGTAAAGAAATTATGTTAGACAGTTCGGAAACTGGTTTACTGGCGAGCCAAAATGGATTGGAGATCATAAAAGTGAGCGACGGACGGCTAGCCTACAAAATAACTGACCCTCAAATTAACGTAACCGCTGTAGGATACAGCACGATCTCTGTCCCTAATGGGGGGCAGTACGAAATCTCACTGTCGGACGACAGCAAAGTATGGCTAAATGCCGCGACTTCCCTTAAAGTCCCTATCGCATTTGCAAAATCAAAGGCGCGTAGAGTAACCCTCAGCGGCGAAGCCTACTTTGAAGTTTTTAAAGATAAAGCCCGTCCTTTTATCGTTCAGACGGCTTTTGAGGATATCAAGGTATTAGGAACGCGATTTAATGTTTCGGCTTACAACGCTGATGCCTTTACGAAAACCTCCTTGCTTGAGGGCGCCGTGGAGTTAAGCTCCCGTGGTTCAGGCAATGCGCCCAAGGTTAGGTTGAAGCCTAATCAGGAAGCAATAAACGACGGAACAGGTTTCAGCGTACAGTCTGCCGATCCGGAGATAGCCATTTCCTGGAAAAACGGTGAGTTTATGTTCAGAAATGAACCTTTGCAGAATATTATGGCAAAAGTAGCGCGGTGGTATGACATGGAGGTTGTTTATCAGGATAAAGCCGTGGGCAAGGAAAGGTTCGGCGGATCAATATCTCGGTCGGCCAGTCTTGCGGAGGTGCTGGAATTGCTGGAAATGACTGGAGATGTGCATTTTTCTGTAGAAGGAAAAAAAATAAAAATCTCTAAATAAGCTTCTGTATGCATATTTTTGCATATAAATGCGCCTTATATTTTTTGGATTACTGTTCATTCTGATGTCAACTGCTCCGGCAGTTGCACAGAAGTTTAGCTATTCCAAAGATCAGGTTAAACTGCATCAGCTTTTTAATGAAATTAAGCATCAGACCGGTTATCGGGTAATCTGGAATGAAAAGCGTCTGGACGTAAACGCTTCAGTTCGGGCGGATTTCCACGAGGCTTCTCTGGATCAGGTGTTTAGGACTGTTCTGAAGCAATTCCCGGTGACTTACGTCATATCCGGTAAAATGGTTGTAATTCAAGAGAAGGAACGCAGGGTTGTGGCGCCGGCAAAAAGGGGTGTCATCGAGGAACCGGAGGTAATCTCGGTGCGAAGTGATACGTTGCGCGAGGTCGAAATTGTTAGTACCGGTTATCAGCGCGTCCCGCGCGAACGTGCCACAGGTAGCTTTACAAAGACTGACATGACCCAATTCAGCAGTAGAACATCATCAGACATGTTTCTCCGTTTGCAGGGAATTACAGGTGGACTGCTTTTCAATAAGAATACGTTGAGGGACAATATGCACATGTCTGACATGTCTATCCGCTCCCGAAGCACCATTTTCGCGAATGATCAGCCGCTGATCATCCTGAATAATTTCCCCTTCAATGGCGATCTCAGATCGATAAATCCTAATGATATCGAAAGCATTACACTGCTAAAGGATGCTGCTGCGGCATCAATTTGGGGCGTCCGTTCCGGAAACGGCGTTATTGTACTGAATACCCGGAAGGGAGCTTCTGCGCAATCTCCGCAAATTTCATTGACATCTTCCGTTATCGTAGGAAATTCGCCGGATCTATCTTATAATCCTAACTATTTTGCAGGGTCGGACTATATAGAACTGGAGCAGTTTAGATTTCAAAACGGTGGGTACGACTATTTGATCAACGATAACATAAATCATCCGGTGCTGTCGCCCGTAGTTCAGTTGCTGCAACAAAATAAATCAGGAGCGCTTTCTGATGAACACCTAAAACAGCAACTCGATAATTTTCGGCAGCAGGACATTCGGCGCGAATATCAGAAATATATTTATCGCAATCCTGTGCAGCAACAGTATCATTTGTCGGTTAGCGGCGGGGCGTCATGGCGATCGCATTACCTCTCTGCCGGTTTGGATCGCGAACAGGCCGCACTGAAATACCATAGCAGTGATCGCGCAACCATCAATTTCCAAAACAGCTTTCAACCCCTTAAAGGATTAGCGATAGAAGCAGGATTGAACTACGTTAATAACAGTTACCGGGCCGACAGCACGACCTTATCCATGCTGAACCGTATAGTACAGCCATATATGTCACTCAAAAGACCGGACGGGAGCCCGGCGGAATTTGATTACCGGTATAACAATGCTTTCGCGAGGGATGCAGTTTCCAGAGGAATGCTGGACTGGTCGTACACACCACTCCGTGAGCTGGGTTCGGATGTTGACCGAACCAGACAGCATGACCTTAGGCTCGATGGGGCCGTGACTTATGAAATCCTTACAGGTCTTAGCTTTAGCGGCAGATACAGGCATCAGCGCATCAACACAAATTCCAGGCTGTACAGGGGGCTTAACTCGATCGCAACGCGTGATCTGATTAATACTTATACTGTGGTGGATGCCAATGGCGTACCAACTGGCTATAACGTTCCTTTGGGCGGAATCTTGTATCAAAAGGATATAGAAGCCTATGGGAATAATGCGAGGTTTCAGATTGATCTGAACAGGAAGATAGGACGAGGTGAATTAACAGCACTTGCAGGATATGAGTTTTCAGAATTTAAATCCGAGGGCACAAGCGCTACCCGGTACGGTTACGATCCCCAAAGCAGAAGGTCTGCAGATGTGGATACTGCTACGACCTTTCAGCTCTATCCTTCCGGAACGGGCAGGTTATCTACCGGAGGTCGGCTTTTCTCTGTCCTCGACCGTATCCGTTCTGTGTATATAAATGGGTCTTACACCTACAATGCTAAATATACGGCATCTGCCAGTGCAAGGGTAGACGGCTCAAATTATTTTGGCGTCCGGTTTAACCGAAAGAATGTGCCCTTGTGGTCGGCCGGACTATTGTGGCATGTAGACCGGGAAGCGTTTGCAGCTTTGAAATGGCTGGGAACTTTGAAACTCAGGCTCTCGCATGGAGTGAATGGCAATTACGACAATGATTTTACTGGCGTCACCACCATAAGATATTCTCCGATCCGGGCGGCGCTTACCAATCTGGACTACGCTACGATCTTAAACATCGGAAACCCGTCATTGGGCTGGGAAAAGATCGCGATAACCAACCTCGGGATTGATTTCAGTCTGAAAAACCAGCGCCTGTCGGGTTCATTAGAAATGTACCTGAAAAACGGCTCCGATATCCTTGGTGATAAGGCTTTTCCAGCAAGTGCAGGTGTAGTTGCTTTCCGTGGGAACTATGCAGATATAAAGTCGAGGGGTGTTGACCTGACATTGTATAGCAAGAACACCAACGGAGCGGTGAAATGGAACACCAATATGCTCCTCTCTGTGGTGAAAGATAGGGTGGTTAAAAATTATGTTGCCGATCCAAGAGGGCGGTACTATGCCGGTACGTCGGGGTCCAGCCCCGATCCAGGTCCCATACCAGGCCGGCCTGTGTTCTCTCTTTTCAGTTATAAATGGGCAGGTTTAGACCCGGTCAACGGCGATCCGCAAGGTTTCCTGAACGGTGTTATGAGTAAGGATTATGCCAGCATAGTAAGCGATGCGGAGATGAAAGACCTGGAATACAACGGACCATCGAGGCCAGCTATGTACGGTGGTCTTACCAATAGCTTTGCATATCGGAACTTCAGCTTAAGCGTAAATTTAACCTATAAGCTAGGGTATTTTTTCAGGAAGCCATCTGTGCATTATTCTGATATCTATAATTTTGATATGAATTATAACATGACAAAGGATTTCGTAAAACGCTGGCAACAGCCGGGTGATGAAAGCATAACAAACGTTCCGTCTATGGGGACGTACAATGGGGATGCGTACAGGGACGTCTTTTATAACGGCTCTTCCACTACTGTTGCGCGGGCCGACCACCTGCGGCTGCAAGACATCATCGCAGGGGTAGATATCAAAAATCCATTTCTTTCCAGGTATTTTTCCAGGCTTCACGTATATGTCCATGCAAATAATCTGGGCTTGCTATGGAAAGCGAACAACTTTGGCCTTGATCCGGATGTCGTTCCCACCAGAGGCGATCAGTGGACTTTTCGTACGCCCCAAACCTTTGCCCTTGGTTTGAAGGCGAATATCAAATAATATGTTTACACGCAGCGCACAGTTATGGTTCATTATGCTGGTTATCCCCTGCATGTTGTCGTGCAGCAACAACTGGCTCAATGAGAAGCCAGATGAGTTTCTGACAGTTCCCGGAACAGTGGCCGATTATCAGGCTTTGCTTGACAACGTGACGCTGCTGAACAACGCGCAGCCGGGTTTAGGGGAAGTGGCTTCGGGCGATTTCCACATTTCATACGATTCCTGGCAATCTTTGTTTTCACGCCAGGAGCGGTCGGCCTATATCTGGGAGTCCACCGATCGGTTCTACGGCGGTGAGCAAAATACCGACTGGGCTGCGTCGTACAAGCAAATTCTTACGCATAATATTGTGCTCGAAGGGCTGCAAAAACTCAAGGCCAGACATGCTGCCGATCCCGAATGGAGGAATGTATTCGGGAGCGCCTTGTTCTTTCGATCGTTCAGTCTGTACAACCTTTCACAGCTTTTTTGTAAGGGATACACCGATGAAACAGCCGATCGCGAGCCGGGGCTGCCCTTGCGGCTCAGCGCTGATGTTGACGCACATATCGGGCGGTCGACACTCCGCCAAACCTACCATCAAATCACCGGTGATCTTAAACAGGCCATTCCGTATCTTGGCACAAGCCCAAAGGTTAAAACCAGACCATCAAAGCAGGCGGCTTACGCCTTGCTGGCCAGGGTGTATCTGAGCTTGGAAGACTACGATCGGGCTGCCGTCTATGCCGACTCTGCATTGCAAATACAGCACGGCCTACTTAACTATGCTGCCTTAAAAGCCGGTTCATATCCCTTGCCGCGCTTCAACGAGGAGGTGATCTTTCACGCAAGTACTACTTACGGAGCATTCAACGCGTCCCGGCTGCTGGTCGACCCCGATTTATTTGCGCAGTATGAGGAGGCGGATCTGCGGCGTACACTCTTCTTTGTCTCGGCCAGAAACGGTTTCACCTTCAGGGGAAGCTATTCAGGAGATAAAAATCTGTTCTGCGGCCTGGCTACGGACGAGATGTATCTCATACGTTCCGAGTGTTACGCTCGGGCAGGCAGATATAAAGACGCCATTGCCGACCTGAGCCTTCTGTTAAAGTCACGCTGGCGCGGTGCCCATAGGGAGATACGGGTAGATGATGCGGTTTTGCCATTGATTCTTAAGGAGAGAAGAAAGGAGCTGGTGTTCAGATGCCTGCGCTGGAGCGATCTCAGGAGACTGAACCGCGACGAGCGCTTTGCCACAACCTTGGTCAGGACCATGAATAACACCACTTATCGTTTATTACCAAACGATAAGCGGTATGTCTTTCCCATAGACGAAGAGGAGATCCGCTTAAGCGGAATAGCTCAGAACGACAGATAAGCGCCGGTTATTTCTGTCGGGCTTCAATCCATTTGCGTGCATTAACAAAAGCTTCCATCCACGGTGATACCTCATCTTTGCGGCCTTTAGGGTAGTTAGCCCAGTGCCACTGGAATATAGAACGCTCAATGTGCGGCATCATCACCAGATGGCGGCCAGTCTCATCACACAGCATCGCTGTATTGAAGTCAGAGTCGTTCGGACTTGCCGGATAGTTCTGGTAAGCGTACTTGGCCACAATGGAATATTGATCTTCCTGGTAAGGCATCTCAAATCTTCCCTCTCCATGCGACACCCAAACACCTAATGTACTGCCGGCGAGTGTCGACAGCATCACAGAGCTGTTTTCCTGAATTGTAAGCGAAGTAAAGATACTTTCGTGTTTGCCACTCTTATTGTGCAGCATCTTTGGTTTTTCCGAGTGGTTTTTGTTGATCAGGCCAAGTTCTATAAACAACTGACAGCCATTACAAATACCAACCGATAGTGTATCCGGGCGATTGAAGAAGTTTTCCAGTGCAATCCGTGCCTTCTCATTATACAGGAACGCACCAGCCCAGCCCTTCGCAGATCCAAGTACATCAGAGTTGGAGAAACCTCCAACAGCACCGATAAACTGAATGTCTTCCAGCGTTTCCCTGCCTGAAATCAGGTCGGTCATATGCACATCTTTTACATCAAAGCCAGCCAGGTACATCGCGTTAGCAAGCTCCCTCTCAGAGTTGCTGCCTTTCTCGCGGATGATTGCCGCCTTAGGTCGCACAGCATCCTGAGCAATAACTGGTTTTTTACCGTCAAACTGTGCCGGGAAGCTATATTTAAGCGGCTGATGTTTATAATTGTCGAAACGCTCTTTCGCTTTTACTGGGCCGCTCTGTTTTTGATCAAGCAGGTATGAAGTTTTAAACCACACATCCCGCAGATGATCCACATCCAGATTCAGCGTATGTGCACCTGCAGTGATCTTAAGTACCGGCTCGTTGCTTACCCTGCCTAGTTTATAAAAGCTTACGCCTTCATTATTTAACGTGTCTTCAATTTCTGTCTCCCTGCCCAATGCGGCCTGGAAAACAATACCTATGTTCTCAGCAAACAACAGCTTGATCAGGTCTTTCTCACCAATCGCAGAAAGGTCCAGATCAGCACCCAGATCACGGTCGGCAAAGCAAAGTTCCAGCAGGGTAGTGATCAGACCACCACTGCCTACATCGTGACCAGCCTGTATGAAGTCGCCTTTAATAAGTTGTTGTATCGCATTGAAGGCCAGTTTAAATTGTGCCGCGTCCTTTACGTCAGGCGTTTCATTGCCAATCCTGTTCAAAATCTGGGCAAAAGAAGAACCGCCTAGTTTGTAGTCGTCAGACGAAAGGTTGATATAATAAACCGACCCTTCCTCTTTCTGGAACACCGGCTCCACTACCTTGGTGATGTCATTACAATTTCCGCCGGCAGAAATGATTACGGTTCCTGGTGCAATAACCTCGTCATTCTTGTATTTCTGCTTCATTGAGAGTGAATCCTTCCCGGTAGGGATGTTGATTCCCAGGCTAATTGCAAAGTCAGAACAAGCCTGCACTGCATCATATAAGCGTGCGTCCTCGCCCTCGTTTTTACAAGCCCACATCCAATTTGCCGAAAGCGATACGCTTTTCAGGCCATCTTTCAAAGGTGCCCAAACAATGTTAGACAAAGATTCAGCCACCGCGTTTCGGCTTCCTGCTGCGGCATCGATCAGCGCTGAAAGAGGCGCATGGCCAACTGAAGTCGCAATACCCTCTTTACCTTTAAAATCCAGGGCCATTACACCGCAGTTGTTTAACGGCAGTTGCAAGGGACCGGCGCACTGCTGTTTGGCCACCCGGCCGCCCACACAACGATCTACCTTATTGGTCAGCCAATCCTTACATGCCACAGCTTCAAGTTGCAGCACCTGCTCCAGGTATTCGTTGAATCTTTCTGCGTCGTACGACAGGCCCTCATAAGTTCTAGCCACTCTCCGGTCGTCCATGATAAACTTAGGCGAGCTGCCAAACATATCTTTTAATTCGAGATCCATTGGCTTCGCGCCAGTGGTTTCCGATTCAAACGTGAAACGATGATCTCCCGTAACCGTACCCACAGTATACATCGGGGCACGCTCACGGTCGGCGATTTTTTGCAGCGTGTCTATATGCTCCTGGCTGATCACCAGTCCCATACGCTCCTGAGATTCGTTGCCGATGATCTCTTTAGCCGAAAGGGTAGGGTCGCCCACCGGCAGCTTATCCAGATCAATCTTTCCGCCAGTCTCTTCCACCAGTTCAGAAAGACAGTTTAAGTGCCCACCCGCACCATGATCATGGATAGAAACGATCGTATTGTTATCACTTTCTACCATAGCCCTAACCGCATTGGCCGCACGTTTCTGCATTTCCGGGTTCGAACGCTGTATAGCGTTCAGCTCAATGCCGGTTCCATGCTCGCCAGTATCTGCAGAGGATACCGCCGCGCCACCCATACCAATACGGTAGTTTTCGCCGCCAAGCACAACAATTTTGTCGCCCGGTGCCGGCGTATGTTTTTTAGCCTGACTTGCTTTGCCGTATCCAACGCCGCCAGCCAGCATAATTACTTTATCATAGCCAAGTTTACGGCCAGCTTCCTCATGTTCGAAAGTCAGCACCGAGCCCGTAATCAGGGGCTGACCGAACTTATTTCCAAAGTCGGTAGCACCATTTGAAGCCTTGATCAGAATATCCATTGGCGTTTGATACAGCCACTGTCTTTCTTCAACGCCACGCTCCCAAGGGCGATCGTCGCTAAGCCTCGATAGCGCCGTCATATACACCGCAGTACCGGCCAAAGGTAAAGCACCCTGCCCGCCGGCCAGCCTGTCCCGTATCTCACCACCCGATCCGGTAGCCGCGCCGTTAAAAGGCTCAACCGTAGTTGGGAAGTTGTGCGTTTCCGCCTTTATGGATATAACCGACTCAAATTCGCTTGTCGCGTAATAATCGGGCACATCAGCCCTTCTGGGCGCAAACTGCTGCACTACCGGGCCTTTAATAAAAGCCACATTGTCTTTATAAGCCGATACGATATCGTTCGGGTTCTCCTCTGAAGTTTTACGGATGAGCTTGAAAAGTGAAACAGGCTTCTCTTCACCGTCAATGATAAACCTGCCGTTGAATATTTTATGGCGGCAGTGTTCAGAGTTCACCTGAGAGAATCCGAATACCTCAGAGTCAGTCAGCGGTCGCCCAAGACGTGCCGAGAGGTCATTCAGGTATTCCACCTCCTCATCACTCAGCGAGAGGCCTTCCTGCTTGTTGTAAGCCGCGATATCGGTGATGTCAATCACAGGCTCAGGTTGTATATTAATGGTATAGATCTCCTGATCCAGTCCCTCATATTTCTGTGAGAGCATAGGGTCAAAATCCGCAAAGCCCTGGCCTACTTTCTTAAACTCCTCAATCCGGATAATTCCGCTGATATCCATGTTCTGAGTGATCTCCACAGCATTCGTGCTCCATGGGGTGATCATTGCTGCTCTCGGGCCAACAAAATAGCCCTCCAGTTGGCTTTCCTTTTGTACACTGGCTCCGCCAAAAAGCCATTCAAGTTTGTTGATATCAATGGAGGTAAGTTCCCGTTCTGTTTGTAAAGCGTAAACGGTGTCGGACTGACTCAGAAAGAAATAAATCATGCTCTATTTATGAAAGTGCAAATCTACGGTTAAATTTGCCAAACAAAAAACCCGATATGCTCAAAGGTATCCATCATATTGCCATTATTTGTTCAAATTATGAGCGGTCTAAAGACTTCTACGTAAATAAGCTCGGCTTCGACATACAGGCAGAAGCATATCGGGTGGAACGTAAGTCATACAAACTCGATCTTTCGCTGAACGGCGAATACGTTATAGAGCTTTTTTCCTTCGAAAATCCGCCACCGAGACCATCCCGGCCCGAAGCTGCGGGTTTAAGGCATCTGGCTTTTAAAGTAGATGATCTGGCGGCGGAGATAACACGACTTAACGCCCTTGGCATTGAGACCGAACCGGTGCGCGTGGATGAATTTACCGGCAAGCGCTTTACCTTTTTCAGTGATCCCGACGGCCTTCCGCTCGAACTTTACGAATCCTGACCGTACCTGACATGAAGGGGGTATTCAGGTTCAAACAGTTTGCGGTCGACCAATCCGGCTGCGCCATGAAGATCAACACCGATGGTGTATTGCTCGGCGCCACTGCCATGCAGGAAAATGCAGGTACGATTCTCGATATCGGCACCGGAACCGGGGTAATCGCCATGATGCTTGCCCAGCGCTTTCCCTACGCCAGCGTAGACGCTGTAGAGATTGATGCGCAAGCTGCTCAGACAGCCGGCTTAAATTTTGCCTCATCTCCGTTCTCAGCCCGACTAAAAGCTCATCATGCCGATATCGCCAGCTATGAAACCGAAACACGTTACGATCTGATCGTATCTAACCCGCCTTATTTTGTTGATGATCTTAAGAACCTCGAAGCGCGTAAACGCGTGGCCCGGCATACGGATCATAGTTTCTTCATTGCGCTCCTTCAGAAAGCCTCTGCGTTACTTGCCCCAGGCGGCAGCATGTGGCTCATTTTGCCCGTAAAGCAGGCGCGTTTTATTAAAGACCAGGCACCAGTTTACGGCTTGCATCTTCAAAGGCGTATCGACATCAGTTCTGATGAGAACAAGCCCGTTATCCGACAAATTATTGTTTTAGGACATACGCAGGAAGAAGTAAAGACCGAACATTTCTATATCTATGAAAGGGAAGGTGTTCACACCGAAGCGTATCGCCGCCTGCTCAAAGATTTCTTCCTGGCATTTTAAGTTAAGCGTATGCCAGCCAAAACCATAGATTTGCAGTATGGTAACCATAGGCCTGCTTTCCGATACACACGATCATTTAGATGATGCCGTTTATAAACACTTTGCCGACTGCGATGAAATATGGCACGCCGGAGATTTCGGGGCAGAGGTAGCCGGGCCACTTGCCAACTTCAAACCACTGCGCGGAGTATACGGAAACATAGACGGCAAAGACATCAGGGCTGTGTACCCCGAGCATCTTCGCTTTCAGATAGAAGGGCTCGATGTATGGATGACACATATCGGTGGGTATCCGGATAAATATGCACCCGAAGTAAAGCGTATAATATACACTAAGCCTCCGGGATTATTCATATCTGGTCACTCACACATTTTAAAAGTTATCTACGACAAAAAAATAGATTGCTTGCATATAAACCCAGGTGCTGCCGGAAATTCTGGATGGCATAAAGTAAAAACACTGATCAAATTCTGTATCACAGATGGAAAAATACATAACTTAGCCGCCATAGAAATAGGCAAAAGATAACGTATTAAGTACACTAAGTATATGTCGGGCATCAAAACACTGGGTCAGTTTATCATCGAAAAACAGGCAGATTTTCCATACGCAAAAGGCGAATTATCAAGACTACTCAGGGATATCGGCATTGCCGCAAAAATCGTGAACCGGGAGGTCAATAAAGCTGGCCTGGCAGATATTCTGGGCTCCGCTGGCACCATGAATATACAAGGGGAGGGCCAGCAAAAACTCGACGTGTTTGCCAACACACAGTTCATCAGCGCACTAACCAGCGGCGGCGAGTGCTGCGTAGTAGCCACCGAAGAAGAGGATGATCTTGTTCCTATAGACTCGCCAGTATCGAAAAACGCGAAGTATATCGTATGTATCGATCCGCTCGACGGCTCCTCGAATATCGATTGTAACGTGGCTGTGGGCACCATATTTTCCATATACAGAAGGAAATCCTATGGCGGAGCAGCTACCATAGAAGACGTACTGCAAAAAGGAACCGAGCAGGTAGCCGCCGGTTATGTGATTTATGGCTCATCAACTATGCTGGTATACACCACGGGCAAAGGCGTCAACGGATTCACCTTAGATCCCTCCATCGGCGAATTCTGCCTGTCGCACCCCAATATGAAAACCCCGGAGTCCGGAAATATCTATTCCTTAAACGAAGGCAATTACGTTCACTTTCCGGAGGGTGTAAAAAAGTACCTGAAGTACGCCCAAACGGAAGATAAACAAACCAACAGGCCATACACATCACGCTATATAGGCTCCATGGTCGCTGATGTTCACCGAAACCTCATTAAAGGTGGAATCTATATTTATCCCACTACAGCGGCTTCGCCAAAAGGCAAACTCAGGTTGCTTTATGAATGTAACCCAATGGCTTTTATTGTCGAACAGGCAGGGGGAGTGGCCAGTGATGGCTTTAACCGGATTTTGGAAATTGAACCTACAGAATTGCACCAGCGGTCGGCCATTTTTATAGGTTCAGCGCAAATGGTCAGAGATGCAGAGGAGTTGATGAGGGAGTCGGTGATTAGCATCCGCACTTAGCGCTAATCCTGGACCGGATATAGTACAGAATTAACATCATTTCGATCACTAAGTTTATTCCTTAGTCTACCAAACTGTACCCGCTGCAACAGCAATTATGATTTAGAGAAAAATTCATCTTAAACGGTGTACACCAAGATGCTATTAAATAGATAATTTATAGGTAATAATTACATAATAAATAGAGGGTTGGTATATCCTTGGTATATCGTTGATATATCCTTGGTGTATCGTTGATATATCTATTTGATATGCCAAGGATATGTCAAGGATATTTTAAAGTTCTTTTAATTATCGACTTATTATCAAGTTAATATGTAGAAACTATGTTATTATACCAGATGAGGACCAGCCCTTATGGCTTATTGTGAATAACCCCCGGCCGACTACGCGACAGGGGGTTATCTTTTTATTGGTTTACTTTATGATTTCGCCCAGTACCTGACAAGTTTCATCGAAGGCAGGCAGACTCGCCTGTTTTACTCAGTCAACGAGTTTCCCGATCGGTTTGGTTGCTGTAGGAAGCCTTGATAATAATTTCGGTGTTATTGATCGTCTCCTACAAACGTATAGACTATTTCGCGTGTTTCGGCGGGGTGTGGATACATGGAAATATATAAAAAGGGGACTAAATATGAATCCAGGGATTTTTGAGTTGAATCAGTCTGCCAAATAGCTCAAAACGACTACCTATTTTGGGCATAAACAAAACCATTAAAGTTAACTACCGGTTATACACTATTGGCATGGAAGAATATTCCGATTTCTTTGCATGCATTTTATTTCGACCCGTTTATTTCTAGTAGAGAATTATCCATTCCTTATAAAACTCTCTCTAGTAGTAAAGATAGTTTCGTTCTAAAAGGTAAATAATTTAAAAGACTACCTATAAATCTGCATCCGTATTTGTATCAAGATGTTTTCTGCAAATTTCACATCTGGTCGGTCGGGCAATTGAGATTTATCATAAAGAACTTTAATATTCTCCATTTTTTCTTCCACCATCTCCATCAATTCCTCAAATTGAAACTCGCCCTTCCGGATTTTTAATAAATGATCGCGATCATTCCGGTAAACTATCACTTCCTTATGAAGCGCTATTTCTTCCGCCATTGTAAGTAACCGGAAGGTGTGCATCATGTTCTTAGCATCGTAACTCTTGCCGTGCGATAAGGTGCTTTGATAGCGCAACTGATTGCGCTTTTCCTCCCATTCGCGATACTCGCGATATTCTTTGCAATAAACCGAATAGCCGTCTTTATTAAAGTTCATAACAGCCAACGGTTCCAAGCCTTTAGGTACCGGACTTAGCTGTACATCATCTGCATCCGGACCTGAAACAATTCCTCTGAAATACGCATCGTTTTTTAATTGTTTTTTATGATAAAGGAGATAAGTGCTTCGAAAATGATCTACGGTTGTCAATCCGCATTCATTTTGATTATAGTTGCTTTCCTTCAGCCATTCTGTAAGAGAAATGCTGCCATTATTGTAAATCACATAACAGAAATCCAGTACCGATTTTCTTTCGGCATCGAGTGGTTTATTGATCTTCTTGTTTAGGCCGCGTGCTTTTTTTATTTGTGTTTGTGCATACCCCGCAAAGGTGTCCAAACAAAGCTTTGATAGGAAATCTGTCGGTTTGATCAAATCGATTACCGGGTGGCGGCACAGCACAAACTCATTGGGCGTGGCCAGCAATTCGAGGATATTAGGATTGTTCTTGGTTAGTAACTCTAAAAAACGGCCGATCTCAAAATATACCTCATCATTTGTATCGTTAGCTATTTGTTCCTGGCGCTCAAATCCGTACAACTGATTCTGGGGCATGATGAAAACACCTTTCTTATCCACGTCTGATCCTTTAACATTAAGATTGTAAGCAGTGCTGCCGCTTATACAGTCCAGCAGAACCAGTTCTTTATGTTTTTTTAGTTCTTCAAATGTCATGGCAGCAGGTATTTTCTAAAAACACCATCCAGTTCTAAAGTATCTTTTCTAACTGACGGTAATAACGGCAACTTTCCTCTGCAATATTCGACTGTCTGGGTCAGCCAATCATTTAGCTCTATAACACGCTCTATAAAAGCTTTCTCATTGGCATCCTTTTTCCTGTCCGACAATCTGCTGATATGCGCTTGTATCACTTCATCAGTTATTAGCGCGCGAAGCGGCTTAAATTCCATCGGCGGTACGCCTTGCTTTTCTATGATCCACAGGCAAGCCAAGGCCGGGCGTAACGCATAAAAATAGCGCTTTAGCTTCACCTGTTCTGCTTGCAGATCATCGCGGAGCGTATTGGTTGCCATTGATAAATAATGGTTAGCGGCAGACCGTGGTGAAAAATATACCGGCATCAGGCTACTAAGTTCCATAACAAAAGCCATATCCTGGCGATAGATGATCGGCGACTGCAGCCACTCATACAAGGGAGCATTCGATTTTAGGAACAGCTTAAGCGCCTTTTTGATATCCCAGCCGCCAATGTCCAGCACTTCGTTAACAGGCAAGCCAAGCACATCTGTTGAATCGGCTATACTGAGGTAATAGTCAATATTTCGGGTATAAATGAAACGAACGTCAAAGTCGCTATCCGGCGAAGCAAAGCCCCAGGCCCGGCTGCCCGACTCGCAGGCGTACAGTATTTTTATATTTTCATTCTGCTCCAGTTCTAGCAGTTTTTGCAGGATAATTTCTTTCATGTTCGTTTTCATTTATAATCGTGGGTCAACCGGCTCACTTTCCATAGCCAGTACACCAAATACACACTGATGTACGCGCCTCAACGGCTCCTTATCGGTAAAGCGTTGTAAACCCTCTATACCAAGGGCAAACTCGCGCATGGCCATGCTGCGTTTGGCATTCAATCCACGTTGTTTCAGGCGCACCATGTTATCGGGAGCCGTATACTCCGGGCCATAGATAATGCGCAGATATTCTCGCCCCCTAATCTTTATAGCCGGTTGAATTAATCCTTTTCCATCTTTTTCGATGAAATTGTGAGGCTTTACCACCATGCCCTCGCCGCCTTTACCGGTTAATTCCAACCACCAGGAGGTTGCATCTCCGATGCTGGTTTCGTTATCCAGGTCGACTACCTTGTATGGGGTTGCCAACAGTATGGCCGGATCAGCCGAGCAGATATTTTTTATCTGCTCCATGTGCCATTCGTGAGTTTCACTCGTCCAAAGCTTTCCTTCAGATGCAAGGATATGGAACGGTGCCAGCTTATAATCATCAAGGCCATTTACCGGCCAACAGTATTGCTGGTAAGCAGCTATAAACTGTTTTGCTTCCTGTGCCCTTTCACTGTATTCAGTTAACAAAGCCGCTCCATTGGCGTCTCTTTGTGTTAGTTGTTCCAACGCTGCGTTTACATCATTTAAAGCATGGGTGGCCGCACTCCCAACCGAGGCATACTGTGTTTGCAGCAATGCTTGCGCTTTAGCGCTCCAGGGCATTAGTTCGGCATCCAGGCAAACCCAATCGGTGTTGAACTTTTCATAAAAGCCTGAATTATCCAGTGCGGTATTT
This sequence comes from Pedobacter faecalis, assembly GCF_030182585.1. Lineage (NCBI taxonomy): Bacteria > Pseudomonadati > Bacteroidota > Sphingobacteriia > Sphingobacteriales > Sphingobacteriaceae > Pedobacter > Pedobacter faecalis. The sequence continues at coordinate 1,001,387 of NZ_JARXOW010000001.1, read as the reverse complement.
AATCTGTGCAATAAAGCCTGCTCGGTTTCCTTATCATTAAAAAAAGCCCGACCGGTACGGGTATAAATCGTTCCGATTCCTTCGCTGGTGATGCCAAATGCCTTACTGATGGCGCCCTCGTCTTTACCGACGATGACTACTGCTCTCGATCCCATATGCTTTTCCTGGCATACCACACGATTGATACCGGCAGCTTTGTAATATTCAAATGCTTCGGTTGGGAATTCCAGGTAATCGTCTAGGATACTTGTTTTCGACGGGCTCATGGTCGGTGGCAGATATATCAACCACTTAGGGTTTACCGCAAAACGACTCATCACTTCTAATGCAGCAATAGCGTTTTCTTCCCGAATGGTAATGTTATTGCCTAAGCGCGTTTCCACGATCTGTTTCCCGGTAAAGTCAGCAATATCGAGCACATGATCACTTTCCTGTTGAATGGTTAGATTCCCAGTTGTCTGATGGCCATGATTCAAAGGCCTTACCGGCTCACAATATACTTTTGCAGCTTTAACTGAAACCAGTTCTCGTTCCGGATAACGCAAAGCTGTTAGCGAGCCCCCAAATACACAGCCGGTATCAATATCAATGGTATTGTTTAGCCATTGTGCCTGCGGTACAGGCGTATGGCCATAAACGACCATAGCTTTGCCTTTATACTCGGCAGCCCAGTTCAAACGAACCGGCAACCCGAATTCATCGATCTCACCAGTGGTTTCCCCATACAGACAAAACTCACGAACAGCACCGGAGCCGCGTCCCTGCATGCTCTGCTTTAAACCGGCATGGGATACGACCAGCTTACCATCGTCAAAAACATAATGACTGATAAGACCATCTATAAACTTCCTTACTGCTTCCCTGAATTCAGGTGTTTCCAAATTCAATTGATCTATTGATTCCTGTAATCCGTGCTTGGCTTGGACGTTTTTGCCATTCAACCAACGCATTAATTTAACGTCGTGGTTTCCCGGTACACAATAAGCATTGCCCGATGCGGTCATTGACATCACCAGTTTAAGAACATCAGGCGTTTTAGGCCCGCGGTCAACCAGATCGCCAACGAAAACAGCTTTTCTGCCATCAGGGTGTGCCCATGTGCCGGTATTATTCGTATAGCCAAGTTTTGCTAATAATTCTATCAGCTCATCAAAACAGCCGTGCACGTCGCCAATGATGTCGAATGGTCCATTCTCTTGCTTTTTGTTATTGTAAAGCGGATCGCGGGTAATGCCGGTTATGGCCTCAACTTCCTCAGGCGAACGCAACTCGATGATCTGGCGGAAGCCTTCATACTTCAGTTTTTTAAAACTACGTTTCAACTGTGAAATATGCTGCGGAAGTACGTGAGCGCCAAAGTTTCGATCTGACCGTAATGCGTTGCGCTGTGCACAAACTTTCTCAGGCATATTCAGTATGATCGCTACTGGCAGGCAATGATATTCGCGCGCCAGGTTTATCCAGTCTTTACGGGCTTCTTCCTGTACATTCGTCGCATCGATCACAGTCAGCAAACCGTTCTTCAAACGCATGCCGGTTATGTACCTCGCAAGAGCAAAGGCATCGGCAGATGCTGCCTGATTATTTTCGTCGTCGCTTACTATGCTGCGGCAAACGTCAGAAGATACGATCTCAGTAGCCTTGAAATGCTTGCGCGCAAATGATGACTTTCCAGAGCCAGTTGCCCCTATCAATACCACTAATGATAGTTCTGGTATTTGTATATTTTTACTAGTTAACATTTTTTTTGATTCTAAAGCTTATACCAATTCTTCTGCATTTTTTGACGCCCGACTAAATACTGCCATCTGGCTTAGTGCACCTACTTCCGGGTCGACATCGCCAATAGGTTTGAAAATCACATTATAGCTATAACGGACCGATATATCCGTTGCCCAGCCTTCAAATTCTTTTCGTGTCCATTCGAAACGGTGGTCGGTATGGCGCATTTTGCCTTCTTCAAAATTTTCAAACTTTACGTTATATTCGGCATTAGGCGTAGTTACTACGATCATCTCCGGCTTTGCGTAGTCAAAAACTGAACGTTCTAACGCAGCTAAACGCGATTCATCCAGGTGTTCGATCACTTCTACTAATGCTGCGCCATCGAAGCCTTCCAGCCGTTTATCACTATAAGTTAATGAGCCCTGTATCAGTTGAATTCTTTGGCGTTGTTTTTCAGGCAGTCGATCAAGCTTCAGACGTTCTTGGGCGATCTCTAATGAGCGGTAACTCACATCCATGCCCAGTATCATTTCAAACTGCTTTTCAGCCAGTAAGAGTCTCAGCAGCCTGCCCTCGCCGCAACCTAGGTCGGCTACAGATTTAACACCGGCAGACAGAAACTCATCCCTTGCAGCCTGCAATCGCTGGTCATGTATACGCAATTTGGGTATCTCCGTTTCTACGCTATTTTCGTTTCCTATTACTGCTTCTTCTACATCTTCATCGGTCGCTTCTTTACTGAATAGCACTTCGAAAGCTTTATTAGCCAGAGAATGCTGATTTTTAAGATAACGGCGAACGATCAATTCCTTTGCGGGATGCTCATCCAGCCAGTCCTTCCCTTTGTTTAACAGCTTTTCGATCTCATCTTTCGATACCCAGTAATGCTTGTCATTATCGCAAACCGGAATGAGTACATACAAATGTGACAGCAATTGCTGCAAGGTGATCTGATTACTGAGTTCGACCGTAAAGTATCGACTAATGCCCCACTCTGGAAAAGCTGGGTTAAGCTGATGCTGCGTTGCATTAACAGCATAACCCAGCGGCTCGAATAAAGATCTTAAAAGAGTATCTCCGCCGCGTACCGGTAATACGGAAAGTTTGACCACAAAAGGCATAGCTACGTCAACCAGTTCCGGTTTATCTTTGCATCTTCCGTTTAATGCAGACGAATATGCTTTGGCAATAGCGGCACTCATAAACGAACTACATACATAGGGGCGGTCGTTCACATATTGCTCTAATGCAAAATCATTACCCTGCGGGCCTGCGCTTCGCACCAACCCAACCGGGTCGATGTCGAGCAATAAAGCAGCAGTACATTTCTCTGCACTTACCTCCGGGTAGAAAATGTGTGCCTTTCCGGCAGATAGATCGACCGACTGAATCTTAGCGGGATGTTTATGCAGCAGATAGCTTAAATCAGCGGCCGGAGTATGTGTGGTGGTTATGGTAAGTAACATAGTTATTGATTGAAAGGTTTAATATAATTATTCTGCTGACTTGAGCGCACATTTCCCCTCTTTAATGGCAATGCACGCTTGCAACTATACAAAGGTTGGGACTCAGTGCGCAGTCTTTTTGCGCAGTGAAAAATATTTTTAATATTTATAAAATATTCTCAACCGCCGCATATGCCTGTCAACCGTAACGCCCTTATCCGCTACCGTACTATAGATAACTGCCTACAGAACCGTTACCGTAAGTGGACACTCGACGACCTGATCGAAGCTTGCTCCGATGCCTTGTATGAATTTGAAGGCATTGAAAAAGGTGTCAGCCGGCGTTCGGTGCAGGCGGATATTGAGATGATGCGCAGTAATAAGTTGGGTTACGAAGCGCCAATTGTTGTGGTTGATAAAAAATATTATGCTTACGCTGACAAGAATTATAGCATCACGAACAGTCCAATTAGTTCGCAGGATATGCATGTTCTGAGCGAGGTATCTGGCTTGTTAAAACAGTTTAAAGGCTTTGATCATTTCAGCGATCTGACCGAGATGGTAAGTAAACTGGAAGATAAAATATACTCACAAAAGACCCATAATTCGCCGGTGGTTGACTTTGAAAAGAACGATCATCTGAAAGGGCTTGAATACATTGAAGTAATCCGTAAGGCGATTGTGTCAAAAAAAACAATTTGCGTTACCTACAGATCTTTCAAAGCGAGGGATGCCAGTACATTTTGCTTCAGTGGTTATTTGCTAAAAGAATATCGAAATCGTTGGTTTGTTTTAGGACAGCGGCATGGTCGCGGCGGAAACCTGCTGAACCTGGCATTGGACCGAATCCAAGCCATCGAGTTGCATGAGGACGCTTACCGTGAAAATAATCTCATAGATCTGGCCACGTATTATAGTGATGTGATTGGGGTAACCAAATCACCAGGTCAACGAGATTGTGAAGTGGTATTTTGGATAGATGATGCCAATGCCCCCTATATCATCACAAAACCATTGCATCATACACAGAAACTTTTAGCAGAGGAAGACGGGGGTAAAATATTTAGCATCAAGGTGATCCTGAACTTTGAGCTTGAACGTGAGTTGTTAGGCTTTGGTTCAAAAATTAAAGTGATCAGGCCAAGGATATTGGTTAAGCAAATGAGGGAAAATCTGGCTAAGGCGTTAGGGAATTATGATGAGCCCAAACCTTATTCATTTCAGTAAAACAAAGTTGGTCGGTTCAAAATCATTCGCAATCTCAATTGATATAGACACGTAGAAGGTTGTTGTACTTCATAAGACGGGGAGTGTCGAGCTACGAAACTAGACAGACCCACCAAGCTAACCAACCCCAAAACAATTCTTTAAAACCAAAAAAATAGGGCAAAATCTCCTTAAAAGACTTTGCCCCATAAAGGGTGGAAGGACGTTGTGATGTCGAGCGATTTCATACGCGATTTGATGTCGCTGGCCTCTCTACGCGGGAAGATCAAGGAAAAAGATGAGTTGGAAAAATTGACAAAACTGACAAATTGGACTATTTAATTGCATGCAATAATTTCAACCTGGGTATTTCGGCAAAACTGGTCAGGAATTCCGCAAACATGCTGACACCCTATTCCGTACTATAGTGACAGGCAATTTCGCTGCAAAGTGGTCCGTTTGACCTGCAGATAAGAAGTTTATCGATTGGTGTCTCCCTAAGCTGGCGTGAAAAATATCTTTTAAGCGCCGCTAAGAAGAGGATCTGATTGTCATCGGGTACAAGCCTAAAGGTGCTGTAAAATCGATTGTAGACCTTTATTTGAGTTCGTGTGTCAAGGAGATGGGACTTACGGATCAGACAACCCTAGAATCGCAAACATAAGTGCCTTTGTAAGGCAAGACAAAACCCTTTGTTAACTTGCCAGGCCGGCCGAACCCTGGAGTGAATTTCTTTCGCCAATCAAAATGTGACCACTTTGCAGCGAAATCAGCTGACCACTTTGAGTGAAATATGCAACAAATTGCATCACGATTACAATTACCTGTCCAATCTGTTTTCAGAGGTAGAGGGTACAACCATTGAAAAATACTTTATCGCCCAAAAGGTGGAGAAAGTCAAAGAATTGTTGGTGTATGATGAGTTGTCATTAAGTGAGATTGCGAACCGCCTAAATTATTCGAGCGTGGCATATTTGAGTAACCAGTTTAAAAAAGTTACCGGGCTAACACCAAGCCATTTCAAACAGATTAAAGAGGATAAAAGAAAACCGTTGGATAAAGTGTAAGTAAATCTTACAAATCAAATCCAAAATTTCACAACAGTACCCATAAATATAATAGCCAATTTTGTATTGTAAATTAAAGCAGGCAAATATGGCGACAAACAGAGAAAATATATACATTCCATTGGAGGATGTAGAAAGCGAACACTGTGCATTAATCGTTGAAAAGGGATTGGCACAGGTAAAAGGCGTAGAAACCCATAAAGTAGAGCTGAACAACCGCAGGGCAGCGATTACAGTAGATAGCAATGAAACCGTAGGCGAGGCTGTTAAGGCAATTAAAGATTTAGGTTACGGAATTCCTACGGTTAAAAGTGCTTTTCCGGTATTGGGCATGACCTGTGCATCCTGTGCGGGCAGTGCCGAAAGCATTGTGAAATACCAACCGGGAGTAGTTAATGCTTCCGTGAACTTTGCAACGGGCAATCTTACCGTAGAATATCTGCCCAATATGACCGATGCCTTCACCCTGCAAAAAGCGTTTCAGGGAGTAGGTTACGACCTATTGATTGAAGACGAAACCAAGCAGCAGGAAACGCTCGAAGCCATCCACGAAAAGAAATTCCGAACCCTGAAAAACAAGACCATTTGGGCAATTATCCTTTCCCTGCCCGTGGTAGTCATAGGAATGTTCTTTATGGATATGCCCTATGCAGACCCGATAATGTGGCTCTTTTCCACACCCGTTGTAATATGGTTGGGCAGGGATTTTTTTGTGAACGCTTGGAAGCAGGCAAAGCACCGTTCCGCCAATATGGATACGCTGGTGGCATTGAGTACAGGTATTGCCTACCTGTTCAGTGTTTTCAATATGCTGTTTGCCGACTTTTGGCATCAACGGGGACTGCACGCCCACGTATATTTTGAAGCGGCAGCCGTTATTATCGCATTCATCCTCTTGGGGAAACTGCTGGAAGAAAGAGCCAAAGGCAACACCTCTTCAGCCATTAAGAAACTGATGGGCTTGCAGCCGAAAACGGTCATCGTGGTACAGGCGGACGGAACGGAAAAGCAGACCGCTATCGAAGACGTAAGCGCAAGTGATGTGATACTCGTAAAGCCCGGTGAAAAGATTGCGGTAGACGGTATGGTCATATCGGGCAATTCGTATGTGGACGAAAGCATGTTAAGCGGTGAGCCTGTACCTGTATTGAAAAAAGAAAAAGAAAAAGTATTTGCAGGAACGATTAACCAAAAAGGCAGCTTCCGGTTCAGGGCGGTAAAAGTGAGCAAAGAAACCATGCTTGCCCACATCATCAAAATGGTGCAGGATGCACAGGGAAGCAAAGCACCCGTACAGAAACTGGTCGATAGGATTGCGGGCATCTTTGTTCCCACAGTGATAGGTATTGCCATCCTGACATTTACACTATGGTTGATTTTGGGAGGCGAAAACGGGGTTGTTCAAGGTCTGCTGGCAGCCGTTACGGTATTGGTCATTGCCTGCCCCTGTGCTTTAGGCTTAGCGACACCCACCGCTATTATGGTAGGCGTTGGTAAAGGTGCTGAAAATGGCATTTTGATAAAGGATGCCGAAAGTTTGGAACTGGCCAAAAAAGTAAATGTCATCGTTTTGGACAAAACCGGAACCATCACCGAGGGAAGACCACAGGTAACGGGCATTAAATGGCTGAACCATGAGGTCACCGCAAAAGAAGTCCTTTTGAGCATCGAAAAGCAATCCGAGCATCCATTGGCAGAAGCCGTAGTGAAGCATCTTGACGATGTAGCGGCCACCTCTTTATCCATGTTCGACAGCATTACGGGCAAAGGCGCAAAAGCAGACCATGACAACGAAACCTATTATGTAGGCAACAAAAAGCTATTGGCAGAAAACAACATTGCCATTGCCAGCGAATTACAAGACCAGGCCGAAGAATGGGGCAAACAGTCCAAAACCGTTATTTGGTTTGCAAACAGCAAACAGGCTCTTGCTGTAATTGCTATCGCCGATAAGATTAAGGAAACATCGGTGCAGGCTATCTGGGAAATGCAGGATATGGGCATTGACCTGTATATGCTGACCGGAGATAATGAAGCTACCGCTAAAGCCATTGCGGAGCAGACAGGCATCAAGCATTACAAAGCCGAAGTTTTGCCACAGCACAAAGCCGACTTTGTGAAAGAACTGCAAAGTAAAGGAAAGGTAGTGGCAATGGTGGGCGATGGTATCAACGACAGCACCGCATTGGCAACAGCCGATGTAAGTATCGCAATGGGCAAAGGCAGCGACATCGCAATGGACGTAGCCAAGATGACCATCATTTCATCCGACCTGACCAAAATACCGCAGGCAATACGTTTGTCCAAACAGACCGTAGCCACCATCAAGCAAAACCTGTTCTGGGCGTTTATCTACAACGTAATCGGCATTCCGGTAGCGGCAGGTATCCTTTACCCTGTTAACGGCTTCCTGCTCAACCCGATGATTGCGGGTGCGGCAATGGCATTGAGCAGCGTGAGCGTGGTCAGTAACAGCCTGCGGTTGAAGTGGAAGAAATAAAACAGTAAATCTCACAAATCAAACAAGAAATTACACAACAATACTGAACTGAATAGTACGGAAATTTGCATTATCAGATAACTCTAAAATTTATTAACAATGGAAAATAAACAATTTCAATTCAAGACGAACATCAATTGCGGAGGTTGTATCGCATCTGTAAAACCGCACTTGGACAAGGCAGAGGGTATCTGCCATTGGGAAGTGGACACTGCCAACAAGGACAAGGTACTTACAGTGAAGTCCGAGGGCATTACCGAGCAGGAAGTAATATCGACCGTGCAAAAGGCAGGCTTCAAAATTGAACCTTTGGACGCCTAAGCCAACAACTTTTTGAAATGCCCTTTTTCCGACCGAATTTTCTATGAGGTTGGGTTGCTGAAAAAGGGCATTTTATCAATTCTGAAAAAAGGCGATAGGTTATTGCGTATATGGCATTTTTTTGTCCATATAGCAAAAAAAAACGTAAAACGATATAAAAAACCAATCTAATTTGTAACTTTGTTGCGTTGAAAAGTTATAGAATACATATAGGCATTTTGACATTGTTCTGTTTGGTTTTCTTTATGATGCCAAGTCAGAGCTATGCCTGTTCCAAAAATTCAACAAAGACCGAGCAGTCTTCCTGCTCAAAGGAGAAATCCAAAAAATCAGAACATAAAAAAGGTTGCAAGGGCAAATCCTGTAAAAAATGCAAAAGTGACAAATGCGGGGGCGGCTGTTCACACAGCTCTTGCAGGTGCGGTGCTTCAACCACTTCCCTAAATGTCCCAACCATAATCGAATTAAAGGCAAAAAATCACTTAGCAGCAGCTAAAAAGCAAAAATTCGGTTTCAAAGAAGCCTACTATTCTTCGGGCTTTTTCTCCATTTGGCTACCGCCTAAAATAAGCTAAAACTATGGTCTGATAGCCATAGGTGTGTCCTGTCAGAAGCTGTTCCGGCTTTTGCAAATCCCCTATTTGTATCATTTACTTAAAATTTAAAACAGAAACGGGTTTATCAATCCCCCGTTTCTCAAAATGTAATTATTATGAAATCATTATCAAAAATAGTGATGGTAATCGCCGTGTTACTATCATCAATAAACGGCTTCGCACAAATCAAGAATGCGAAAACAGAAACCGTAAAGATTTACGGCAATTGTGGTATGTGCAAAACCACCATCGAAAAAGCAGGTAACGTAAAAAAGGTAGCCAGCGTGGACTGGAACAAAGATACCAAGATGGCTACGCTCACCTATGACGGCGACAAAACAAATCAGGATGAAATCCTGAAACGTATTGCTTTGGCTGGTTATGACAGTGAGAAGTTCCGTGCGCCGGATGACGTATATGCTAAACTGGCTGGTTGCTGCCAGTATGATAGACCCGTGAAGACGGTTGCCAAAAACAAAGAGGCGGGAATGGACATGAATGCCGGACATGGCAATCACGACCATGGCCAAATGGCAGCATCCGCTAACAAAGATGCAGCCCAAAACCAATCACAGCTAAAAGCTGTATTTGACAACTACTTTTCAGTGAAAGACGCTTTGATAAAAACCGATGCGGCGACCGCATCTGCCAAAGCCGCTGAATTGGCCGCATCCCTTAAAGCAGTCGATATGAACAAGCTATCGGCAGAGGAACATACGGCTTGGATGAAAGTGATGCAGGACTTGACGGCCAATGCGGAAAGCATTTCAAAATCAAAAGACGTTGCAAAACAAAGAAGTGCTTTTGCGGCACTTTCGGGAAGCATCTACACACTGGCCAAAGTTTCTAAACAGGACACCCCCGTTTATTACCAGCACTGCCCTATGTACAATGGAGGTAAGGGAGCCAATTGGCTAAGTAAAGAGAATGTCGTTAAAAATCCATATTACGGCTCACAGATGCTTACCTGCGGCAGTACGGTCGAAACCATTAAATAACAGGTCTGAAAGCTATGGTACAGGACAATGACATGGTGCAGGCGCTTAAAGACCTAAGACAGCGTGGGTACAGTATGGACTTTAGTCTGTTGCCAGACTGCCTGTACTGTGCGTCAAGGAGCCTGAAACTAAAACCGGAGGATTTTACGGTTACGGAAACTCATAGGTTTGAAAGCCTCGACAGCAGTCCAGATAACAATGCCGTGATTTATGTCATATTATCCTATGACGGTAAGGATAAAGGGCTACTTGTTAATGCCTATGGTACTTATGCCGAAGAAATGACCCATGAGATGGCAAAAAAAATAAGTGCAACATAACTTAAAACTCCTTGTTATGAATAAATATACGTGTCCTATGCACCCGCAGGTGCTAAAAGACGAACCGGGCAAATGCCCACTCTGTAGCATGCAATTGATGCCCGTTGGCGGTGCGTCAGCTTCTCATGAACACACATCAGGACATGGGCATTCCGGGCATTCTCAACATGGCCATGCTGACGAAAACTTTAATAAACATGAGGGGCATCATACAGGCGATTTCCTCACACGTTTTTGGATAAGCCTTGTCATTACAATCCCTATCCTGCTCCTGTCGCACATGATACAGCAATGGTTGGGTTTCTCCCTTGCTTTCAATGGCGATAAATATGTGCTGCTGGCATTGGGTACGGTGATTTATTGCTATGGAGGCTTACCATTCCTAAAGGGAATGATTGGCGAGGTGAAAGCCAAAGCCATAGGGATGATGACCCTTGTTGCTATCGCCATATCCGTAGCCTATGTCTATTCCGTAGCCGTTGTTTTTGGCTTGCAGGGTATGGACTTCTTTTGGGAACTGGCAACCCTAATTGACATCATGCTATTAGGGCATTGGCTGGAAATGCGTTCCCAAATGGCTGCTTCACGGGCATTACAGTCATTGGTGGCTTTGCTGCCCAACGATGTTACCGTGGAACGTGGCGGAGAAGCCGTAAAGATAAAGCTCGAAGACCTGCAAAGTGGTGAAACGGCTATCATAAAACCGGGTGAAAAAATTCCAGCCGATGGATTGGTACTGGAGGGGCTTTCGTATATCAACGAAAGTATGCTTACTGGTGAAAGTGTTCCCGTAAAAAAGGAAAAAGACGGAAAGGTCATTGCAGGTTCGATCAATGGCGATGGTGCGCTGAAAGTTGAGGTAACAGCCGTTGGAAAAGACAGCTACCTGAACCGGGTTATCAATCTTGTACAGGAGGCACAGGCTACTAAGTCCAATACGCAAAACCTTGCGGACAAAGTTGCCAAATGGCTCACCTTTATTGCCATTGCCGTAGGCATAGGCACATTTGCCTATTGGTATGCAAGCAGTGGAGATATTGCCTTTGCGCTTGAAAGAATGGTGACGGTGATGGTAACTGCCTGCCCCCACGCATTGGGCGTGGCTATCCCGTTGGTGGTCGCCATTTCCACAACGCTTTCGGCGACCAATGGCCTGCTCATCCGCAACCGTACGGCATTTGAAACCACCCGCAAACTTTCCACCGTCATTTTTGATAAGACCGGAACGCTCACCAAAGGTTCCCATGCCGTAGAAAAGGTTATACCGTTAACGGATGAATATAATGCCGATGAGGTTATCCAGTATGCTGCCGCAGTACAGCAAAATTCGGAACACCATGTCGCCAAAGGCATTATGGCTACATTGAAAGAAAAAAGCCTTGCCTTATGGAAATCTGAAAACTTTAGCTATATGCAGGGCATAGGCGTTAAAGGTGTCGTGAACGGCAAAAATATCGTAGCTGGCGGCCCGAATTATTTCACCGAAAACCACCTTTCCCTGCCGGAAATTCCAAACGAAATCAATCAGGAAGCCGAAACGGTCAACTTTGTCCTCATTGATGACCGGGTAATCGGCATCATTACTTTGGCAGACAGCATCCGTGAGGGTTCGGCACAGGCGATTGAGGAACTCAAAAAAATGGGCATCAAGTCCTTTCTGCTCACCGGGGACAACGACAGGATTGCTGCTGCCGTAGCCGGAAAATTGGGTATGGACGGGTATTTGGCTAATGTGCTTCCGCACAACAAGCAGGAAAAAGTAAAGGAGTTTCAGGACAAAGGTGAAGTGGTTGCCATGACAGGTGACGGTGTGAACGATGCCCCGGCACTGGCACAGGCAGATGTGGGCATTGCCGTGGGTTCCGGTACGGATGTGGCTGCCGAAACAGCGGATATCATATTGGTAGACAGCGACCCGAGGGATGTGGTCAAACTGATTGACTTCGGCAAACTTACCTACAAAAAGATGCTACAGAACCTGATATGGGCGGTTGGCTACAACGTGGTGGCAATACCGCTTGCGGCAGGCGTACTCTATCCGAATTTTGTTTTAAGTCCCGCTATGGGTGCTGTGCTGATGAGTGTAAGCACCATTGTAGTGGCTATTAACGCAAGTTTTTTAAAAATCAAAAAATAAATAAAAATGAAAAATCTAACATTATCAATCATTGCTGTTATCATGGCATTTGTAACAGTATCATGCAATCAGGCATCCAACAAAAACGAGCAGTCTTCAAGTGATACTGCTGTTGTATCACAAGAACAGTCAGCTTCCCAACCAAAAGAGGATGATACGGTAGCTGCGCCCGTTGTGAGTGAAACTCCGAGCGGTCAGGAAGCAAAAGCAACAGGAAAAGAAGAAGCAAAAAACTTTTCTATTGCGCCCATAGTTACCGATTATCTGTCCTTAAAGAACGCCCTTGTTTCGGACGATGACAAAGCTGCCGCCAGTTCAGGGAAAAAGCTGTTAGCTACCCTGAATAAAGTGGACATGAAAGCCGTTCCTGCTGATAAGCACAAAAAGTACATGGACATAGCGGACGATGCTAAAGAACACGCAGAACATATCGGGGAAAATGTTGGCAACATTCACCACCAGCGGGAACATTTAGCCTCGCTTGGCGAAGATTTGAAAGACCTAATTGATTTGTTCGGTACATCGCAAACATTGTATCAAGACCATTGCCCGATGTTCAATGACGGTAAGGGTGCTGTTTGGTTTAGCGAAAACAAGGAAATCAAAAACCCTTACTACGGCTCTAAAATGCTGACCTGCGGTAAGGTGGAAAAAACAATTAACAGCAAATAAAATTCAGGGTTATGGAAAATATGCAAAACAGTCACCATGCGGGTCATTCCTCGGAGCATGGCACGCACAATACAAAACATGCTTCTGCCATGTACAAACGCTTTGCGGTGATGGCTGTCGCAATGTTCGCAGTGATGTATTTTATCATGTACGCCATGATTGACGGGTGGCAGAACCTGATACCCAATATCAACAATTTGTACATGACCCTGCTGATGACCTCGGCAATGCTGCTTATCGAATTAGCGATAATGAAAGTAATGTACCCCAACAGGAAGATGAATTGGGCGATAGCCATCATCTCGGTTGCTGTTGGCATCTTTTCATGGTTTGGTATCAGGGAACAAATCAATATCGGGGACAAGCAGTTTGCAAAGGGTATGATACCCCATCACGCAGCAGCCATATTGATGTCCGAAAAGGCACACCTGACCGACCCGGAACTGATAGAGCTGCAAAAAAATATACTTAAAACCCAAGCGGAAGAAATTCAACTAATGAAGCGCAAGCTAAAAGAGTTTGAAGATAGTAAATAATAAAATTTAAAAAAACAAGTTTGGACATGAACAAAATAATAATTGGCTTTATTTCCTTATTAACCCTGCTATTCACCGCTTGCGGTCAGGCGGGGTCAAATAAGGATGAAGCGGAACAGCAGCATTCGCAGGCAACTCCGGAAAGCAACGGACATACTACCCAAATAGGTGAATTGGTTCCATCGGATGAAGTCTGCATGGTCAACGATGCCTATATCGGCAAAAAGCAGTTTGAAGTAAAATTTGACGGTAAAACCTATTACGGATGTTGCGAAATGTGTAAGGAACGTATTCCAAAAGATGCGACCGTGCGGATGGCGATAGACCCCTATTCCCATAAGCAGGTAGACAAAGCTAATGCGGTGATTGCTGTGACAGGAAATGACGGTGAAGTTTCTTATTTTGAAAACAAGGAGAATTATGCCAAGTATGTGAAAAAACAGTAGACACAAAAAGATGAAGCCACAATAAAATAATTATGACCATAAAGAAGAAAATCATATTGGGGCTGGCTGTCGTCCTGATTGCCATACAGTTCTTTCAGCCCTTACGGAACCAGGCGGTTGAAGTGCCAGCCACCCATATCGAAAGGGTGTACGCCGTACCCCAAAATGTAAAGGCTATCCTTGTTCAGTCCTGTTATGACTGCCATAGCAACAATACCCATTATCCGTGGTACAGCCGTATCCAGCCCGGCGCATGGTACATGGCAGAGCATATAAAAAAGGGGAAAGAGGAACTCAACTTTAGCGAATTTGGCGACTATTCTGTCCGCAGGCAGCGAAACAAGTTCAGGGCTATGGCCGGGCAGGTTAAGGACGGGGAAATGCCGTTGTCATCATACACACTAATTCATCGCAATGCAGTATTGTCACCGGAGGATAAGCAGGTTTTGATAGCGTGGTTTAGCACAATGGAAGACAGCATTAAATAAAATTTTTCAAATCATGAACAGATATAATAAAATACCTATAAGAATTTTGCAAACAGTGCTGATACTGCTTTGCACGCAAACGCTGTTTGCACAGAGAGTGGTGCATTACGAGCTGTATGTAAAAGATACGCTTGTCAACTATGCAGGTAAGCAAAAAAGGGCAATTGCCGTAAACGGGCAAATCCCCATGCCCACCCTTACCTTTACCGAGGGCGACACTGCCGAAATAGTGGTGCACAACCAATTGAAAGAAAGCACATCACTTCACTGGCATGGTGTGTTCCTGCCCAATAAAGAAGACGGTGTGCCCTGGCTTACACAAAAACCCATCGCACCGGGCACAACCTACACCTACCGTTTTCCGATTATCCAGCATGGTACGCACTGGTACCATTCCCACTCAGGATTGCAGGAGCAGATTGGCATGTACGGAAGTTTTATCATGAAGAAAAGAAGCGATGATAAGACATTCAGAAAAGGAATTGACGATTTGCCGACCGTTCCAATTATATTAAGTGAGTGGACAAATCTTAACCCCGATAATATCAACCGTATGCTACACAATGCAAATGATTGGGCGGCCATTAAGAAAGGCGCAACACAATCATATGTTGAAGCTATTAAGGAGGGAAAATTAGGGGTAAAGGTAAAAAACGAGTGGAAGCGGATGCTGGCGATGGATGTCAGTGACGTTTACTATGATAAAATCCTAATAAATGGTAGCCATAGCACCGATTTGAAAACAATTGATGGTAAAAAGCTAAAAGCAGGCGACAAAGTCAGATTGCGTGTTTCCAATGGAGGGGCGTCTTCATATTTCTGGCTACGGTATGCTGGAGGAAAAATTACAGTAGTAGCGAATGATGGGAATGATGTTGAGCCTGTAGAGGTGGACAGGTTAATCATTGCCGTTTCTGAAACTTACGATATTGTAGTGACTATCCCTCAAGATGGTTTGGCTTACGAGTTCTTAGCAACAACCGAAGACAGGACACAATCTGCGAGTTACTTTATAGGTGATGGGGTCAAACAGCTTATTTCTCCACTCCCACGATTGAAGTATTTCGAGGGGATGAAGATGATGAACGATATGATGAAAATGAATGGCGATTTGGACGATATGGGCATGAAGATGAGCCTTAACCAAATGGACATGAATGTAGTGATGTATCCCGAAATTACCGGAGATGCAACAAAAAAAGCAGACCACAGTAAGCATGAGGGTATGGATATGGATAACGACGCTAACCGTTACAACGCTAATGCCTTGGGAGACATCAAAACATTAAATTATGCTATGTTGCAATCACCTTATAACACCTCTCTTCCAAATGATGCGCCTGTAAAAGAGTTGAAATTCACACTTACTGGCAACATGAACCGCTATGTATGGAGCATGGATAATAAAATACTTGCGGAAACTGACAAAATACCTGTAAAAAAAGGAGAAATTCTACGGATTACCATTTATAATAATTCAATGATGCGGCATCCAATGCATCTTCACGGATTTGATTTCAGGGTGATAAACGGAAAAGGCGAAAAATCGCCGCTTAAAAATGTGTTGGATATCATGCCTATGGAAACAGATACCATTGAGTTTTTAGCAAATGAGGAAGGTGATTGGTTCTTTCATTGCCATATATTATATCACATGATGGCGGGAATGAACAGGGTCTTTGAAGTTGGAGACTACAATAACCCCTATCTACCCGACAAGGCAAAAGCCTATAAAGAATTGCAAAGAGAAAGTAATATGCCTCATTTTATGGCACAAAACGATTTTGCAACCAATGGTAATGATGGAGAAGCTATGCTAATGAATGCACGCTACCAATTAGGAACAGAATGGCGTTTAGGCTATAATAGTATGCACGGTTATGAAGTAGAAACCCATTTAGGTAGATACATTGGAAAGATGCAATGGTTCATGCCCTTTGTAGGTTTTGATTACCGCTACCGTAAAATGGGAGAAGATGAACACGAAAAGAACATATTTGGACAAACCAACAAGAAAGACACCCGCAGGGCGTTCAGTTTAGGGTTTATGTATACGTTACCTATGCTGGTCAATTTTCAGGCAGAAGTATATCATGATGGAATTGTGAGATTGCAGTTAATGCGTGAAGATATACCAATTTCAAAAAGACTAAGAGGTGGTTTTATGGTGAATACCGACTTAGAGTATATGGGAGAACTTAGGTATATCATTAATAAGAATATAGGTATACGTACCCATTATGATAGCGATATGGGCTTTGGTGTGGGGCTGGCATTGACTTATTAAAATTAAATAACTAAGGGTTGTAAACTGCATAACCGTAAAAAAATATCGGTAAAAAAAAGGAGGTGATGCAGGTGTAATTCGCAAAGACTAACCTGCATCATACTACAACCCTTTAAAGTATGCAACAAAAATCTATCTATCGTTCCATCATCAATACGGTAGAGGTTGAATTTTTTTAAGCAGTAATTGCATCATAAGCTAATACGAACAGTGTTAGCTTTTCTGTATTAACCAATAATATATTACATCAAAATGAAGCGAATGGATAAATTTTACAATGAAACATATCTAAATTGGAAACTGCAATCCAGGAACTGGAGATTGAAACCGACTGCCCCATAAAAAGAATTGAAGCCGTTATACACCATATCATACAAAGCCTTGCCGACTTAAAGGACTTTGTACTGAAAAATGACTTTAAGAATATGGAAGAAGAAATCCATTTTTTCAAGTATCAGAAACCTGTTATTGTTTCAAAGCTCATCTACTACAATGCCATCTATAAAATCGAAACAAGAAGACCCTACGGGAACAAGCGTACCAAGAAATATTTTACCAAAGAACTGAAAAAGCTAAAAAGGTTCTTTGAAAACAACCTTGATTTTTACAAGTATTACCGCAGCAATAATTCTTTCGTTGACGAAAAATTCTTTGTGCGTGGCAAGCACGATATAAGGCTGTGGTTAGACACATTTTATTTTGAAGCAGACCATCGTTTTTCTACTTCACACGATTATAAGGTTGCCAAGATTATTGCCAATGACCTGATACAAGTTTATTTGGAAGACAGGCTCAATAACATCAATGTGAAAAGGGGTTCGGACAATTCATTGAAATGGACGGCAAGTAAAACGGCACTGACGGAACTCATATATGCACTGTACTCCCACGGTGTATTTAACAATGGGAATACAGACATAAAATTGATAGCTAAAACTTTTGAAGAAGCCTTTAATATTGAGTTAGGCGATTTTTACCACACGTTTATGGAACTGAAAGCCCGTAAGATAAACCGAACGAAATTCCTTGACAGCCTTTGTGAAGCACTGATTAAAAAAATGGACGAACAGGACGAAAAGTAACAACCATTACAAGAGGGTGTTTCCCGAACTGTGTCAATAGTGTAACTTTAAACTATCGACATAAACAATGGCAACACAAGAAGACTTTGACTTTGAAAGCTTCAAGAAAGAAGCTATAGCAGGCTTATATGCCGGCAAAAAGATGACCGGCACTGATGGTGTACTGACACCGATGATGAAACATTTTCTGGAATCGATGATGACCGGTGAACTGGAGCATCACATTTCCGAGAGTAAGCTGGCCGGTCAGGCTAACCGTAAAAACGGCAAAAGTAAAAAGACCGTACGAAGCCTGAGTTCAGGAGAATTTGAACTTGAAACCGGGCGTGACCGTCTGGGTACCTTTGAGCCAAAAGTTGTTCCCAAGCGCCAGCTGATCATTACCGAGGAACTGGAAGGCAATATCCTGTCGATGTATGCCATGGGCATGAGTACACGTGCGATGCGGGATTATGTACAGGAAATGTACGCCATGGATATCTCTGCTGCCGAGATTTCAAGGATTACAGACAGTGTGCTGCCCGCGGTACAGGAATGGCGTAACAGGCCATTGGAGGCCGTATATCCCTTTGTGTTCCTGGATTGCATGTTCTTCAAAGTCAGGGTAAACGGAGCGGTGGAAACCCGCGCCATCTACAATATACTGGGTGTGGATATTGAGGGTAAGAAAGATGTGCTAGGCCTTTATACCTCCGAAAATGAAGGGGCTAAATTCTGGCTGTCGGTGCTTACCGATCTGAAAACTCGTGGCGTGGAAGATATCCTGATCGCCTGCATCGATGGGCTCAAGGGCTTCCCTGAAGCTGTGGAGTCAATCTTTCCCCGGACCAGGGTGCAGCTATGCATTGTTCACCAGATCCGTTCGTCCATGCGTTATGTTCCTGAGAAAGACAAGAAGGCCGTAATGGCCGATATGAAACCGATCTATCAGGCAAATAACGAACAGCAGGGATATGAAAGATTGCTGGAGTTTGAAGAGAAATGGGGTAAGAAATATCCCCTGAGCTGTAAGTCCTGGCTGGACAACTGGGTCAACCTCTCGGCATTCTTTGAATACGATCAGGTAATCCGCAAGGTTATTTACACCACCAATCCGATCGAGGGTGTACACCGCCAGATCCGTAAGATCACCAAGACCAAGGGGGCTTTCTCTTCTGAACAGGCACTGATGAAACTCATGTACCTGGTCATTAAAAACATCAGCAAGAAATGGACGATGCCAATCCATAACTGGGGACTGGCATTCTCTCAACTTTATATTAAATTTGGTGACAGAATACTTCAGGAGAACAGAGGCTTCTGAGAGGCGTTAATTTTGAATGACACAGTTCACGTTACACTCCCAACACCCCACAAGAACTTGGCGATGGAGCTTATCTACTTGAAAAACAAAGAATTGTAAGGCAAAAAAAAGGGACAAAAACCTTTAGAAAAGTCTTTGTCCCATAAAGGGTGGAATATGGGGCTCGAACCCACGACCTCCTGAACCACAATCAGGCGCTCTAACCAACTGAGCTAAAACCACCGTGTTTTTAAGTGTGACAAAAGTACGATTTATAATTTTTCTAACAAACAAATTTTGCTTTTGAGAAGAAAAATCTTTTAGAAGGTTCAACATCAGAAGCTTGCGTTAACAAGATTAAGACGAAATTCCGTAAACTAATCCCTCAACAACTCATCCACCTTACTTGCCAGCTCATCCGGATTACTTGGTCGCGGTGCTTTGGTGGTGCTGATGTTACCCGCTTTATCTACCAGCATATATGTTGGGAAAGAGTTGACCGACAAACGGCGCTCTAACATAGATTGCTGAGCCTCAGGCAATCTGTAGTGTACCACATTTTCACCAGTCAAATCCATTTCTTTAATCATGTTCTTCCAGGTAATTTCGGGCGACGAGTTTGCAAAATACATGAATATCACATCTTTGCCCTTCAATGCTTCCTTAGCTTTAGCCACATATTTCATTTCGTCCCTGCAAGGGCCGCACCAGGTGCCCCAGAAATCAACATAAACTACTTTTCCTTTGTAAGGGGCCAGGAGCGCCTTAAAGAGCGAGTCAGCATCTTTCGAAGACTTCAAATGGTCCGTATTTTTCAAACTCGCCGCATAGGCGAAGTCCGTGCTTGTCTTTTTGAGCAGAAAACTTTGATAGTCCCGTATACTCGTTTGGAATGCGGGAGATTTGACTTCGCTTAATACGGCTTCTAGTTTCCCGCCTTCAAATGGCCTTCTTGTGCTCTCCAAATAGTTCATAATAGCCTGTACATTGTACGAATTTCTAATATCCTCGTCCGGAATAAGTTTCCGGTGAATTGTGAAATCAGCTTCTAACATGTTAGACCAAAGTATTTCTGTTGCTGCATCTGTAATCATGGATTGATATTTCACCCCCAGATCCGCTTTAAGTTTTGCAAGGCTGAGGGTTAAAGATTTTGCCAGCTTTTTCGCCCTTACGGAGTCGGTTTCACCGATGCTGTCTATTTGCCAGGAAAGCTGTACCGCTTTTTTTTCCTCATCACTTGCCGGTATGCTGCCGTTGTTGATCAGGCGTAGAAGGGTTTCAAGATGGGAGACGCCTGCTCCACGGAGGTCCTCCTTAACATACTGCACATAATCCCTGCTAAAAGTTGAAAAATCCCGTGTCAGCGTGTAAGGTTTTACCGGATCCGTAAATAACGAGTCCTTTACGTAAGCCATATATTGAGCAGGAAAACGTTCTTTATTGCGCCTATCGAGATCAAAACGTTTTTGCATCAAATCACTACCGATATTATACCGGTTAAAATTTCTGACAAAATACTTTGTCTTGGTGGAGAGCAGGGGAGTGCGTCTCAGATGATCTGCAAAGAAGGCGTTCGCTTTGTTCAGCTCTTCTATTTTAGCCCTCAGATAATCCATTCCTTGCATTTTATCCACTTCCGCTCTTCGCTTTTCGTCGTTCCTGGAATGGATGAAAGGCGTATATGGCTGATAATTTGCCAGCTCATTATGCAAACGCGCGTTGTCACCCATCATAAGGTATTGTCCTGACCCGAAATCGTGGTACAGAAAATAATGCTCTCCCGGCTCAAGTACGTCAATTTTTCCTGTCCTTCCCCAATCTAAAAATACCTGCTGGGAATTTAGCAACGGTACTTTAATCAGGAAACGGCCCGTTGAATCAACATCCGCGTATACATCTTCTTCGTCGCCTTTAATCACATTGGTCCGGGATATCCTGAAAGGCTCCAAATTCGGTGCATTGCGCAGGTATCCGGTAATGTAAGCGGTATCTATCTGCTGAAAATGTGTGTCTTTAAATGGCGTGTCGTCATTATTTGTATAAGCGGGTAGGGTATGAGCAGCCCGCTTGTATTCCTGTGCCATCTGGTTGTCGGCCCGTACAGACAGCAAACTGTCGCTTTTCTTTTCAAGTGAAAGGTTAATCATTTTTGTACCTTTCGTTAATGTTACCTTGCCTTTATTTCGTGAAAAGGCAAAACCGCGGTAATCCCAGAATTCGTTGTTATAGATCGCAAAATCCTCGAAGAAGCCAAAGGTCCATGTATTGGCTTTCGGTTCATACCAATTTCCAAGCAACTCATACACAGCAGGATTGCTAGCTTTAGGGCTATAGCTTTTTGATGTCCCTTCCGCAGAAACGCGGAGGGTTTTTCCCTTAAGGGTTAAATAGGCCAACCTGTAACTATTCTTATTCTTTAGCAGCGCACGATACTCTCTGTTCAGATAGTCGCCAAACCATTGGATATCCCATTTCTGACCGTCCATTACAACTTGCTTGCCCTTTATGAAAAAAGCGTTTGCAGGTTTGTCCGCAAATATCCACTCGCCCGCAATCTTTTTCTGAGCCTGCTCTACAGGAAAGTAAGTCATGTCAGGATGTTTTGCTACAAGCTTGCAGGTTCTCGGCTTATCCCATGCACCAAACTGGAAAGCTCCGGTACTGTCAGAACTCAGTTCCACACTCAGCGAGACCTTGCCCTTAGCTTTGCTTGAAAGCCAGACCTGATATTTTGGAGCTGAACCAGAGATGCTATCAACCCTGTACAAGTCGTAGAAATATTCTACATGATCGTCTACAATGGTAAAGGCATCCCAGTTGCCCTTTGCGGTCGACTCGATGAGCCAAAGCCCTCGAAGCTTAACGGGTGTCTTCAACGCCCCTTTAGCATAAACGCAAAATAAAAGAACAAATAGAATAGATAGTTTGACGGAGCGTTTCATCATCACAGGATATTTAGGTTAGTTTGATCACATTAAGCCATGATCATAATACCTGCAAGTACGTGAAAAAAAACGTATTTCAAAATTAAAATTGCGCGCTTGCCTTTCCTTTATTGTCCCAATGGTCTTTTAATATATTTCCCTCAAAATCTTCAACAAGCCTCCGGGCAAACCGTTCGCCTTTGATCTTGCCAGTCTGCGGATCTTTATGACCGAGGAAGAGCAGAATTGCGCGACCTTTGTTATCGGTCTTTATGGCCAGATCGTAACGCCCAAAAGTCAATTCCAGCATCTCGTTGGCCGCATAGGTCTTTCCAAGAATTTTTAACAGAGGTTCTTTCAGTACACTCATCATCTTTTATTTTAAATCCAATTACCAGGTTCTTAGCTTCCACAGCTTCATTTAAAACAAGCTACGCACAAGGTTGTTTTCCATAAGGCAGGCCGCAGGATGTTGGCCGTGCCCCCGAAAGCAGAATTGCGCAGTTTCTAAGGGAAAGGATGTAAAGTTTGTATAGCTTTGTGTCACTTTTCTTTATGCGATTTGACAAACATTTTCCGACCGACCGGCTTAAGCCCTACATCAAGTACTTTGTAGTGTCGGAAAATGAACTGGAAACTGAATACAAAGTTTTGCCGTCTCCCGGACTAGTTATCGGATTTCAATACAAAGGAAAGCTTTCAACCATCAAAAATGACGCAGAAGCCAAGCTGTCTTCGGCCGGGATCACGGGGATTACAGACAGTTACACCATCTTCAGGAATTCTGCCGGGATAGGAACGATACTGGTTTACTTTACAGAAATTGGCTTTACCCATTTTGCCTCACATCCTGCTAATGAACTTTTTGGATTAAGCCTGTCACTTAAGGACATTTTCGACAAGACCCTCATCTCGGAAGTTGAAGAAAAGTTGGCTGCTGCCGGTACAGACCAGCTTCGGATAAAAATTATGGAGCGATTCCTGTTATCTCAGCTCAACGGCATGCAGGCCGATAAGCTGATCGTTGAAGCCGTTAAACTCATTTATCAAAGTAACGGGACAATCCGCATCAAAGAACTGAACGAAAAGTTGTTCATCAGCCAAAGCCCCTTCGAAAAGCGGTTTAGGAAAGTGGTCGGTACCACACCCAAGAAATTTGCCTCTATTGTCCGTTTCAATACAGTGCTCAACAATTTGAACGGCTCAAAAACGCTGGCCGAACTCTGCTATGAAAATAATTTCTTCGATCAGGCTCATTTCATTAAGGATTTTAGACGCTTTACGGGCGTTACCCCTGAAAACTTCAGGCACTTCTTTTAAAAAAACGATTTTTTACAATAGGGCGCGTTTCAGACATCGCATCTTTGGCTTGTAAATTATAAGACAATGAAGCAAGCAACTTTTACCACCGAACAAATTAGTGCCGCCCACACTAAAGTAAAATCCGGCGCGGACTTCCCGGCTTACATCCAGGAAATAAAGGCTTTGGGAGTAACTTATTACGAAACCTTCGTGACCAACGGGCACACCGACTATTACGGGGCAGACGGTTACAAAACACCCAGCAATGCCAAATATCCCTCACTGGCTATCGCAGATAAAGTCAGCGCCGCGCAGTTCAAAAATGATTTGAAAGCGCACCAGCAGGGCAAAACAGACTATCTCACTTTCATAAATATGTGTGCAGCTTTTGGTATTGAGAAATGGTCGGTTTGTATGGATAAAATGACTTGTACATACTACGACAAGGCTGGAAACGAAATTTTGGTAGAACAGATTCCTGAGTAATTTTTTATTAGCTTAGAGGCAATATTGATAAGGAATGAATTGGACCATTAACGCCTGTCTCCCAACTGCATTGCTTGGCCTGATAAGCATGGCTGCAACAGCTCAAAACCTGAATAAGGTCAACCAGAAAATTGACAGAAATTGCTATGTCTTGAAGGAAAAGTATACTGCACTGCAAGCCAACCCGGAAATCAGGCATGGCTACTATTTTGCGAGCATTTCGAGCTATGATGAGGAGGGACAGTATACTCAAGGTCAGCGCTCCGGCGTGTGGACCTGTTCAACAACGGGCATCGTTTTGCATAAATACGACTTTGATCAGCATAAGGAAATTCAAGGCGTGCCCTCAAAGTTAGTGACCAGGATAAGTATAAAGGATCCAGGCACCGGCCAATCTAAAGACCTGCCAGTTCAAAATATTTATTTGGGAGGTGATACCAAAATGCTGAAAGTAGTGGTTAACTGCTTACGATATCCGGCCGAGGCAGCGGAAAAGAGGATCACAGGAAAGGTCAGGATTCGCTTCGTTTTGGGTGCCGACGGAAAAATGAGGGATGAAGTTCCCTTGACCAATTTAGGCGGCGGACTGGAAGGCGAAGCTCTCCGCGTGTTTCGTCTCATGCCCCAGGATTGGCTGCCTGTATTCATCGACGGTAAGCCTGTGGATGCCGAAGTTGAAATGCTGTTAGCATTTAATTTGTCATAATCAATGCCTCGAATTAGGTAGGCTCTACACCACTGCTGTTGCATTAGTGTCAACAAGCTATTGACCAGTCCGCGCTATCCAGATGCTGATGAAGAACTATCTTACAGCTGAGTAGTATCTGAACAGATAGCTTTGGCAGACGAGTGCTTAACCAATGTTAGATATCTTATTTAACTTAGCAAAAAGTTCAATACGAGAACGTTGTTTAATAAGAAACAAGACAAAGAGCAAGTATTTCAAGAAAAAAAGTAACTACGGCACTCTGCTATCCGGGCTTTAAGGCCAGGTCTGACCTTTCCTCCGGAAAAAGACCAGATAAGTTCTATCAAGTCCAGAGAAATCCGTTTTGTACCAGTAGTCGTCTAGGAACCTGAAAAGTTCATCCTGATCTTTCGGGGGATTTTCTCGCGCCCATTCCACCCAAGTATAAGCCCACATAAGTTCTGCAATACCGGTATCTAGGATGGTCTTAATCACTGTGAATGCTGCCTTCTTAAGCTCGGGATCGTTTATGTCTCGTTTCTTATCCCGATCATTAAGAAAAGAAAGGACATCACCAACATGTTCAACGGCAATGGTACCCGGAGTTATTCCACAGGAATCTATGATATGAATAATTTCATCAAAATTGTTAATGCAGCTTTTATTAAGGAACAGATTTGAATCCATCATTTTAACCATTGTAGTTACACCTTACCGTTCAAGGAGATACAGCTTTTTGCCTGATGGCGAATGAATCTCTTCTTCAGAGATGATCTTGAAAGTCAAGGGCTCAGTGTAGCTGTAGTTTTTCATGATCAGCTTATCGCCTTTGATCTTGTAAGTGCCTTCCGAGGCCATATCTCCTTCCTCAATGAGTGTTGCTTTGCCATTTGGCTTCAGCTCGATGCTCATCGCGAGACTACCCCAGCCCCCAGGCAGTGGCTCAAGGCGTTCGCGGTAAATCTTGTCAGATTTTACCGTTATTACGTCCTTTTCGCAGGCACTTAAAGTAACAATGAGCATTAAAGGCACGAAAAAGAAAAAGATTTTATTCAAGTTCATAATAGAATGATTGGGGTGAGCCCAATATACAAAACTTTTGTGTGCGGCCATTTTTTTAAAATGTTAGATTTGCTGGGATATGATTGAATTGTATACCGATGGTGCGGCAAGCGGAAATCCAGGTCCGGGAGGTTATGGCGTAATACTGCGTTCCGGCAAGCATTACAAAGAACTTAGTGCCGGCTTCAGGTTAACTACCAACAACAGGATGGAGCTTCTGGCTGTTATTGTTGGGCTCAGTGCGCTCAAACAGCCGGGTCAGCAGGTTGTGGTTTATTCAGATTCGAAGTACGTGATCGACTCTGTCGAAAAGAAATGGGTGTTCGGCTGGCTCAAGACAGATTTTAAAGGCAAAAAGAACAGGGACCTCTGGCTTAAGTTTTTGTCGGTATATAAACTGCACGATGTTAAGTTCGTGTGGGTAAAGGGGCATAACAATCACCCGGAAAACGAGCGGTGCGACCAGCTGGCCGTTGCGGCTTCAAAAAATAAGGCCGCGCTGGGGGTCGATGCTGCTTTTGAGGCAATGGCAATATAATCCGAAAAGCGATGGCAGGCAGACAAAACGAATATTCTTTTAAAGCTGCTATCGAAATCATTGGCATCAATCCGTACGTGAGCGTACCGGAAGAAATTTTAGCCAGTCTTTTTGCCGATGCAGGCAGGGATAAAAGTCCCATTCCGATACGAGGGGCGGTAAATGGCAAACCATATACCCAAACTTTGATGAAGTACCAGGGTGCATGGCGACTGTACATTAACACCATCATGCTTGCTGATTCACCTAAAAGGATAGGAGAGCGGATAGAGGTAAATGTTGCATATGATGCTGCCGACCGGACGCTGCCAATGCATCCGGAGTTGGCCAGGGCGCTCAGTGAGAACGCCGCGGCAACGGACGCGTTTAATCAGCTCAGCCCCTCATTACAAAAGGAAATCATCAGGTACATCGCTGGCTTAAAAACGGAGCAAAAGGTCCAGGAAAATACGCGGAAGGCTGTCGACTTTCTTCTCGGCAACGGCAGGTTTATTGGCCGCGATCTGAAAAGCTAATAACCGCGGCCGATCAAAACGACTATACTTTAAGGTTGCCCACCTCCGCCAGCCGCACCGTATACCTGGCCGGTAGCATAACTTGCATCCGTGGCCGCCAGTTGCACGTAAATCGAAGCCAGTTCTGCCGGCTGTCCCGGTCTGCCCATCGGGGTATCCCCTCCAAAATTCTTTAGCTTTTCCATCGTAGCACCGCCGCTTACCTGCAAGGGTGTCCATATAGGGCCGGGCGCAACGCCGTTTACACGTATCCCTTTGGGACCTAATTGTTTGGCGAGCGACCGCACATAGGCTGTATTTGCTGCTTTGGTTTGTGCATAGTCGAACAGTTCGGCAGAGGGATCTGAAGCCTGCACGGAGGTCGTGGCAATGATAACGGAGCCCGGCTTTAGGTGTGGAAGTGCAGCTTTAGTGACCCAAAATGGTGCATAAACGTTCGTTTTCATTGTTGCATCAAAATCCTCGGAAGAGATGTCCAGGATCGACTCTCGCGTCTGCTGCCGGGCCGCATTATTCACCAGAATATCCAGGCCACCAAGTTCCTTTACCGCCTGGTCTACCAGCCGTTTGCAAAACGATTCATCTCTAAGGTCGCCCGGAATGGCCACCGCACGGCGACCTTCTTTCTTAATCAGTGTGATCACCTCGCGGGCATCCTGTTCTTCGGCAGGCAGGTAGTTAATGGCCACATCAGCACCTTCCCTGGCATAGGCAATCGCGGCTGCGCGGCCCATCCCTGAGTCGCCCCCCGTAATTAATGCTTTTCTGCCAGTAAGCCGCCCCGAGCCTTTGTAACTAGTTTCGCCATGATCAGGCCTGGGATCCATTTGAGAGGCTAATCCTGGCCATGCTTGTTTCTGTTCCTTAAATGGAGGTCGCGGGTACTTCGATAAGGGGTCTTCTATCGCCGGTGCCAGCGAGTAAGCACCCAGACTTGCAGCCGATCCCAGCACGGGACTCGAGGCGGCCGCAACAATACCCAATCCCAAACCGCCGATAGCCTGGCGCCGGCTCATCTTGTTCTCTGTTTTTTCCATAACGCACTGTTAAGATCGATGTTACATAAGTATCTCTCTCAACATCGGTCAACAAAGGAAAGTTTAGTTTTTTTGTTCAGGTTAAGGGGCTTCCCGCGGAATTTCGATATAAAAAGTGGTGCCATTACCTAATTCACTTTCAAACCATATCGTTCCTTGGTGCCATTCCACAATATTTTTAACCACGCTCATGCCCAGTCCGGTAGAAGCTTCTCCCTGAAGTCCCGGCCGTCCTGCCGAAGTATACTGATCGAACAAGACCGCATGGTGTTTTTTAGGGATACCGATGCCATTGTCAGATACCGTAAACAGCACGGAATCCCCTTTGTCTTCTACCTTAAAGGCAATGATCCCGTTTTCGGTGGTAAACTTCAGGGCATTACTCATCAGGTTATTGATCACCTGCATAAATTTGGATTCGTCAATGCTGAGATGTACCCTCTTGGGCGAGGCATTGAACGTGATCGTACGTTTGATTTTCCTCTCCGCGTTCTTCGCTTCTTCGATATACTCGGCAAGCTTACGGGCTACGTCAACCCGTTTTTTAGTAAGTACCACATTGGCAGTTTCCAGAAATTCGCGACTGGTTAAGTCGCGGATCAGTTCTACGGCCTCCCGGTTTATCTGCATCACATGATCTACCAGCTTGTTGTGGGTTTCGCCCAGCACGTCCGACTTCAGTTTGCTGCTCAGTGTTCTGGCTATGCTCAACGAGCCGGCAAGTTCATGCGCAAGAATGTTCAGGATGGAGTTCTTTTTATTCGCGTATTTTGCAAAGGTATGCTCATTGATAAGTTCGGCTGTAACGTCTATGATATGGCAGTGAATGAAAGATCGACCCTCGCTGTCCGTATACATCGAGGGCATAGCCCGCACCCATTGCCGCCTTTCATTTTCGTGAGCGATCCGAAGATGTATCTCTTTTTTCAACGTTCCCTGCAGGAGGTCGTCAAAGCACTTCCGAGCATATTCATGGTCATCAGCATGCACAAAGTCCCAGAGCTTCCCCGGTATTTCTGCCTCCCCACAACCAGGGAATAATATGCTGAAAGCCCGGTTTTTATAAATGATTTCCTTGTTCCCAATGTCGAATATGAAAGTAGCAATGCCCGATTCGTCAGTAAGGGATTTGAAATGAGGAGACTGTATCATCGTTTTACTTCTAATAACAAGTTCCCTGGGTTAAGGTTTTCCGCTTTTACGGTATAAAATTTGATGGTTCCGAGGATAATTATGCGCGAACACCTACCATTTTTGCAGGGAGGCGGACAGCTCGGTGAATTAATCCGCAACAGAGACTGGTCTGCCACAAACTTAAACTCGCCCGAAACCTGGCCCGAGAGCCTCCGTTCGGCGGTGGCCATTGCCTTAAATTCCGGATTTCCAATTGCCATTTATTGGGGCACAGCGTTTACTTTGCTGTACAATGATGCCTGGAGCAGTATACCTGGGCAGAAGCATCCATGGTCGCTCGGCAGGCCAGGTGGAGAAGTGTGGCCGGAAATATGGGAAGGTTTAAAAGAAGAGTTTGAAAGCGTTTTGCATCAGGGTCAGTCTTACCGCCGACCAGATGCCCCGCTTTATATGCATCGGTACGGTTACACCGAGGAGTGTTATTTTGATTATTCGCTTTCGCCTATCATGGCGCCCGATGGTAATGTAGGCGGCGTTTTCAATGCCGTGATCGAAACATCCTACCGGGTGATCAACGAGCGGAGGGCGGGCATCCGCAATGCATTTTTAGCGCAGCTGACCAGTTCTACGTCTTTGGCAATGGCTCGGCAAACGATTTTCCAGCTTCTGGAAAGGGCGGTGCTCGACATCTCGTTTTATGCATATTATAGCTTTGACACTGTAAATGAAGCGTATGAACTCTCGGGAAGCAGTCGCCTGAATGATCTTCAGCTGGCACAACTTAGTCGCCTGCTGGCCGACTATGATGGTTCAAATGAAATCCATCTCGAAAATCTTGATACCACGCTCTCCACACCGGTAATCTCTCACTGGCCGGAACCTGTAACCGAAGCGATGGTGCTGCCGGTACACACTGCTGAAGCTTCTGTAAAAGGATATATAGTGCTTGGTGCTTCCGCACGTAAGCGGGTCGACCAAGATTACCGTCAGTTCTTTGCAGCAACGGCGGCCAATACAGGCAGTATTTTGAATAATGCCTATACGGCCGAACTTGCTGTGGCCTATCAGAAGGAACTGATGCTTAATGCGGAGCTTTATGAAGAGCAGCAGGCTTTAAACGAAGAGATCACCGCTTCCAACGAAGAGCTCGCGAGCACCAATGAGGAACTTGTTGCCCTGAACGAAGAGCTGGCAGCCACCAACGAAGAGCTTAATGAAACGCAGGCCGAACTGCATCAAACGCTCGACAAGCTCAGCGAAAGCGAGTATCGTTTCAGCAACCTGATCAGCGAGGCTTCTACAGGCATTGTGTTGCTAACCGGGCCAGAACTGCTTGTCGACGTGGTGAATGAAGCTTTTGCCGGATTAATTGGGAAGGAGGAAGGTGAGCTCCTGAAAAAGCCGCTGTTCGAGGTGCTCTCCGAAAATAGCGCCGGTCTCCGCACCATCGTCGAGTCGGTGTTACAAACCAATGAGCCGGTCCATCTTTACGAACAGTACTATCCTTTAGTGATGGATGACAAGCCTGTTGAGCGTTTTCTGAACATCATCTGCCAGCCATACATAGAAGCTGGCGAGGGTATTACAGGCATCATTGTGCTTTGCCAGGACGTAACCGAGCAGGTGCAGGTACGTCATCGTGCCGAAGCTACCGAACGGAAGTTTCAGTTTATGCTCAATGCCATACCCCAGCAGGTGTGGACAACCACTCCGGATGGTCAGCTTAATTACGTAAACCAGGTGGTCACCGAGGATTTCGGTTACCCCGCAGATGTGGTTGTAGGCAACGGATGGCAAACTTTTATTCACCCCGACGATCTACCTGGGTGTCTGCTCGCCTGGCAAAGCGCCTTAACTACCGGCGAGGAGTACACCGCAGAATTTCGCCTGCGTTTTGCAGATGGGGAATACTACTGGCATCTTTCAAGAGCGGTGCCCCTGAAGGAAAAGGACGAGATTGTGCTATGGCTGGGCACCAACACCAATATAGAGATACAGAAGCAGAACGAGCAACGTAAGGACGAATTTTTGTCCATCGCCAGTCACGAGTTAAAGACGCCGCTTACCGGTATCAAGGCCTTCAACCAGTTGCTTCGCAAGGCTGCGAACCCTGAACGCGCCGCTTCCTATGTGGAAAAGGCAGCTGAAAATATCCAAAGGCTAGAAAAGCTGATCAATGATCTGCTCGACGTTACGAAGATCAATGCCGGTAAACTAAGTTACGACCTGCAGAACTTCAATTTCTCCGAAATGCTGCGTGAGGCGGTGGAAACTTTCCAGCTTACCACGTCCAGCCACGAAATTGTGCTAACACAGCCGGCTCAGGTGATCGTGAATGGCGACCGCATGCGGTTAGAACAGGTCGTAAACAACTTCTTGAGCAATGCTACCAAGTATTCGCCGGATTCCGATAAGGTGGTTGTGAAAAGCGAAATCTCCGGACAAGGCCTTATCGTGTCGGTGCAGGACTTTGGTATTGGCATTGAAGCGCAGCATATACAACGTTTGTTCGATCGTTATTACCGGGTTGATAATACCAAAATGCGTTTCGACGGACTGGGTCTTGGTTTGTTTATCTCTTCGGAAATCCTGAAGCGACATTTGGGTACCTTCTGGATAGAAAGCGAGCCGGGTAAGGGTTCGGTATTTTATTTCAGATTACCGCTCGAAAGCCTTGAGCTTGATTATCAGCCGGTGATACAAACCGATCAATATTATAAAGATCCGCATATCACCATTTTGCGGACAGAAGGTTCAGATTATCTGGAGGTCGACTGGACAGGCTTTCAAACGGTAGATACCGTGAAGGCAGGAGGCATGCGCATGCTGGAGATGCTGAAAGCGAATGGGGTAACAAAGGTGGTCAACGATAATTCCCATGTGCTGGGCTCCTGGTCGGAAGCGGCCGACTGGGCCGGGGAGGAGTGGTTCCCGATGATGGCAGAGGCAGGGTTGCGCTATTTTGCCTGGGTATACTCACCCAGTGTATTTAGCCGCCTATCCGCAGAAAAGGCGGTCGCCGTAAAAGAAGGCGCTGCTACGGTACAATTTTTTACCTCTACAGAGGAGGCGATAAAATGGCTCGAGCGCTTGTAGACTATGTATCGCAATTCGGTCATTTAAGTGACGAGGACTGCAATCTTATTTCCGCGACAGTGACCAAGCTTAATCTCAAAAAAGATGAATACTTCTCTGAAGCCGGAAAAGTTCCCCGTCAGGTAGGTTTTATCCTGGAAGGAGTGATCCGCGGCTGCTATTACGACAATAAGGGAGAGGAGATTACCCGCTGCTTCATCAGCGAAAACAATCTGGTCTCTGATTATATGAATCTGGAGGCTGGTTTTATCTCCACAGAATACCTGCAGGCTTGCACGCCATGCAGCCTTATTATCTTTTCAAAAGACGACTGGCACGGCTTATCGGACAGGATCACGGGTTGGGAGAATATCAAGAACAAGATGGTGCACGCCTGCATGTTTTATAAATCCAGAAAGGCGCCAGTCATCTCTCAGGACGCCACTACACGTTATCTCGAATTTCTCGAAAATCATCCTTCACTGGCCAACCGGGTGCCGCTTGCTTACATTGCCTCGTACCTTGGCGTCACGCAGCAATCCCTCAGCCGTATCAGAAGGCAGGTGCGCTAATGGCGTTTTTTTAACATATGGTAAAAGCTCCCGAAACTGTTTTCTGCAGTTTTGTAAAAAAATGATCACTATGAAATCAGTTTTAATTACAGGAGCTAACAAAGGAATTGGTCTGGAAACAGCCAGACAGCTTTCAGCAAAAGGATTTTTCGTTTATCTCGGCAGCCGGAATCTTGAAAATGGTAAAGCTGCGGTGGAAGGACTTAAATCCGAAGGCCTTCAAGATATGAAGGCCGTGCAGGTCGACGTAACCAATGCACAGAGTATTCAGTCGGCCCGACAGCTCATCGAGCTTGAACAAAATTGCGTTGATGTATTAATTAACAACGCCGGGATCAGTGGTGAGCTGCCCCAAAGCGCGCTTAATTCTGATATACAAAGCTTTAAAGAGGTCTTCGATACCAATTTTTACGGCGTGATTGCAGTGACCCAGGCCTTTCTTCCCTTACTCGAAAAAGCCCCGGAACCGAGGATTGTAAATGTAAGTACCAGTGTCGGCTCACTCAGTCTGCAAAGCGACCCGTCGTGGCCGGCATACGATTACGCAAAATATCCTGTCTATGCGTCGTCAAAAGCGGCGATGAACATGTACACGGTGCAACTTGCCTACGAATTGCGCGATACCGCTTTTAAAGTAAACGCCGTATGCCCCGGTTATACCAAGACTGATTTTACCGGTCAACAAGGCGGCGAGGTGGCAACCGCTGCCGCACGTATCATCAAGTATGCCTTAGTGGATGGTCAAGGACCCTCGGGCAAATTTTTCAGTGATGAGACCAACCCCGAAGGAGGAGAAATCCCATGGTAGTGACTATCCCCTGCCTTCGAGAAGTGCAATCGTTTTTTCGTCCTTCTGTCCGTTAAAGAGCTTACTTAGCACCTGCTGAAATACAGGATCTGCACCTTCTACGAGCGAGAAAAGTGTCATGGACGAGCGGAGTTTCATATCGTCGGGCGAACCGAACACTGCATGGGCATTGTTGGCATTAAGTTTCAGCAATGCCCTGCTTATTTCAAGCAGGCGCATACCCAGTACAGGGTGCTCAAGGTAATCTTTAGCCTCTTCCAGATCACGAATGGCATAATGAATGGAGGTGTCCGTTCTGCCAAGTCCGATGACCTGCGGAAAAATGTACCACATCCAATGCGTTCGCTTACGGCCGTCCTGCACTTCCCGAAGTGCGGTGTCATAGCTGCCCTGCTGTGCGGTGATAAATCGGGATAAGTTGTTACGGTCAGACATTTTATCGTTTTAAGATCAAACACCGTTTTCCCTTGTTTAGTTGGCTCGTTTTTGTAGTATTGTAAAACAGCTAACCAAAGTGAACAGTTTAAGCAGAAGAAAAAGCATAAAATACATGGTATGTGCCGTGGCGGGCACGGTTTTGTCGAATGGTGTGTTGGGTGCTGTTCCCCTGCAGGACGGTTTTGATGTCATTAATGCCGGAGTAGGGGGCAATAATACGGCCGATTTACTTAAAAGGCTTGAAAGCGATTGTCTGGGCCATAAACCTCGGCTTACCATTTTAATGGCTGGTACCAACGATATGAACAGCGTGAAGCATATTCCCCTCGCCGATTATGAGCGGAACATGCGCGAACTGGTCAAGCGCATCAAAGCCACGGGTTCGAGGGTGTTGCTGATGACTATTCTCCCTTGTTATGAGCCGGATCTCCTCACCCGTCATCCAGCATCGTTCTATCAGCCTGAAGGCGTTGGCGGTCGCCGCGCCCAGATCAATAGTCTTGTTAAAAAGCTTGCGGCTGAACAAAAAGTATTTCTCCTGGATCTTGAGCATCGGTTCAACGCCATCGGAAAAATCGGCACCGGAAAGGAATCGCTCATTCAAAATGAGGCGAACAGCAATAAGCGCGACGGCATACATCCCACAGCCAATGGCTACCGGTTTATTGCACTGACGGTCTATGATTTTATCGTTAGCCATAAGATTCCCACCGCTGGCATTGTTTGCTTCGGTGACAGCATTACCCGGGGTGATGGCAGTATCGATCGCGACAGTTACCCGGCCTACCTTAAAAAGCTATTAACCACATCCTGAAATACGAAATGAAGAAAAGATTCCTAATCCTCTTATCCTTTGTCCTTTCTGCTGGTACCCTTCAGGCTCAGGACGAGCCGAAAACTTACAACGCTGATATCGTCATTTATGGCGGCACTTCGGCAGCCATCACCGCTGCGGTGCAGTCGGCCAAACTGGGTAAAAAAGTAGTGGTGGTGTCGCCCGACAAGCATTTGGGCGGGCTATCGGCCGGAGGGCTGGGTTTTACCGATACGGGAAATAAGGAGGTTATCGGCGGCCTTGCCCGCGAGTTTTATCATCGGGTATACCTGCATTATCAAACAGATACGGCCTGGAAGTGGCAAACGCGTCAGGAGTATGGCAATAAAGGACAGGGTACACCGGCTATCGATGGGAACGAGCGTACGATGTGGATCTTTGAACCGCATGTGGCCGAGAAGATCATGGAAGATTTTGTAAAGGAACATGGCATACAGGTATATCGCAATGAATGGCTCAACCGTGAGAAAGGGGTAAAGAAGAAGTCAGGGAAGATCCTTAGCATCACTACGCTAAGCGGAAAGGTGTTTACCGGCAAGGTGTTTATCGACGCTACCTATGAGGGCGACCTGATGGCAGCCTCGGGGGTAAGCTACCACGTGGGCCGTGAATCGAACGCCACTTATGGTGAACAATGGAATGGGGTGCAGACGGGCGTGTTTCAGCACAGACATCATTTTACCAGCCAGATTGATCCGTATGTGGTGCCCGGAGATAAGCGTAGTGGTTTGCTGCCGGGCATTTCGGCGGAGCAGCCAGGTGAGAAGGGGGCGGGCGATAAGAAGCTTCAGGCTTACTGCTTCCGGATGTGCCTGAGCAATCACCCCGACAACCGCATTACTTTTCCGAAGCCGGACAACTATAACCCGGCCAATTACGAATTGCTGGCGCGGGTGTTTGCCAGTGGCTGGCGCGAGGTGTTTGATAAGTTTGATCCCGTGCCCAACCGTAAAACGGATACGAACAACCACGGCCCGTTCAGTACAGATTTTATTGGGATGAACTACGCCTATCCTGAAGCATCTTATGAGCAGCGCAGGGAAATCATCAAGCAGCATGAGGATTATCAGAAAGGCCTGATGTATTATCTGGCCAACGATCCTAAGGTTCCCGCCGATGTGAGAAGTAAGATGAGCAACTGGGGCCTGGCCAAGGATGAATTTAAAGACAACGCCGGCTGGCCGCACCAGATTTATGTCCGCGAAGCGAGAAGAATGGTAAGCGATTTTGTGATGACCGAGCACGAGGTCTTGGGTAAGCGGCCCATACAGAAGTCGGTAGGCATGGGTTCTTATGCTCTGGATTCCCATCATACCCAGCGTTACGTTACCCCGGAAGGCTATGTGCAGAATGAGGGCGATATCGGCGTAAAAGCACCTAAACCATACAGCATTTCTTACGATGCGCTGGTACCCAAGCGCAAAGAATGCAGCAACCTGCTTGTGCCAGTTTGTTTGTCCATTTCCCATATAGCCTATGGTTCGGTACGTATGGAGCCAGTGTTTATGATTCTCGGAGAATCGGCCGCGACTGCCGCTTCGCTGGCTATAGATCATGGTACCGCAGTGCAGGATGTGGACTATGGCGAGTTGCAGACTATGCTCTTAAGTCAAAAGCAGCGGCTGATCTATTAGGTTTCAATGTTTTTTAGCGGCTGTCTTGCGTAACGAAAAAAAACGTATACATTTGCACATGTATATACATGTTGCCTAATTTGTATATACAATTATAAACACACTGTATGAAACGTTTTTTTATTCTGTTAGCAATCCTGCTGATCCGGTATTATAGTTCCGCCCAGCAAAAGCAAGACTACGCTGCGTTGGTCGATCCTTTTATTGAATCGACTAAGTCGCGGTATTTCTTTTTTAATTCTGCATGCCGACCATTTGGAATGGTGAATCTTAGTCCGGACAACATCCTCGAAAGGGAGTGGGCTTCGGGCTATCGTTATCAGGAGTCTGAAATCCGCGGGCTTACACATATTCACGACTGGGGCGTGGGCGGAATACTGCTGATGCCTACCACCGGAAATATCGATTATACCAAGGGTCAGGAGGAATGGAAGACATCCTTTTCTCACGACAGGGAAGTGGCCAAGCCAGGCTATCATCAGGTGTATTTTGATAAATATAACACCAATGTGGAGCTGACGTCTACCACACGCGTTGGATTTCACCGGTATACTTTTGATAAGGCTGGCGAGGCAGATATTTTACTGTATCTGGGCGGTCAGCTCGGGAGCGGTATCATGAAAGAGGCCCGTATTACAGCAATCGGTCACCAGCATATTCAAGGCTGGGTACTGCAGCAATCGATGGTGGGCGAGGTCACGCTCTTTTTCAGTATTTATTACGACAAGCCGTTTAAGTCGCTGAATCCATGGAGCGAAAAGGGCAGGCTACCGGCGTTGGGTGTGGGGCAAACTGTCCAGGATAAGCAACTGGGCGTTTCCGCTAAATTTGACGTTAAGGCAGGAGAGAAAGTCAAGGTTAAAGTGGGTGTTTCCTGGTGCGGCATAGACCAGGCAGAGCTGAACCTGCAGCAGGAACTGAAGCACTGGGATTTTGATCGTATTGTGAAAGAATCTAACGAGGACTGGAATAACTGGCTGGGCCGTATAGAAGTGGAGGGAGGCACTAAAGCACAGCGGATTAAGTTTTATACCGATCTGTGGCGTTCGCTGCTGGGTCGGCGACAAATACAGGATGCAAATGGTAAGTATCCCGATTATATGTCGGGCAAACTGCTGGTGAAACAGTTGCCGCTCGATGAAAAAGGCCGTCCAAAGTTCATGCATCTAAGTACCGATGCTTTGTGGATGACCATGTGGAACCTGAATATCCTCTGGGGTGTGGCCTATCCGGAGGTACTGAGCAGTTTTGTGCAGTCGTCGATGGTGTATTACGAGGATGGCGGGCACCTGCCGCGCGGACCGGTTATCGGTAAGGAATCATGGATTATGACTGGTTCACCGGTAAGTGAACTCATAGTGGGTGCTTACATGCTGGGGATTCGTGACTACGATGTAAATAAGGTTTTTGATGCATTGAAAAAGGCGCATATGCCGGGAAGCACGATGGATTACGGCGGAGGTTTTCTGGATAAATATATCGCCAAAGGTTATGTGCCTGAGACCAATCCGGCTGAAGGCTGGGGCGGGGCAGGCCGCACTATGGAATTCGTGACGCAGGACTGGGCCCTGGCACAGTTGGCCGCTAAACTCGGGAAGGAGGGGGATCATGCATACTTCCTGAAGCGTTCTGGTAACTGGACCAATATGTTCGACCCCTCCATAGGTTTTATAAGGCCCAAAAATGAGGACGGCAGCTGGACAGAACCGTTCGACCCGGTACTGAACGCCAACTT
Organism: Pedobacter faecalis; assembly: GCF_030182585.1. Taxonomy (NCBI): domain Bacteria; kingdom Pseudomonadati; phylum Bacteroidota; class Sphingobacteriia; order Sphingobacteriales; family Sphingobacteriaceae; genus Pedobacter; species Pedobacter faecalis. The sequence continues at coordinate 963,493 of NZ_JARXOW010000001.1, read as the reverse complement.
TGGTGGCTTTGTGGAGGCGAATTCCTGGCAAACCACCTGGATGGCTGTACACGATATTAAAGGTTTAGTAAACGTGATGGGTGGTGTGGATGCGTATTGTGACAAACTGAATTTTGGCTTTGAGCAAGCCCGGAAAGACAAGTTTGTGGGCGGTTACGGTGGTAACTACGTCAATTATTCCAATCAGCCAGGTATGGTGATGGCCCACCTGTTTAACTATGCAGGCAAGCCCTGGCTGTCGCAATACTGGGTAAGGCAGGTGTACGGCTACACCTTCAGCGATATTACGCCGCAGGGCGGATACGGGGGTAACGATGAGGACCAGGGACAGATGGCTGCGATGAGCGCGCTGATTGGTATGGGCTTGTTTGATGTAAAAGGCGGCATTGACCCCGAGCCGTTGTATCAGCTTACTGCGCCGTTGTTTGACCGTATCCGTATAAATCTGAACCCTGTGTATTATCCGGGTAAAGTTTTTGAAATTGTCGCGAAAAACAACGGGCCAGAGAATGTTTACATCCAGAGCGCGAAGCTAAATGGTAAGCCGTTATACAACAACTGGTTTAAACAAAAGGAACTCATCAACGGCGGTACGCTGGAACTTGTATTGGGAAACCAGCCTAATAAGGAATGGGGTTTCCGGGATACACCGCCATCGCAGACGGTAGGCGAGCCCAGGATGGTTATTGGCAACCTCAGTTACCCCGTAACAGTGAAGTCGAGCGACTGGATCGAAGTTTCTTACCAGGTTGAAAATGAGGGTGCGTTGGGTAGCCACTTTGGGCGGATCATGGAAAATGATGCGGTTATTGTGGCGAAAGACTCCGTGGTGAAATCGGGCGAGACAAAAACCATGAATTATAAATTCCGCCTGTTTAAACCGGGCAGTCACCTGCTTAAACTTGGCGATGGACAAACAGTTAGTATTGATGTAAGCCCGAAGAAAAGCGAGCTTCTCGTGGAATCGCTGACTGCCTATGCTAATGGAGAACATGTACATGGTTCCATGCTGGTAATTAACCACGGCAGTAGTGCTACGAAAGGCAGCTATAGCATCCGGCTGGGCAAAGATCACGTGAAAACGGGCAAGGTTAACCTGGCCCCGGGGCAGACCGACACCCTCAGCTTCGACTTTTTTGCCAGACAGCAGGGTACATACGATTTGTCGTTTAACGGGAAAAAGCTGCGCTCTTTTGACGTCAAGATACCGCAGGTAAAACCGGAGGACCACCTGGTGCTCTATTACGACTTCAACGACGCCAATACCCCAACGCTCGACCTCTCGGGCATAAAAAATTATCCACAGGTAGAGCGCCTGCCCGATCTGGCAAAGGAAAACCAGTTGCAGGCGGCGAAGTTCGAAAAAAACAATCACCTGAGGATTGAAGATCGGGGCGCATTGTCGCCAAAGACGCAGTTGGCCTTGGAGTTATTTCTGAAACCAACCAATTGGTACAGCTTTGGAAGAGTCCTGCAAAAAGGGCGGGCGGACAACCAGTACCTGATACTTCGCAATGGCGCTGATGAATTGGAGTTCAAACTGGAAGGTGTGACAAACGGATTGATTAAATTTAAGCTTCCTGAGGTAAACCGTTGGTTGCACCTGATTTGCCAGTACGATGGTAAAACCATCTCGGTATGGGCCGACGGAAAGCGTATTGCAGCCCAGTCGGCCTCGGGTGAGATTGCTGTAACGACCGACCCGCTGTTTATTGGCGTTAAGAACGAGAGAACCGGGTTGGAGGACAGCTTTAAGGGCTTGATGAGCTATGTCAAGTTGTATAGCCAGGCCCGTAGTGCCGAACAGATTGAGGCTGCAGCAAAAGCCGCATTGAGTAGGCCCGGGATCAAATAGATAACAAATAGACAATACATGAAGAACTCCAATGTTATCTGTGCTTTGATGGTCTTCTTATCCTTTGCCTGTTGTCCGGTAAAGCTCCGCGCACAGAGCAAATGGATCAACGCCCTCAAAAACGGTAAGGACCTGAATATTGTGGTCTACGGTACGAGTCTAACCGCAGGCCTCCCGGCACAGACCTGGGTTTCGGGGTTGAAGGATTCTTTAAACACTCGGTATCCAGGTAAAGTCAGCATTAGAAATTCCGCGCAGGTGGCCATGCATTCCGACTGGGGCGTGAGTAACCTGAAGGACCGTGTACTTAACCATGACCCGGATGTGGTATTTATTGAGTTCGCGGTCAACGACGCTTTCCTGTCCTATCAGATTTCCCTGAGAGCGAGTGCGTTAAATTTGCGTTACATGATCGAACGGATCAGGGCCTGGAAGCCCGATGTGCAGGTGGTCCTGCAGATTATGAATCCGCCAACGGGCGAGCATTTAAGAGACAGGCCGAACTTTGAAGCCTACTATGCGCAGTATAAAAAAATAGGACGCCAGATGAAGGTGAAGGTGGTCGACCACAGCTACTGGAACGAAATAGCCCGAAACGAGCAGGAGTTTTTACGCTGGGTGCCGGATGGTATCCATCCCTCGGCGGAGGCGTCGCAAAAACTGATACTGCCATATCTGCTAAAACAGCTGATTTCTGCGCGGTAACTACGTCTGGCTTACTCGATTTCTGCTGACGCCGTGAAAAAATATCAGATAGATCGTTATATTTGGTAGATGAGAAAAATCCTGTCGCTTCCGCTTTGGACCATCATTGCACCTTTACTTGCCCTTGCCTTCCTGATATTAAATGTCGAAAATACGATGCTTGCCGTGCTTGCTGCGGCCGGACTGGTTGCCGCGGTAATGTCTGCCGTGCACCATGCGGAGGTCATCGCGCACAAGGTCGGTGAGCCTTTTGGTACCCTTATTCTCGCGCTGGCGATTACCGTTATAGAAGTATCGCTGATTGTATCGCTGATGTTTGCGGGTGGGGAAGAAGCGGTTACGCTGGCCAGGGATACGGTCTTTGCAGCTGTCATGATCATTATTACGGGTATTATCGGAATGTGCCTGCTCCTGGGCGGTTTATACCATAAGGAACAGAAGTTTGGTATGCACGCAGTGAGCGCAGCGTTAGTCGGACTGGTAGCCATCTGTACACTGACCCTTATTCTGCCCAATTATACCACAAGTATTTTAGGCCCCTCATACAGCAAAAGTCAGCTGATCTTTGTATCCGTGATTTCATTGGTGCTGTATGGTACCTTTGTGCTGATTCAGACCGTCAGGCATCGCGACTACTTTCTTCCGGCCAGCGGGGCCGATGATGAAGAGCAGCATGCTGCGCCGCCAACGGCCAAGACGGCCATCCTCAGTCTGGTTCTGCTCTTAGGCTGCCTCGTTGCCGTAGTTATGCTGGCCAAAAAACTGGCACCGATCATTGAAACCGGTGTAGTGAGCCTCGGTGCGCCTAAAGCGGTTGTCGGAATCATTGTGGCACTGGTGATCTTATTGCCTGAAGGCATTGCAGCGGTACGTGCAGCGGCAAAGAACAGGCTTCAGACCAGCCTCAATCTGGCCCTGGGGTCTGCACTCGCGAGTATTGGCCTAACCATTCCTGCCGTAGCCATTGCGTCGCTCATTACCGGTATCAACGTAACGCTGGGTATAGATGCAAAGTCGATCGTTCTGCTCACCCTATCTTTTATCACCGTGATGATTTCTTTTCAGTCGGGCAAAACCACCATCATGCAGGGCGTTGTATTGCTGGTACTTTTCTTTGTGTATTTGTTCCTGACCATTTTTCCCTAGAAAGCGTTATTAGGCTTTTACCAAGGCGTTAATATCGCTCACCTCAAGCACCGGTTTCTGAATGTCGCTCGTGGCACACAGAATCATACAGCGGGCTACCTGCTGAAGCGTGCTTACTGAATTAGGCGAAAGCTTTATTAAAACCGGGTACAGCCAGGCGAAATACTTATATAAAGAAAGCGTATGCCGTTGACCGGGCATCGCCTTCATAAACATGGGTCTAAAGTTATGCACCTTCTTAAACGGAAGCTTTTGCAGGTCGTTTTCCGTTTTGCCTTTTACCCTTGCCCACATCAAAAAGCCCTTTTCGGTACTGTCTGTGCCTGCCCCGCTTACGTACGTGAAGGTCATGCCCGGATTTACGGAAGAAACGACCTCAGCGAAATGCATGGTTGTATCGTAGGTTGTTTTTTTGAAATCGGCCTCAGACATACCCAGACTGCTGATGCCCGCACAGAAGAAGCAAGCATCATAACCTTTTAGCTGCGGGTCGCCCGCCTGCAGATCCAGGAAGTCCGGCACAAGGTACTCTGTAAATTTAGGGTGCGACACGCCGCAGGGCTTTCGGCTCACGCCCAAAACCCTGCCAACCTTTGGATTGTCGAGGCATTCGAGTAGTACACCCTCTCCAACCATACCTGTGGTTCCTGTGATGATAACGCTGATCGGCTGCATAAAGGTTTTTACTTTTTGCCCGCACTGGCAACAATCACGATGCCACCCACGAGCAGGATCCCGCCCAGGTAAGGCGGCCAGTTCACACTTTCTTTTTTGTCGGCCGAGATCTGTATAGGCCCCGCATCCACAACCTTCTCCTTCTTGGTATAAGAAAAGCCGGTCCATATCAGCATAATGGCGCCGATCACAATCAAAATTACCCCTATTGTCCTATTCATAGCATTATTGGTTAAGTTCAATACTTAAACAAGGGAAATACAGCATTTGTTTATTGTTGAAGCTTAGCCATGAATTACCTGGAAAATTTATATATTCGGTAAGCAAATGAAACTGTATGAAAAAGTCTCTCTCCACCCTGCTTGCCTTAAGCCTGGGTCTGTGTGCGCACGCACAAATTACCTTTCAGAAACATATCCGCGTAGGTATTAAAGCAGGTGTAAATGCATCCGTTTTCAGCAAGGATGTAGAACCCTTCGATCCGCGTATACCTGGCTATTATGACACCTTCCAGAACTGGGCGCGCTTTTCAGGCCATGGGGGTGTAACGTTCGATTATCATGTTACCGACAGACTTTCTATAGGCGCAGAGTTGTTATACTCGGGCAGGGGCATGTCTTACCGCGAGGAAAACGACGAGGCTATCATTTATACAGAAGATGGTGAACAACAGGCCTATAATTACTTTAACTACAAGATCGATTACATGGAACTGCCTGTAACCGTTCAGTATAACGTCCTTTCTCCGGCCACCAATGTACGTCTTGGGATATACGGTGGCTTTGCCAGGGGGGTAGCCCTGCATAAGCGCACCAAGCTGATCTTCCCGGAGGCCGACGGATACGATAAGCCTGAGAATGAGCAGAACGAACTGATGTACGTAAGGAACTTCAGCACAAGTGTGATAGGAGGCTTGAAAGTATCGGGAAAATCGCTCAAGACCAACCCCTTTGCTGACATAAGGGCGAGCCAGATGATCAATCCGGTGTTCAACAGAAAGTCGGCCCCAAACGGCGGTAACCTCGATACCAGGATGTTTACCTTGTCGCTGGCCGTAGGCGTGCAATTTTAAGGCGCCCATTAACGCTACGCGTTCAATGCGCAGCTTATACGCCTGCTTTTTTGATCACCTCGAGTGTCTTGCGCAGTCCCGTTTCCGCAACTTTCTGCAGGTCCTGCTTGTGATAATTGGGATTGTATAGCTCGAGCGACACACAACCTTTAAAGCCGGTAGCCTTCAGGTCGCGCAGAACCTGGGGCAGCGGCAATATGCCGTCGCCCGGATATACCCTGTGCTCGTCGCCCAACTGCGGGATGGCCGGACTTGCCGGTGCATCGCCAAACTGGAAAATGGCTATCGCGTTGCCATTGAGCATCTTAAGCCCCTCAAAGCCACCTTCAGAAATATACATATGATAGGTGTCGGGGATGATCTTTGCCTTAGGGTGATTCGTATCCATAGCAATGCCGAGCGCCTGACCCATCGTCTTTACCGGCTGGTATTTCACGAAGACCAGGGCAGGCTCCAGGTTGTATTCTTTCAGGCCTATTTCAATGATTTCCCGATAACGGGCAGCCACCCATTTCTGGTCGTACCCTTCGCCGGCAGTGTCCGGTATCGTCTGTATGTGCTGCGAACCAATTGCCGAGGCCATACGCATGCGTTCACGCGTCCCTTTAAGCGACTCTTCAAAGCGCTCGCGGGTAGGCGGCAGGGCATTCCACAAGCCAATAACACTGGGTACAAAAAGACCCAGGTCTTTGATTTCCTTTCCAAGATCTTTCAGATTGCCTCCCTGTGCCTCATATTCGCGCAGTTCGCCGTCCCAGGGTTCAATGGCATCATAGCCAGCTGCCGCCGCAATCCTCACTTTTTCTTTAAGTGAAGCAGGTCTTATCGTCGCGGTATCCAGACAAATAGGCCAGGGGCTGGCGCCTTTCTGATAACGTTTGTCTTTCGTGTTACCTAAAGGCTTAACGCCCGCCAGAGCATCGGCTGAGGGCGCTGCCGCAAGTATTCCTGCAGCAGCACCCATATGAATAAAATCCCTTCTGTTCATGATTACAATTGGTTTCGATGCCTAATATACAATTAAAACCAATCGAATCCAGCGGCTTACTCCGCTTCAATCAGCCTGATGAGGGCCTGCGCGGCCGGGCCAGCAGAAAGCGGGTTTTGTCCGGTGACCAGGTTAGCGTCCGTTTCCACATGGGCCGTAAAGGGTATAAGCGCCGAATCCAGGTCGGCCCCAAGCTCTTTTAATCTAGACTCGAGCTGGTAAGGCACGTTGCCTGAGCGACCAGTCATCACTTCCTCCGTATCTGTAAAAGCCGTGATGCGTTTCCCGTTCAGGAATCCCGGTTCCAGTTCTTCCACCTTAATCAGCGCGGCAGGGCCGTGGCATACCAGGCCGACCGGCTTTCCGGCCTTGTAAAAGTCGAGGATAAGCTGCCCGCTTTTTTCGCTGGATGCCAGGTCCCATATCGGTCCGTGTCCGCCCGGATAAAACACCGCGTCAAAATTATTTGCGTCCACTTCTGCAAGCATCAACGTGTTTTCGAAAGCACTCTTCGCCGCCTCGTCATTCTGAAAACGCCTGTTAGACGCTGTGATGTTTTCCGTGAGCTCACTCAGCGGGTCTACCGGCGGTTTGCCCCCAAGCGGACTCGCCAGTGTGATCTGGTAACCCGCATCAATAAATTCGTAGTACGGATCAGTGAACTCACCCAGCCAAACACCCGTTTTGCTGTCCGTATTGATCATATCTTCGTGCGACGTAAGCACCATCAGTATCTTTTTCATAAAAAGGATTAACAGATTAATAATCGTATAACAACCGACACGGCGCAGGGTTTCCACCGTTTAGGTATAATTTCAAAACTTATTTCCCGGAGGCAGTGTTCTATGGCAAAACAGCATCATGAAAAACGATAGAAAAGACGAGGATCTTCAGATAAAGCATATCGAAGAAGATGAAGAGATCAGATCCGGAGCGAGGCAGACAGATCAGCTGGAGAAGATGAATGAGAACGCCCAAAACGATGGGACATCGGATGAGGACCAGGCGGGCATTCCGCCAATAACCGAGGTAAACGACGGCGACTAGAGCAGATGCTGCATCGGGTAAGCGAGTTCGCGCTTGTTTTCGGCGATTACAAAATGACTTGCATAGCTCTTAACATTCAGGTTGCTCGTGAGCTTCTTCACTAAAAAATCCTTGTACGCCGCCATATCATTCACCACAACCTTCAATACATAATCAACCTGTCCGGTGGTATGATAGCATTCCATCACCTCCGGGTGGGGGGCCATATCTTCCTGAAATGCACTCAGCGCCTCGCAGGAATGATCATTTAACTGCACATTGATAAACACCGTCATCAGGTCGGCAAACTTATTGCGGTCTATAAGCACGGTACTGCCAGTAAGGTATCCCAGTTCCTTTAGCCTGTTAAAGCGGGCAAAGATCGTCGACGGCCTTCTTTTTAGACGTGCGGCAATTTCCTTACTCGAAAGGCGGGCATCCTGCTGCAGAAGGCGGATAATCTCTCTGTCTGTCTGATCCAATGCGGAACTATTCATATAACCAGTGGCTATTGTAAATAATTAAAAAAACACGATTAAGGTCAACACAGCACGGGATGTATGCTACGTACAAATAGATACTATTATTTTGAAACTACCAAATAAAGCCCGCTGAAATTTTTAGATCAGGCGGTACAGGCGTCTTTAAACCGCTTGCTGAACTGCTTAAGATTGGCCCTGAGTTTCCGCTGGTTCGTTTTTATCCGGTCTTTTACGACCTGCAGCGGCAAATTCATGGATTCCGCTATTTCCCGGCATTTATAGCCCTCGAAATATTTGATAAAAATAGGGCAGCAGTCGGTTTGGACCAGCTGTTCTTCTGCAGATAATTGATTGGAAAGGATGTTCATAGGTATATTCGGTAAATGGGTAAGCGCAACATCCATTTTGAACAAAAAATATACCAGATACCTTAATATTTATATATTTACCCTGATTATAACCAAAAAATACCTTTATGAATTTAAAACGCTCCTTAGTAGCCGTCCTTTTGCTCAGTATGGCGGGCTTTTTCGCCTTTACCCCTATGCAAACCGACCCTTTAGAAAAGATGATTGCCGCGCTCGAAAAGTGGGCAGAGTCTAATCCACAGGAAAAGGTGTATCTGCATACCGACAGACCTTATTACCTTGTGGGTGATACCATATGGTTTAAGGCCTATGTCACCTTAGGCGCCAAAAACCAGCTTTCCGGTCATAGTGGCGCTGTATACGTTGATCTGTTCAATGAATCCGATTCCCTGGCCAAAGCGCTTAAACTTCCGGTCATATCCGGAATGGCCAAAGGCGAGTTCATCCTGGCCGACAGCAATATGCGAGACGGCAACTACCGGATCCGGGCCTATACCCAATGGATGCGCAACGCCGGACCGGAATATTATTACAATAAAGTATTTAAGGTAGGGAACTCTGTAGCCAACCCGGTATTCACTAAAATTACCTATGAATACCCGGCGAAAGGGGCTGTTATCGCTGTAATCACGTATACCAATGACAAGGGCGAGCCGTATGCGAACAAGCCGGTTAGCTACGACTTTATAGACAATTCTGCCATTGCCAGCAGCGGCAAAAAAGAGACAGATGCCCAGGGCCAGATCAGGGTAGAGCTCAGAGGTGGCAAGTCCAAGACTTTCCAGAACGCACACCTGGCTACCAAATTACAGCTGGAGGAGAAATCCATCATCGTTAAGAAATTTATGATCAAGTCGGTCGCCACCGAAGCAGACATCCAATTCTTCCCGGAAGGGGGGCAACTGGTTAACGGCGTGCGTTCACGCGTGGCCTTCAAAGCCATCGGTACCTCCGGAAATGGTGTAGATGTTAAAGGCGTGATTACCGACCAGGCCAACCAGGAAGTTGCCCAGTTTGAGAGTCAGCACCTGGGCATGGGCTATTTCCAGCTTCAGCCAGAGGCGGGAAAAACCTATACCGCACAGGTTACGTATGCCGACGGATCCAAATCGGCTGTAAAGCTTCCGGCAGCGCTGGCTGCGGGACATGTACTTTCGGTGTATAACACTGGAAATGATACAGCACTCGTGCGGATCAGGACCAGCGAAGCGACCCTGGCTGCAAGCAAAGGCTCACTCGGCCTTGTGGTACAGGGTGGGGGCGTGGTGTACTTCGGCAGCCCTATTGCGGTCGACAAGCCCATGGTTTCGATCCCCGTGCCGCTTAAAGACATCCCATCCGGAATTCTGCAGTTCACGCTCTTTTCCGGAGCGGGCATCGCGACCAACGAACGCATTATTTTTGTTCAGAATACCGACAAGTTAAACCTGAGCCTGAGCTCAAATAAAACGGAGTATAAGGCGAGAGAGAAAGTGGATATCGCCCTGAGCGCTAAAGATGCGGCGGGGCAGCCTGCCACCGGAAGTTTCTCGGTTGCGGTAGTCAACGAAACCACGGTGCCAAGCGATGAGCGCACGGAGCACAGCATTTTCTCCCATTTGCTGCTTAGTTCAGACATCAAAGGTTATGTAGAACAGCCCAATTACTATTTTGTAGAACCGAATGAGGAAACGGCCGCTAAGCTTGACGTACTGATGATGACCCAGGGGTACCGCCGTTTTGTTTGGCGCGACCTGGCGGTAAAGCCGCTCCAGTTCCCATATCCGGTAGAAAAGCTGACTTCGGCGGTGAGCGGTAAACTGCTTGACCTGCGCAACAGGCCAGTGGCCAATGGTAAAATTACCTTGATCAATAACCGCATTGGGCTTGTGATTGATACCGTTACCGACGCGCAGGGCAGGTTTAAATTCGATAACCTGCTTATCGGCGAGGGTATAGACTTTACCGTGCAGGGGCGTACCGAAAAAGGGGGTAAAAATGTAGAAGTGCTGGTCGACCGCATGAGCACACAACCTAAAACGCCTAACTTCAATATCGGCGATCTGGATAGCGATCCGAGGAACCTGATGGCTGCAATCCTGGCCAACAGTCGCGCTCAGGAAGATGACCTGCTGAAACGCGGTATGATGGGACGTACGCAGCAGCTTCGCGAAGTGGAGATCCGCGCACGCCGCAGGTTTGCCACAAGGGTCGATATGTTGTCGGTACCCGAAGGGCATGCCGATCAGACCCTTACCGTAGAAGATCCTGCACAGTTCAAAGACGTTAAGGAATTCCTGATGATGCGACTCACAAACGTGGCCTTCCGGAACGTTGACATGGGACAGTGCGGTATGGTCGACGTACCTTTCAGCAGGAACGAACCGATGACGATCGTTCTTAACGGCAGGAAGCTTGATCATTGCGAAGCGCAGTTTGTTTATGAGGGCAATCCCACAGATATCATACGCATCGATGTGGTGCGGACCAATATGGCGCTGATGTCGCTCTTGGGCGGACAAAGCATTGTGATCTCAACCAAGCCGGGAGCTTTCCGCACCAGGTACGATCCTTCGGTAACCAATTACCTGCCGCAGGGTTACAACAACAGCAAGGAGTTTTATTCGCCTAAGTATAAGCACGACGGGACTGATCCGCAGGTGGCCGACCTCCGCACCACCATTTACTGGAACCCTTCGGTGATCACCAATAACGGCGCAGCCAGTTTCGACTTCTTTAATGCAGACAGTAAAGGGAAATACAAGGTGGTGATAGAAGGTATTAGTGCACAGGGACAACTGGGCCGGGCTGTTTACCGCTACACGGTCAACTAACAGTCGGCAACAAGGCTATAAACGCTTAAGCGCAAACGTTTGCGATAATAAAAGGGGCTTAAAGGCCCCTTTTTTATTGCCAAGCCCGTATCTTTAAAACAGTACTAAATACGATATGAACGAACAAAACCGCATTTACCGGATGACGCAGACCATGCGCTGGTTTGGCGCTGCCGATCCGGTTAGCCTGGCCGATATCCGTCAGGCCGGCTGCACAGGGGTGGTTAGCGCCCTGCACCACATCCCCAACGGGGAAATATGGAGCGTAGCCGAAATAGAGAATCATAAAGCGATTATAGAGAAAGCCGGACTGCAATGGGAGGTGGTAGAAAGCGTGCCCGTGCATGAGGGCATTAAAACACAGGATACCGGTTTTGAAACCTATATCAGTCACTATAAAACCACCCTGCGCAATCTGGCCAGATGCGGTATAAGGGTTGTGACTTATAATTTTATGCCGGTGCTCGATTGGACGCGGACCAACCTGATGTTTGAACTGGAAAACGGTGCCCGGGCACTGAAATTCGAAAAGGCCGCATTGGTAGCCTTCGATGTGTTTATGTTGCAGCGGCCCGGGGCGGAGGGCGACTACACGGCTGAAGAATTGGAAGCTGGCAGGTTGCGCTATAGCGGCATGACCGAGGCGGAGCGTTTGCTCTTGCAGCGTACCATAATCGCCGGCTTGCCCGGTAGCGAGGAAAGCTTTACCCTGCAGCAGTTTCAGCAGGCGCTGGATAAGTACCAAGGTATAGACGCAGAGCGACTGGCTCAGAACCTGATCTATTTCCTGTCGCACATCACCCCTGTGGCGGAAGAAGTGGGTATACAACTGGCCATACACCCCGACGATCCGCCATACCCGATATTCGGTCTGCCCAGGGTGGTAAGCACCGCCCCGATGTTAGATAAGTTATTTACCGCCGTACCCTCCCTGCACAATGGACTGTGTTTTTGTTCAGGCTCGTTCGGCGTTCGGGCAGATAACGACCTGGTAGGCATGGTTGAGGCCTTTTCCGACCGCATTCATTTCGTGCACCTGAGAAGCACACGGCGCAACGGGGCGGGCGATTTTTATGAGGACAATCACCTGGAAGGGGATGTAGACATGTACGGCGTAGTGAGCGCACTTTATGAGGTGCAGCAGCGGCGACAAATCAGTATCCCGATGCGCCCCGATCACGGTCACCAAATGCTCGACGACCTGCACAAGCTAACCAATCCGGGCTATTCTGCCATCGGCAGGTTAAAGGGACTGGCAGAGTTGCGGGGACTGGAGCACGGCATTATTCATTCAAAAACCACCTTACGATGAAACAAGGAGCAGTTATACCAGAAGACTTTCTGTTGTCGAACGACACCGCTAAAACGCTGTACCACAACTACGCGAAAGACCTGCCTGTGATCGATTACCACAACCACCTGCCACCGCAGGAGATTGCCGAAAACAAGCAGTTTGCCAACCTCACAGAGATCTGGCTTAAAGGCGATCATTACAAATGGCGGGGTATGCGTGCGCTTGGGGTGGACGAGCGCCTGATTACCGGCGATGCCAGTGATGAGGAGAAGTTTATGGCCTGGGCCCGCGTGGTGCCGGCCACCGTGCGCAATCCCTTATTTCACTGGACGCATATGGAGCTTAAGGATCCTTTTGGGGTAAACCAGTACCTCAACGAAGGCTCGGCTGCGGAGATTTATCAGCACTGCAATAAGCTGCTTTCCACACCCGATTTTTCTACCCAGGGCTTGTTGAAGCATTTCAAGGTGCAGATGGTGGGCACTACCGATGATCCATGCGACGACCTGCAGTACCACCGCGCTTTGCGCGAAAGCAACTTTGAAGTGAAGGTAAAGCCCTCCTTCCGCCCGGATAAAGCCTTGCAGATTGATAAACCTGCCCAGTTTCGTGCCTATATGATGTCGCTGGGCGAGGCAGCCAATATGGTCATAAGTGATTTACCGGGACTCGTCGCCGCGCTGCAAAGCCGGGTAGATCACTTCGCCGCACATGGCTGCAGCATTGCCGACCATGGTTTGTCGGCCCTACCTGCGGTTTACTGCCTCACGGAAACGGAGCAGCAGGAGTTTGAGGCCTTTCTGAAGCCGGGCGACCGCCACTATTCGAATCCGGATGCTTTTGCGGGTTATGTGCTTACTGCCCTCTCTAAAATGTATCACGAGAAGGGCTGGGTGCAGCAGTTTCACCTTGGCGCTATCCGCAACAACAACATCGGTATGTTCAACAAGCTGGGCGCCGATTCTGGATATGACTCCATCGGTGATTTTAACCAGATAGAACGTATGGCTGGTTTCCTTGGCAACCTGAGTGCCAGCGATCAGCTTACCAGGACGATTATTTATAATCTTAATCCGGCCGACAATGAGGCCTTCGCGGCGATGATCGGCAACTTTGCCGATGGCAGCATGAAAGGCAAGATGCAGTTTGGCTCGGGATGGTGGTTCCTGGACCAGAAAGACGGCATAGAAAAGCAGCTTAACGCCTTGTCGAACATGGGTATCGTAAGCAATTTCATAGGCATGCTTACCGACTCGCGGAGCTTCCTTTCTTACTCGCGGCACGAGTACTTCCGGCGCATCCTGTGCAACCTTTTTGGCGTCGAAATGGAGGCTGGTCTGCTGCCCGGCGACGAGAAATGGATAGGTCAGATCGTTTCTGATATTTGCTATTACAATGCAAAAGAGTATTTTGGACTCGATTAACCCTTTTTACCCGAATAACCAACGCAAAAATTAAAGAAGCCGACAATGCAGACCTATTTTGAAGGAAGATATGCCGTTAGTCCGAATGAGGCGCGGCAAATGGATACACGTACTTTACGCGACAATTTTTTAATCCCCAACCTCTTTGAGATCAATGCCATACGCCTGGTGCTATCGCATTACGATCGTTACATTACCGGCGGTGTAATGCCTGTACACGAGGACGTTGCGCTGAGCAATCCGGATTACCTGAAAGCGGAATACTTCCTGGAACGCCGCGAGCTGGGTATCATTAATGTAGGCGGAGCAGGCTCGGTTATAGTCGACGGCCAGAGCTACGAACTCGAATATAAAGAAGCATTGTATATCGGCAGGGGCAATCGCGAGGTTAGCTTTGCAAGTAAAGATCAGGCACAGCCTGCCAAATTTTACATCAATTCTGCCCCGGCCCACCATGTGTACCCCACGAAGAAAGTGACCAAACAGGAGGCGGAGATCGTAGAACTAGGATCGGCCGAAACGGCTAACCACCGGGTGATCAATAAACTTATCGTAAACAGCGTGGTGCAGACCTGTCAGCTGCAAATGGGCATGACCGAACTTAAGACCGGAAGCGTGTGGAACACCATGCCTGCGCATACGCACGACCGCCGTATGGAAGTATACTTCTACTTTGAGGTACCGGCCGGACAAAGCGTTTGCCATTTTATGGGCGAGCCTCAGGAAACACGCCATATCTGGATGCAGAACGAGCAGGCCGTCATATCGCCCAACTGGTCGATACACTCCGGTGCCGGAACGAGCAACTATACTTTTATATGGGGTATGGCAGGCGAGAACCTTGACTATGGCGATATGGACCATTGTGCAATAACTGATTTGAAATAACCAACCTAAGCAAACCACCAGGATGAAAAAGCTGGCAACCTTATTACTCCTTTTTGCAGCCAGTCTGCAAACCCTGCAGGCCCAGAAAACCCAGGAAGGCTTTTCTGTAAGCTTGAGCGGACTCAATGCAGAGCAGATGCGGGGCTATACCTTTTCCATTAAATGGGCCGATCTGATCAAGAAACACCCGGAACTGAAAGCCGATAATTTTAAGGTGATCGATGTGCAGACCGAAGAGGAGATACCTTATCAGCTGGAGTATCGTGGACAAAAATCTGTACAAAACCTGCTGGTGCAGCTGAATCCGCAGGCCGATATTCTGGTGCATTTTATCAGGCTGGTACCGGGCCAAGCGAAAGCTTTTCCGACAAAGGTGTACGGCCGGTATGTGCCGGAGCGTAAGGACGATTTTGCCTGGGAAAATGATAAAGTAGCCTTCCGTATGTACGGCAAGGCGCTGGAAGCTACTAATGAAAACGCCTATGGCATAGATATATGGGCTAAGCGTACCGATAGCATGGTGATCGATCAATGGTATAAGTCGGGCGACTACCACAAAGATCACGGTCAGGGCCTCGACTACTATAGCGTGGGTTATACCCTCGGCGGTGGCGATATTGCCCCGTTTACTGGCAACAAGATTCATTTCCCTAAAAACTACCGGAATTGGAAGGTGCTCGATAAAGGCCCTATCCGTTTCACCTTTCAGCTAGATTACGACGAATGGGACGTAGCAGGCCGGAAAGTTAAGGTCAGCAAACTCATCTCCCTGGATGCAGGGTCGCAGTTGAACAGGGTAGAGGCAACCTTTACCTTTGCCGGTGCGGAGCCGCTACCGGTAGCCATCGGCATAGTAAAACGTAAAGAACCCGGGCATTCGGTGCTTAGCGAAACCAGCGGCTTAATGTCGTATTGGGAGCCAGCACACGGTGACGACGGCACCTTAGGTATAGCAGCGCTGCTGGGCGATCGCCCGGCGATGATGAGCACCTCCGATACACACCTCCTTATCATGGCGAGCGTTCAGTCGGGCAAACCCATCGTGTATTACAATGGGGCCGCGTGGAGCAAAGCCGTTGCCGGTCGCGCTGGTCGCCGCCCCATACGCTGGGACGCCAGCTCCTGGAACATGTACCTGCAAAACTTCGCTGCTGCCAGAGAAAAGAACGTGGCAATTGGTATTCAGTAAGTAGTGTAGGCATTCTATAAATGATTTGAAATGAACGTACTTAATTTATTCGACCTGAGCGGTAAGATAGCCCTGGTAACCGGTTGCAAAAGAGGCATAGGAAAAGCCATGGCAGAAGCATTAGCAGAGGCCGGGGCCGACATCATTGGCGTATCGGCCAACCTTGAGCTATCAGGCAGTGAGGTCTCCAAAACCGTAGGAGCCACGGGCCGCATGTTCTACGCCTATCAATGCGATATGGGCGACCGCCAGGCCTTGCAGAATTTCATTGAAAAGCTCCGCGCCGATCACCCGGTGATTGATATCCTCGTGAACAATGCCGGAACCATACTCAGAAAGCCTATAGCCGATCACCCTGATGAGTACTGGGACGAAGTGGTGGCCGTAAACCAAACCGCACCTTTTATCCTCAGCCGCGAGATAGGTCGCGATATGGTTGCCCGCAACAGCGGCAAGATAATCTTTACCGCCTCCCTGCTCACCTTTCAGGGCGGTATTACCGTTCCCGGCTACGCCGCCAGCAAAGGCGCTATTGGTCAGCTAACCAAGGCCTTTGCCAACGAATGGGCAGCACATGGCGTGAACGTAAACGCCATTGCACCCGGATATATCTCAACAGACAATACCACTGCGCTTCGTGCCGACGAAAACAGGAGCCGCTCCATTATGGAACGCATACCCGCCGGTCGCTGGGGCGAAGCCGCCGACTTTAAAGGCCCGGTGGTATTTCTGGCCTCAGCCGCATCAGATTATATGCACGGCACCGTTATGACGGTTGACGGGGGCTGGATGGGGAGATAAGATGTCACTGTTTGTTTGCCAAGCGAGGGCGTTGATGTGCGCGTTAAATCTAACAAGCAAGACCTAACTCTTCCAAATCAAAATGTTGAAATTGCACCTGAACTAATTAAACACAATTTCAATGTAGTGAATTGGATATTATCTAATGATGTATCGTGGCCTACAAGAACGGTTGGACAACATTATATGGGCAGAAATAAACTTAATGCAAGACAGAGGACTATGGCCAAAATAAATAATTTAACAGATGATTTCCTGGATGCATTAAATGAAATTGAAATTGTGCTCCTCACTTTATTTTTCAAAAGACATTCTTATTGCGAGAAGGGGTTAGCTTATTACATCGAGTATACAAAGCAAAATAATACAAGAGTAGAGTTTTTATTTGGTCCATCTGATTGGAGTATTGAAATCATAATCTATACCGCAAAGGGCAAATTTGCCTTTAAAGATTTATTGAGCATTTCGGAGATTAATAGATGGGTTCATGTTAACAGATACGAACAAGGCAATGGGCGTAATATTAAAAATGAAATATTATGGTACGTTGAGTTATTGACGGTGTCTTTGCCGTATGTGGGAATAAGGGCACTCAATTTCAATCACGGGTTCCTACAAATTTATTAACTAGATGGGGAATTATTGCGTCATTTTTAGTTATGACAATACAAGAATTATATATTAAGCTAACAGAGTAGGGTGCCTGAGGGTCGATACTATTTACATGGAACAGAGTTTTATACAATACATCTATGAGCTTTCTAAAAGACTTATTGAAGCATTCGGTTTTCAGATGAAAACAGAACTCAACGAAGGGGAATCATATATGATTGAATATAGTTCAGGTAATTATGTGATTAAGATTGAAAAGTACTTTCGTGAGTTTTATGTAACACTTTATAAGTTGAACAAGCCTGATAAAGAAATAAATCTTTTCAATTTGTTGGAGTATTTGAGACAAAGTGATGCACAAGATATAAAATCAGAATATTTCCGCGACGAAATAGATATTAAAGAATGTTACAAAAAACAATTGAATCATATCTCAGGGGTGCTTTACGAGAATTACAATTTGATAGATGATTTTTTTTGTGGTAATGATTATGAATTAAAAATGGCCGAATTTGAAAAGTATTGGAGAAACAAGCACCCCTTTTAGAGATAGGAATTTCAGCAGAAACTTAAAAGAGAGTTCCATTGTACTTTCTGAAGCAAAGAGATTTTTACAGGAAGCGTTAAAGAACGAAGACGATTTTTTGAATTTCTCAGATCAGTAAAATAGTAAAACCCAAACTGCACAGCACTACCGCGGGGGCCACCTCTGAACAGCATTACCTGTTACTATTATGAAATTATGTAAGGAAGAAAGACTCAAGATGAGCATCGAGGAAGTTGCTTTTCGCAATTTGAAGATGTTAATTGATAAGAATCAAGTTTCATTGGTTAAGGAATTAAATCAGATTTTGCAAACTACGAAGAGCCATGAAGTACGAGATTCAGTAGCTAAAATACTTTATTGTATTAAGCATAAAACATCTCTTAGGGCTTTTATAAATGCAATAAAAAATCCGCTTTCTAAAAATCATCGTGGGTACTTGGTGCTATGCTGTGAAGCGTTTGATTGTTCCAATCATCTTTTGTTTTTTATAGACTTAACGATATCAGATAATTACTATACTGCTTCCAACGCTTTGCTGGTCATCAAAGAGATGAAGGGTCCTTTTAAGGCTGCCCACTATAAAAAGGCGATTGATAAATTATCTTTTTTTTTAGATCGTAACAAGGATGATGAAAGGGAAGTTATGATCCGGGATTTAATGGATTTCTTAGTCAAAGTTCAAATAAATCTGTAGAGGGAACCTAAGGAACTAGTTACTGTCGCCTCTATGAGGGTGTTTCCTGAACTGTGTCAATAGTGTAACTTTAAACTTTCGACATAAATAATGGCAACACAAGAAGACTTTAACTTCGAGAGCTTCAAGAAAGAAGCTATAGCAGGCTTATATGCCCGGCAAAAAGAGACCGGCACCGACGGCGTACTGGCGCCCATGATGAAGCATTTTCTGGAATCGATGATGACCGGTGAGCTGGAACATCATTGCCTCTTGAGAGTCGCTAATAGCTACAGGCTCATTAAAAGTTTGTGGATGCAACAGGATAGCCAAATTATGTTTATCCTGTCACTTACCTATTGTGCTATTAGGCAAACCATATTTTCGAGCAGCAACTCTTCGGCTCAATAGCCCACTGTCTATCTCGCTGAGAATTTTCTCCTTGGCGCGCTCATCAAGTCTGCCCCATGGCTTCCTGTTTGAAAGGGTGACTTTTGCTTTCTTTACTGATTTCGCTTTCATTATCGTTAGGAATTAATGACAAGCTATAGCAGGACGAGACAAGATTCAAAGAATATATAATTTACTGGTATTTATCAAGTGGTGGCCTTGCTGGGATCATTCGCTCACATTAAACACACATCAGACACATTTCCTTCACAAAAAGGTACCCTATTGTGGCTTAATTGTGAACAAGGTGTGAACGAAGTGTGAGCCAGCATTTACTCAGGTAGCTTCGAAGGGTGTTCATGTTACGGGTGTTACTTATGCGGGCTCAGAATTTTTTATGTACACGGCGTCCCCAAAATGAGTTTTTCTCTATCAAAAAGGATATGGAAAAAAATGGCAAAGAGAAGACGTTTTTTTCTGAAAGCAATGCTTGTGAACATATCTATGAGTACTTTAGAAAGCAGAGAGAGATAGAGAGCAAATTCTCCTGAAGAATTCTGATGAGGTACTTGAAGCTTCATTACGGCTAAGACATCAATAGCAGACAACATATTAAACTTACAGTCCCGTTTGCTGCTATAAAAGTCAGATATAGAAATCTTTCTTTTTTTGAAAGGTGATGTTGAGCAAAGTTACGGCCATTATGAACGCTGCGAATGACAATGCGAGAAACGCGCCCATCATAACCCCCTCACCCAGATAGTCAGGGTAGCCGTTTGGAGCTGGGTTTAGCTTGATATTGATATACCCAGTAACAACCATGGACCAGAAGAAAAGGGTAATCGAGAATGCACCGGTAGAAAATGGATACATTTTGAACGCGAAGAAAATTTTATTGACTAACTTTCTCATATCGTTTAATACAGGAATACGAGAAAGGTAACCAGTCAAATCTTTTTAACACGCTATTGATGACCAGTATTTTCTGTAGAATTTGCGGGTATAGACATTCGATAAGACTGATGGAATGCAAATGCAAGTAATCTTCTTTGTGATATCCGATTTAATCTCTAGCTTGCTTACAGATTAAATTTAGCTAACGTCTTAGAATAATAAAGAATTGAAGCCATGAGTGAAGGTCTTGGAGCTTTATTTGGTAGCGAGATAAATTTAACTGATTTCTCTGTTGAAGATTTGTGGTTTTATACAAAAAGTATATAAAGTAAGATGTTTGGATTATTTAAGAAGAAGCCTTCCTTTACGACTAAGCATGTCGATTTTTTTGTAGCGCTTGTTTATAGATTGCCTGAAAGATACAGGTTTTTACTGCCTCAGATTAATATGGAGTTTATCCTTGGCGTAAAAAAGAATATACTCGGTTACAAAGGAAGTTACACTTTTTTGCTTAATGCAAATATTGCTCGAGACTTCAGAGATAAATCAATGCCGTCCCTACTCATCATAAAAAATTTAGGCGTTTGGAATCAACGAAGTAAAGCCTTCGAATTCGTAGAGTTATATCTAGTGGAGGGAATGTTTTCGGGCTATAAAATGATGGCGCCTATAGAAGACTTGGATCCACATATTGTAGACGGAAACTTAATTAGCGAAGACAAATCCGGTGATGAGGACAAGCTGAATTTACAGAAGATACTTGGCATGGTAGATCCAGGTTTAGAAGAAATTTTAGATATACAGAGTACATTTAAAATAGAGATTCCAGAGGGTGTCTTCTACGTTCTTAAGAATTTAGGAGATGGCAACTATCTGGGCGTTGACGAGAATGGGGCTGTTTACCTGCTTATACATTCACCTTATACTGTGGAACTGGTTTTTGCTGATGTTGATAGCTTTAAAGCAGCGTTACTGTCGGGTAAGACTGATATTCAAGGGCTATATGAGTCCTTCCTGTCCAGCCGACAAGGGTAATATTTATGTAAATGATACGCTTATATTTTTTATTTCACATGTTAGAGGCAGAATGTCTTGAACTATTAAGACAGGCTGGGGTTTAGCTGATCGAAGGAGATAAAAGCCTTGCAAGATGATTACACTAAAGCACCTAAAAATATATAAATCTTACGATGGGGATGTCGATAGTTTTGCGCGTTGTGCGACTAAGAAGGAGTTATCTATTATTAAAGATTCTGAGTGGTTCTTTATAGATAACTTAATACAGGACTTAGTACTTGCAGAAAAAGGCCTTGTTTCGGAAGCCTATCGGGATTTAGTTGCCTACCGGGTTGAACAAGGATGTGATAATGAGCAGACCGTACTAGAACTTAAAAAGTTAGCATGTGAACGCAGAGACATATGAGCGAATATGGTGGTCATTTGGAGGGTAGTATCGAAGCGAAATATAAATATGCTTTGAAAATGATCGATAAAAACATAATGCCTGAGGGCGTGATAAAATCATGATTTTACGAAACTTGATCAATTTTATGATTTCCTTAAACGTGTTTGCCGGGTATTTTGCAAAAAAGTACTGGTCAAGCAACACAAACTTTTCGGAGGACTATACAAAGGGTACAGGTCTTATCACATATTTATATGTAACTGTTCAATCGTGTTATCGATTGCAGATAATTTTACTGCAGCTAAGGCTTGGATATTCTTCATGTCCATATATTTTATTGGGGTCTAGATACTCTTCAATAAAAAAGATTAATTGGAGTGTAAACCATTTTGACGAGAGTGGCTTCAAAGACTATTTTTTCCTGTTTTGGATTTACCTGATTGTCGGTTTAGGGTCGCTGTTTATGTTATCCGCAGGATAAATAGCTTAACCATCAAGTCAAGTTGAAATAATTTGACCTTGAAAGACGGAATAGAACATTTTGATAAAAATTTTTCGAAGTTAGATGGATGAAATATAAAGATGCAATTAACAGCTGTTACACGGAGGCTGTGCAAGGGTTAAACGAGTCCATTCTTGGGGATAAAGACGCATGGTTCCGGCACATAACCAATTTGCCAACCCATCTTCAGGTTGTATATACCGTTGTTGTTTTTCACAAGCAGGTAATTAACGGGGGGCTTCATCAATTCTTCTTCAACTCTAATGGTCAGTTTGCTTACATAACTGTAAATCACTTAAAACTGATCGGAGCTTTTAAATCAGCGCAAATTTTAGAGGACGCATTAGGATTAGTAAATACTGGTCAGCTCAGTACAGAGGAATTTAGAGAAAAGGTATTTTATAGAGCACTCGCGGGAATAGTTGACTTTGATGAGGATTTGTTCGACGCATTAGAAAAATTAGACGATGCATACGACGAATTAGATGAAGATCTAGAACATCTTCTGACCAGCTATTTAGATAGTTGATTTGCCCCGGAGTAGAACCCTGCAAAGCTTGCAGGAGAACTGTATGTTAAAAACTGCAGGTACAAAAACAGAATTGCTAAACATTGACGTCTAAACAAGAAAAGGTATTTAATATAGAATTAGAGGGTAATCACAATTGCTTTGTTAGCGAAACCGAAATATTGGTTCACAATTTATAAGATCAAATGGATAATGAGATATTTAACCAGCTAAAATCCCTGATAATTGAAATGAGAGGTAGGTATAAAATAGAGCTTACAAGAGATACTCAATTGGAAAGAGACTTAAAAATTACTGGTGATGATGCATTAGAATTTTTTGAAGAGTTCGGAAAAAGGTTTGATATAGATACTGAAGACCTAGAATTATCAGAGTATTTTGCTCCAGAGGGAAGCTTTTCTTTGTATAAATTAATTTTCACTGGAAAGGAAACTAAAAAGAAGGTGATAACATTAGGGCACTTAGAAAAAGCTATCGCTTTGGGAAAATTAGACGAAAGCATCTTAGCAGATTAGCCGTTCTTTTCCGTGCGGGTTTAGAATCCGCCGCTAAAGTCTGAAAATACAAACGCCTGGTTCTTCAATGAGCCAGGCTTTTTTATTCCCGGGCGAGTCCAGGCGTCAGCCAATCAGATTATATGCAAGGTCCCGTTATAACGGCTGATGCGGGCTGGATGGGGCGGTAAACTTAACCGAACTGCTTCCCCAGGGATTTGATGTAAAGGTATTACCATTCTTAACGGATTGTCTTATCCTGTTATAGCTGTCTTAACTATTTGGACGTGAAATCGACAGGAATTGAGAAATCTTCAGAGTTTGTTAACTTCTGAATAAAACCGGGCAAGCTATACCAACAAAATCCAAAATGTTAATAGGTGTTAAATATTGAATTAGGAAGGAGAATATCAACCTATTATGTGTAATTTGCTTTGGAAGTTTAATCAAATATAATTAGTTCTCAAGACATATGATAAGGTTTATTTTCTTGATCCCGCTGCTACTTGCAGTATCTGCTTGTAAAAAAGAGTACAGTAATGATGATGTGACACTCTACACCTGGAAGAGGGAGTTGTACAGGGCGAGAGTGCATCCAGATGGCCCGGCGACCTTCAGTAATAGTGATCCCAAGGTTGTAAGAAATACTGATGCCGTATTTATGCGTGAAGATATCATCATTCTTACTGAATACAAAAAGGACCGACAGCAGGATAGTATCTTTAATGCGAGCGGAAGGACTATGGCCTATAAATATAAAAAGCTGGACAGGGTAGATAGATAATGCTTATCTCACTATCAAGCAAAACAGATTAGTGGCGTGTTAAGTTATGACAAAATCGCAATTGAAGCAGCGTTGGCAAACAGCGGAGGGGCAACGTCTTCTGTTAGCAGTAAGGAAATCATTCAAAAGAAAGAAGAATATAGCAGATTTACCGGGAATTTCTTTTGTGGATGGAAGAATTGATCTTAGGGGAGCCCCGCTTTCCGAAGTTGTAAAGAGTCAGGTAGTTGGCACAAAAGAGCACTCTTTTGAAATAAACTATGGAAGTCTGGATGTGAAGCGAGCGAGTTTAGTCGGTATTGATTTTTCTTACGCTAATATCAGTTATGCATACTTTCAGGGTTGCAAATTTGATAATTGTTTTTTTGATTCTACTGTAGCAAAAGGAATAAGGATTTACAACTGCGATTTCAGCTCGTGTGATTTTAATGCCTGCAACTTGTCATATGCATTCTTAAACTCGAATATTGCTGATAATGCAGGGTCGTACATAAATTGTAATTTTAAAAATTGTAATTTAAAGGAGACATTTTTCTCATTTCCTCTGATAGAGCACTGCATATTTGATAACTGCAAGTTTTACGCAACGGACTTTGACGGGTCCAGAATGCGAAACGTTAAGTTTATCGGGAAGGTTGAGTCTCCGATATTCAGGGGATTCTCGACGAACGCTCAAACTTCTATCCTTTGGTTGTTCAATAGAATTGACCCAAGGGATTATCGTAATCGGATGGAAAATGTTGACTTTACTGAAGCAGAACTTGACGATCTCCTTTTTCTTGACGAGATTGATATTAGCAGTTGTCGTTTTCCAGCTACTGGTGAATTTATTTTGGTGAAAGATATACACGCAGTATTTCCAAATATGCGGGCACATATTGAATCTGAATGGGAAGGTGAGGACAGGCGGCAAGGACTGTTTTTAATCGACAACCTTTTTTACAGTGAAATGAAGCAAGGAATGAAAATGGATCTAATATCAACTGTTCGGAACAAGTATTTAACGGAAGCCTTTCAAACCAGGTTCTTTACTTTTTTGAAGGAGGTCGTATCTTCGGCGGAGTCCTTCTAATTATTTCTTTCATGTTGCAAACTATAAACTACCCTATACTGCACCTTTTTAAGGCCGATAAGAATATATACACGAAAGCAAAGGGTCCTGAACTGGCCAGTACTTCACTTTTTGGCATCTTTAAGGATTCGTATATTTTAGATGCTCAGGGTAAATTTTTTCAGGTACGAGGTGTAAGGAGAGTTGGATGGGCGTATTTTTTCGGGTATCATCCGCTTATGAAGGGTAGAACGGCAAGAGTAGAATATGAATTCGAGGATGTGAATCAGTTGGCACTACCCAAGTTCAAGGAATATGTGATTGAGCGCTTGAAAAGCGGCGTGAGTAAAGGGTTCTGGTATTCGAAAAAAGACATTCCTATGCTGATAAGAAAGGTTGAAGATGCGAGTAGCTATAGTGTTGTTGTTGAATGTTTTATGTAGATGTGGAAGATACTTACTGATATGATTAAGCTTATAAGTACTTTCCTAGTTATAATGGTGTTTCAAACATGTAATTATTACAAAAAAAGAAATAGTGTGACCAAGCTTGATTTTGATACTTCCCATCATCAGTTTTTTTTTTTGTCGATAAAGGCGTGGAAGACTATAAAGCTGAGCAATTCTGGACAGATTATGCCGATAAATCAAGACTAGCAGTTTCAAATGGCACGCTTGGAGTGCTTACTGGATGATAAAGGACCTGAAAAATAGATTGCCAAAAGAAGTCATTAGATCAATATACAGAAATGGTGTTTCTGTGGTTGCGGATTGGGTATCTCCAGATACTGTAAATTTTGCTGACAATGACAATCGGAGTAAATGCATCTAGAGATACAAAGGCAACGATGAGCAATTAGTACGAAATCCATTAGACGAGCCTGCAGTTAAACGTAGAGAACCAGTGAAATATGAAAAGAGCAGTTTTTATAACATTAATTTCTTTCATCCTTTCCTGCGCAATTAACCGCGAAGATATTATTGTGCGATATCGAACTAACGGATTGAATGAGACATTAATCAAATATTCCATGAATGTACCTAAGCAACATAAACTGATTACTTTAAAAGGAGGGCATGGGGAACTGGAAAAACAATACATCTATAAAGATTCGTCAAAGTTGTATATATCCGATTTCGGTCAGAGTATGCTAAACTACGACAATATTTTGTCCCTAGGCGATAGCATGGCAAACGAGCGATTTGAGGCACTAGACTTAAAAGCTAAACTAGCGGAAGAATTGGGCCGGGAATACAGGCTGAAGACAATAATTTTGGAAGGTAAGACCAAAAATGGGCACTATTGGAAAGATGTGCGGTTAGGGGTTCTAAGTATTGGGTATGTCGGTGTAAGTGAGAAGAGAAAGGCGGAATTTGAAAAAGCGCTCAATTCTTTAAAGAGATTGTAAATATTTAGTTATCAAAAAATTATTTCCCATTTCACAAATATGCTTATACGAAAGGTTGAATGCGAGTAGTTATAGGTCTGTTATTGAATGTTTTATTTGATTACCTTCAGGAACAGAATGGACAATGTGAAATAAATTAATGGGTGAATACTTTATGGTAAATAATGTGAAACTGTTGGACAGAATAAATTTGCAGAAGTATATTTCCCGATGTTGTTGGTTAATTTTTGTAAATCAACAAATACTAGATTTTTGAAATGGATTAAAGAAGAAGGCGGCGGCATGTTTGACGATTTTCAATTAGTCTATTATGAAATATGTAAGTCTGATAATATAATTGATGTAATAAGCCGCCCGTCATCGCAGAGATTGGAATTGACGACGTGAATTAATATTGATTTACTTGAACTTTGTGATATGCTGAACTATAATCTATACAACCATATTGATGATAAAGAATTTTTGAAAATAGAAGAGAGGTTAAGTTCTATTGAAAAGTTGATGATTAATAAGCTTAATTCTGATGGTTGGAAGTTAACTCAGCCAGTAAAAACAAACGATGCTTTAATTGTCGACTTTATTTTTGATGACGGGTTTTTTATGGGGAATATTGGGATTATTTGTGTAGATAATCCCTCTGGAGATGTGTTCTCTTTCTATGTTACCAAGAGTTATGACGATCTGCAGTGCAGATATTTCGTAAAGCGGTTTGTCGTGGAAAATGAAAGCCTGCTTTTTTTTGAGCAAAATATTGGATTAGTATTAGATGAAGCGCTGAAATTATATAGACTATGGGATAAAAGCTATATTGTTGAAAATGGTTTAGTTTAGTTATTCCAAGTCTCACTCTTAGCGAAGGATTATGTATATTATCAAGGGTCAATGGCTTAACGTAGCACAAATAGCGCTGCTGATGAATTGGTATGGAAGGATAAGTTAGAGCACTAGGAATTCTGCATGTGTCTATAGAATTTAGGCGACTCAACAAGACATTTACGGATTTGAAAGAGACAACGATATAACCCTTATATTTGTATAATATTTAACGCTGATGATAAGAATAAAAATCCTCGCAACTCTGCTGGTGTCTTCTTCAACACTTTGTTTTGGACAAGATTTACCAAAAGAAAGATCTAACAGCCATGTTCAGATCCAGGGAACAAATATTTTCATGATTCCACCTAAATCATTTCAACATTCAGGGAATTTCAAAGGGTTTCAAAATCCAGGTGATCCAGCCTCAATGATAATGACACTCGAGATTCCAGGGCCATACTCAGAGGTTAAGAAAGGGTTCAATGCAGATATGCTCAAAACAAAGGGTATGATTCTGAAAAGCAGGAAGGACATCAAAGTAGCCAGCTTCGATGCGTTACTTATAGAAGTAAACCAATCTGCCAACAACAGAATATTTGCAAAGCATATTCTAATATATGGCAATGAAAAGTCAACTACGCTCATAAACGGGATCTACCTGAGCGACTCATTAAAAATAGGCCAGGACATTAAGCAAAGTATTTTATCGACCTTTGTAGACTCACAGTGGACGGGCAATCCTAGAGAAGCATTGGGTTATTCATTGAATGAAAGTGCTGGCTCATTAAAGTTTAAAGCTGTCGTTGAAAATGGAATGATCTTTAATCGAGATTTAAAAACACCCACGGAAAGTATCGACAAAGCTACCTTAATAACTGACAAATCATTTGCGAAAACAGACATTGAAAACAAAAAATTATTTTGTGTATCACGACTTAAAAAGTATCCTGACAGCTACTCTTTAATTACGGACAAAGGAATAAACGAGATTGAATTGGATAGCCTAAAGGGGTATGAGCTTTTCGCAAAGAACAGTAATCATTTGGAAGAAGAGATGTATCAGGTCATTGTGTTTGCTGATGACGGCGGCTACTATTTATTTGTAGGGACATATATGAGCGATAGCGAGCAGGCTAAGACAGATATAAAGAATATTATCAGAACATTTAAGAGGACGAAATAACTTTTATGATAGACTATGTGATAGATATTAACAGAAATGGTAAAATTTCAATAGAGTTCATGGAAGAAAAAGGGATTTTGGTGTCAAAACATACCTTAGCTGAAAGATAGATTCATCATATCCACCAATGAACCTTAGTTATTTTTTCATCGGCCTAATCAGCGTTCTGCTTGGCTCGTGGACTGCCGTTCGGCATAAATTCTATAAGTACAGTTCGGACGATATGCTTTTTGCTACAAAGCTAAGGGTATTTGCTGCATCGATAATAATGTTGTTATTTGGAGTAGCGATTTTGGCAAATGAGATTATAAAACTGCTTTTTTAAACCCAGAAAAAAATGTGTTAGATTTTGAGAGGCCACCGTCCCTTCTTACTTACTAGGGGTAAATGATTTAGTTATAAATAAAGCCTGGACGTTAAATGATTACGATCGACTAAAAGTTGAACTGGAGAATCTTCTCAAAGATACGGTCATACCCTTTTTTAACTCAAGATACCAGGAAAGCGATAATAACCTTTTTAGATGAAAACAGAATTGTAGGGAGTACGGCCTTGGTTAAACTACAGCATGAGGAACTAAGACTATGAGAGAGAATACATCTGATTCTTTAATACGTTTGGAAGCGTCTAAGGCTCTGAAGAAAATAAGCGATGACACTACTTATGATCCCCGTACGAGGTGATAGCTGATGGAATCAATTGGAGTGTTTACAAAATAAGCATATCAGTAGATGTTTCCTGAACTGAAAACAAATAATCCTTGAATGAGAAGATATTTTTCAAAATACCAATGGATGATGATTTTACTCTCGTTATTATCCACTTTATACTTCGTATATTTCTATTTTCAAAATAGGGAATTAGAACGAGCTGGTGTTGCTTCATTTCATACCATAACAAAGCAAACATGTGCGCGGTATAAGGGGCATTCTTCATTGGATATTATTGTAAAGGGCAAAAGGTATTTAATACGGCTGGCTAACCAGGAATGTACAAAATATCCAGTCGGTTCTAGAATCAAGTTGATTTACCATGCGGAATATGATTATTTCTATATACCGGACGGTCTTAAACGTGACAAAACGCGGGTTTTAATATCGGTTATTTTTCTAGGGTTCTGTCTGTTGCCTTGGGGGGTCGCTAAATATTATATGACGCGGTATAATGTAAGTAGGGGATCGAAGCATCGCTTCAAATAATTATATTGCACTTGCCATAATTAATCTTGAATCGATGCTTAATGAATTTTAACAAGCTTGTTAAGGAATATCTAAGCCCTACACTTCGTCAGTTTGGATTTGAAGTCGTTGATGATTTTATGGGTTTCATCACATTTAAGAATGACGAGATAACAGTTATTCTCTCTTACGATCACAATTCGTCATATGAAGTTGATATGGTTCTTTGTTTTGGTAGCTACAGCATATGTTATGGATATAGTGAGCTGAACGAGTTGTTTAACAGTGAGCAAAAACTATCGGCTACTCAAATTTGTAACACTCCCTTTCTGGTGAGATGGTTGGAGGAAATCGATATATTTCTAAGAAGCAAACTGGAATACGTTTTATCAAATACACAGATCGTTCATAAGGCGTTACAAGTGGTTCAGCAACGTCGCCTTGAAATCTTAGAAAAAGAGCAAGACCAGGGAATAAGAGGTAGGTTAGATGAGCTATGGCAGAGCAAGGACTATGTGGGATTTATTAGACATATGAGAGAATATGGTGGTCATTTGGAGGGTAGTATCGAAGCGAAATATAAATATGCTTTGAAAATGATCAATAAAAAACATAATGCCTGAGGCGTGATAAAATCATGATTTTACGACACTTGATCAATTTTATGATTTCCTTAAACGTGTTTGCCGGGTATTTTGCAAAAAAGTACTGGTCAAGGAATACAAACTTTTCGGAGGACTACACAAAAGGTACAGGTCTTGCCACATTGTTTATATGTAACTGTTCAATCGTGTTATCGATTGCAGATAATTTTACTGCAGCTAAGGCTTGGATATTCTTTCTGTCCATATATTTTATCGGGGTCGAGATACTCTTCAATAAAAAGATTAATTGGAGTGTAAACCATTTTGATGAAAGTGGCTTCAAAGACTATTTTTTCCTATTTTGGATTTACTTGATTGTGGGTTTAGGGTCGCTATTTATGCTATCTGTAGGATAGAGAATACAAAGTCACAACCCCTGCAAAGCTTGCTTTACGGCATCTTTATTTGGTTTAGACACTGGTATTTTTTCGCCAGAGATTAGCAGCAATACACCGCCGTCTTCCTTTAGCCAGCTTTTTACGTATTTTGGGTTTACGAGATGGCTTTGGTGTGTGCGTAAGAAGCCGTTGGGGCGCAGCAGGTCCGCGTATTCTTTGAGGGGTTTTGAGACGAGTATTTTTTCATTTCCGGCAAGGAAGAAATGGGTATAGGTATTGTCGGCTTCGCAGCGGATAATTTCAGACAGGTTTATATACCGGATCTCGTTTTGCATGGGCAGGGCTATTTTGCTTACCGATGGTTCTGGCTTCTTAAGTTGCTGGAGCAGGAAATCGAGTTGGGAGGTTGGAAAGTGTGCTGCGAGTTTGCGCTCGGCCATATTTACGGCATTGAGCAGTTCATCTATGTCTACAGGTTTCAAGAGGTAATCCAGAGCGGCAAACTTTACGGCTTGTATGCCGTACTGGTCGTACGCCGTCACAAAAATCACTTCAAAGTTACGTGCTGGAAGCAGTTTCAGCACGTCAAAGCCGGTCTGATCACCCATCTGGATATCGAGAAACACGAGGTCGGGCTTGCTTTGTTCTATTGCCGACACAGCGTCGGCTACATTTTGCGCGGTTGCCATGATGGTTAGCTGCGGACAGTGCTTGCTGAGCAGTGTCCGCAGGTTTTCCAGGTTAGATTTCTCGTCGTCTATTAAAACTGCTCTCATCATATTAGCCAATCGGTTATGGTTAAAGTTACCCGGGTGCCTGTGGTGGTCGACTGTATTTCCAGCGTAAACCTGTTTTCTTTGTAAATGCTATTGAGCAAAGCTATACGGCTTTCGCTTAATTGCAAGCCGAGGCCGTCGCTCTTTTTTTGTGGATCGAAGCCTCTGCCGTTGTCGACCACCGACAGAATAAGATCATTTGCCTGCTTGTTGAATGCGACGAGAATGGTACCGTTTTCAGCTTTGTGTGAGATGCCATGCTTCACCGCATTTTCTACAAATGGCTGTAGCAACATGCTTGGGATTTCGGTGTTATCGGCGTCAATTTCTTCTGAAAGTTTGATCTGGTAGGCGAAACCGAAACGCAGTTGTTCCATTTGAAGATAATCGTCGAGCAGTGTTTTTTCTTGCTTTAAACTAATCAGGTCGTTGTTGGCCAATACGTTGCGGGTCAGCCTTGCAAATTTCGACAGGTATTTGTTGGCCTTATCTGTCTCGTTCTTGTTCATCAGGTTTTGAATGCCCGACAGTGCATTAAAAAGGAAGTGCGGATTTAGCTGGGAACGTACGGAGTTAAGCTGAAGCTTTGCAATGTCTTTCTGCTGCTGCTCTTCGGTGAGCTTCTTTTTGTTTCTTTTTCTGGAAATATACGAGATTATTAGGAAGATCAATCCGAGGCTTAGGGCGACTAACAGGGTGTATATGATAAGTTCTTTTTTTGTATAGTTTTGCTCCTCGAGCGTAATGGAGAGTGTATGTCTGGTGACGTATTTTTCTATATCTTTTGCGGTCAGGTCGCAGTCCAGGCATCCTTCCCATTTAAGCGAGGGCTCGATGATGATTTCGTAGTCTCCCGATTTCTTAAAAACGCTCTTATCGATGTTAACGTGCGGTGAGGCTCTATATAATTCATCTGTGTAGCCACCAAATTTCCAGATATCTGACTTGAATACTATTTCGTCACGTTGTTTATCTCTTATAGAGATGGAATAGACGTAGTCAATGTCCGACACTTCTTTTATAATGGTTAACTCGTCGTCTTGCTCTCGGAATGTGATCTCCGTTTTATCTTTTAGATTGAGAATGTTATCATAGTCAACTCCCCGCTCGGTTTTGAAGCGTTTTGACATGAACTGGATTTTTGCTTTCGGCAATGGCTTGCCATAGAAAACTGTTTTGTAGACGTCTGCGGGCTTTTCGATATCATAAGTGAGGATAGTTAGAACCTTATCCTTTATTGTGAATATCCCGAAACTCACTGCGTTAAATATTTCTTCGTCCCCGGCCTGTGCATCCTTGATTTGGGACGTCTCGATCGGCTTGTTTAACACAATGGATTTATTGTCATCCAGAATCGTATATCTGTAGTTCTCTGCTTTGATGTTCTTTCTAAAAAAGATCCGTATGCTTACGTTGTGAACTTCGGGTAAGAAATTAAAGGAGATATGAGGCTGGTTGGGAAACGCATTGGCATAGAAAACATTCTTGGCACCACTGTCTACGCTCATAAGCATTTTGTTGCCTGCGGCAGAAATTCGTTTGTAGTCAATGCCCTTTTGTGCCTGTGCTATTGTTAAGACCAGAATGCAGCCAAGAAGTGTAAGGATCAGCTTTTTCATACTTGTTGAGTTTAATTTTCATCAAACTTGTAGCAATAATAGGAAAACAAAAACCATAAAACAGGAAACCCCATGTTTCAAATAGTAGCGGCATGGTTTTGTAAAGTATTTGATTATCGTTACCTTCAGGAAAATTTATAAGTTATGAAACGCTCTCAAATCAGGTTCATACTTTGTCTATCGCTGTCCACTTTACTTTCACTAAGTGCAGTACAATGGTCTGTTTTAGATAAAGCTGTTAGTGTGCTCCAACGCTGGTCGGATTCTCATCCGCTGGAGAAGGTGTATTTGCATACCGATAAACCTTACTACCTGGTTGGTGATACGATATGGTTTAAGGCTTATGTAACGGTTGGTGCAAGACACCGCTTGTCGGACTTAAGCGGGGCGGTTTACGTAGATCTTATTGATGAGGCAGATTCGGTGGCGCAAAGTTTAAAATTACCGGTTACTTCTGGTATGGCCATCGGTGATTTCGTTTTGCATGATAGTGCTGCGAGAGAGGGCAATTATCGTCTTCGCGCGTATACGCAGTGGATGCGGAACGCTGGTTCGGATTATTTCTACGACCAGACGTTTAGTGTGGGCAATTCGGTAGCAAATACGGTGTTTTCCGGGATAAGTTACCGGTACCAGCAGGACGGAGGCGGTACGCAAACCTATGCGGTGCTTCGGTTTACAGACCAGGACGGTAAGCCGTTTTCGGGTAAAAAGCTGGATTATCATTTGAAAGAGAGTTACAAGACTATCTTTAGCGGGTCGACCAAGACTGACGAAGCGGGAGAGGTTAGTGTTAACCTGTCGCGGTTAAAGGCGCCTGACGATATGCACAGCAGATATTTTGTTGCCAGTATGGAGGTGTCTAAAAATCTGGTGGTGCGGAAGACCTTTCCGGTGCATCAGTCGGCCGCTGCGACTGACATACAATTCTTCCCAGAGGGTGGGCATATGGTAGAAGGGCTGAGAAGCCGCATAGCTTTTAAGGCCACAGCTGCGAATGGGCTTGGTGTGGCTGTTGCCGGGAAGATCCTTGACAGTAAGGGGGTTGAGGTTGCTTCTTTTGATACTCAACATCTGGGCATGGGCTATTTCGGCTTGCAGCCGGAGCCGGGAAATGTTTATACCGCAAAGATAGGCCACAAGGACGGATCTGTTCAGACCATAGATTTACCAAAAGCTCAAAAAAGCGGGCATGTCCTTGAGGTCGGCCTTCCTGAGCAAAACACGGAGTCATTGCTTGTCCGCGTCCACTCTGATGCAGAGGCTGTAAGGAGGTCGGCACGCCTTGGGTTGCTGGCGCAATTTGGAGGAACTGTTCAAGCAAGGTCGGAGTTCCAGATTTCTAAGGCAATAACTGAGGTCAAAATACCACTTGCAGGGGTGCCAACCGGCGTTTTGCAGTTGACGCTTTTTACAGAACAAGGTTTACCGGTCAACGAACGTGTGGTTTTCGTGAGGGCTAAAGATCAGCTTGTTTTGGATATTACGTCTGGCAAAGACACTTTTATGCCAGGTGAACGTATAGATCTGGGGCTTTCGGCATCCGACCAGTTGGGAAGTCCTGTATCTGGTAACTTCTCAGTTTCGGTTGTGAATGACGATATCGTGCCGTTCGACCCGAATAAGGAGCGCTCTATTTTTTCTCAATTGTTGTTGAGTGCTGATATAAGGGGTTATATTGAACAGCCAAACTATTATTTTACAGATCTGACTGCTGACAAAGACAAGCATCTAGATTTGTTAATGATGACGCAGGGTTACCGGAGGTTTGCTTGGAAGGATTTGCTTGGCGGAGAACCTTTCGTCGCAAAGTATCAGCCTGAAAAATTACTTATTGATATTACCGGGCGGGTAACCGACCTTAAAAATAAGCCGGTCCCTAACGCTAAAATACAAATGCTGAGTAATAAGGCAGGGGTGGTTTTAGATACGGTGGCCGACAATAATGGTGAGTATAGGTTCGGTAATTTACTTGTGCTACACGGAGTTTCGTTCAGCTTTCAGGCCAGGACTGCAGGAAATAGCGACCGGGTCATGATTCATATTGATAGAGTTCTTCCTGAGCCGGTGTTGCGTAACCCAAATGCGGCGGATGTGAATAAAGATATCAGGCCGCTAACCAAAACTACCCTGGAGGCTAGTCTCCGTCAGGATATGGAACAGGAACGTCTGGGGAAGCTAAGTCGGGTGCAGCAGTTGAGGGAAGTGCAGATCAGGGCTTCCACCAGATGGAACAAGGCGTACGGCATCAATGAAAGTCAGGCAGATGAGGTTTATAGGCCAGACCCGAGAAGGCCTTGTAAAACTTTAATGGAATGCTTAGAGGAAATGGATGCTTCCCGGGTAAGATTCCGTCTCGTTGAGGACTCGGTAGAAAATTGCGGGAAGGTCTGGATGCCCTTTTATCAGAACGATGCTTATTTTGTTATGATTGATAACATGGCCGTATCGGCTTGTGACTACCAGACTTTTCTGACGAGTGAGCATCCGGACGACATTGATCGTGTTTATCTATCTCACGAAAGCCCGACGATTAGTAGTAGGCTGGGTTCTATGGCAGGAGCTTTGGGCCAGAGATATGTAATGGCGATATGGACAAAGCAGAAAAGCTTCCGGAAGAAATATAACCCATCTATTGCGCATTATTCGCCCAAGGGGTTTGACAATGCTAAGTTGTTCTATGTGCCGAAAAACCCTGTAACCGATAGCGACGCTTTTAGAAAGGACGTCGCCACTACTTATTGGAACCCTTCATTATCGGTGGGCTCCGGTAGGAACGGGCAGTTCAGTTTTTATGCAGCACCCCGACCTGGAAACTACCGGGTTACTGTTGAGGGAATTGATACTGAAGGCCGCCTGGGCCGTCACATTCAAAGAGTAAAGGTGAGGTGATAATATCTTATTTACCGGGCAGGTATTCGTAAGGCAACATGTCGGCAACTCTTTTTTGGGCCAGGTAACCGTAGATATAGAAGGTCTTTGGGTTAGGATAACTGCCCCGGCCGTCTATCAGCGCTTCATCAGCAACTAATCGTATAAAGGAGGCCTTTTTCGCGAAGGGTATGACTTTCCGGCCATGTAGCGGTTTGGTGATTTTGGCTTTCTTCGCACTGTGTTTGAGGTACAGATTCGGAAATCGGAATGATTTAAATGACGCGTCCACTGGAGTCACCAGTGTGTCAAATAGCATCGGGCTTTGTTCGATAGCCACCAGATCCATGGAATGCTTAATCACGTTGTTATGGAACTGTTGTGCGGTAAATCCTTCCTGCGCTACCGTGTTCGAAAATACCGAGCGTAAAAAGTGCATCATTGAGCCCTGATAGGAGACGGATCGGTTTTTTTCCCATTGTTTAACCTCCTGGTCAGATCCCGGAAGTTTTTCAAACACCACCTGCCCGTTGTAAAGTGCCACGCCCATACCAGCATCATGTTCAAAGGAGGTGAGCAGATAGCGAAGCTTATACCCAAGGTGCCTATTTTCTATGATTATAAATTCATTGGTTGAAGCCAGTAGTTTCTTTCCCCTTGAGGAGAATTCGATGACTTGCGGGTTTACAATAACACATTTTTTTGCTGCGGCGGAAGTTCCAAGAAAAGTCTTTTTAAATTTTTCAAAGTTCTCTTTGAAGCGGTCGGGACCGATCCTTACTTCGTTTAATTGGATGGTTTTCTGTTTAAGTATAATGTGTGTTTCTGCATTTTCATCCTGAAGCTGAACGGTTTCGAGGTGTGTGTCGTACCCGAGCATGCTAATGGACAGTTCGTAGTTTCCAGGGGCGACCGAAGATATGCTGAAGCGCCCATGTTCGTCAGTTGCGGTAATACGGGTGGTAGCATTGATAAATACAGTTGCTGAAGGGATAGGTTTGGACTGACTGTCTGTTACGCGGCCGCGGATGGTGAACTGGTTTTGCGCGAGGCTTGCCTGAGTGATAAAGGCCAGCAACAGGCATAGGAGCGTTTGAAAGCTTGTGATCTTCATTTGAAAGGTTAATTGTTATACCCAATATAGTATTTATTGGTGAAAACAAGGCCTCTATATCACTTTTGCAAATAGGTTTTCTGGTAGGCAAGCGGACTTTTGCCGGTAATGAGCTTGAAGTGCTTATGAAAGCTGGCGAAGTTGTGAAAGCCGCTTTCGTAGCAGATCTGTTTTACATTCATGTTGTTCTCAATGAGTAGTTTGCAGGCGTGGCCTACGCGTATTTCGCTGATGAACTGGGTGTAGGTTTTGCGGGTCCGCGACTTAAAATACCGGCAGAAGGAATTGGGGCTTATGTTGGCTACCGCGGCCATTTCTTCCATTTGGATCTTTCGTTTAAAGTTGGCCATGGAGAAGTTGTATATGGCGTTGATGCGGTCGTTCTCTGTGTCCTGAAAGTTGGGCCGGAAGCCGATGGAGGAAAGGAGCACGTTGTTTTTACAATTTTCGATCGCCAGCAGGGCCTCCATAAGCCGGGTAATCCTTGCAGGGCCGGTCGACGACAGGATAGATTCGATAATGATCCCTATCTGATGTTTGCTTTTGTCCTGCACTTTTAGTCCCCGTTGGGCTTTTTCGAGGACGTCTTTAAGCGGTTTGTTTTCCGGCAGGCTTAAAAATGTACTGCCCCAGAAGTTCTCCGTAAAATGCACGACCACCACGTCTATATTTGGATGCTCTTCTTCGAAGTGCTGTTCGTCGAATTTCCAGTAGTGCGGAAGGTGTGAACCGACCAAAACCACATCTCCGGCACGGAAGCGTTTGATGCTGTCGCCGATAAACTGGGTGCCAGTACCCTTTATGACATAAATGAGTTCTACTTCGGCATGATAGTGCCAGCGGTTGTTGATATAGGGCACATTGTCGCGCCGTGCGCTGAAAGAGTATAGCGTATCGTTTGAAACTTTGAGTAACTGAGGTTTCATTGGCCAGTGTGGTGTCTGGCTTAAAGATAGGAATTTTATTTTTAGGGCTGGTTGCCGGTTTGCTCGTTGAGGGCCTGGCCAAGCTTTTCTACCTGCTCTTCGTTTAGGTCGCCCCAGATCTGTTCCCACTTTTCTTCGTCTTTGCGCAGCTGGACTTCACTGCCGTTTATTTCCAGCGCATAGTACGGCAGGCCGTCGGTGGTTTCCTTATATTGAACGTTGATAGGGTCTTGAATTCCGCTGATTCCGGGCTCGATGGTAAAGGTTCTTCTCCCTGCTTTTTCCATGGTAAGATATGTTTGTGAAAGGGCTTGCTTTCGGTAGAAACAATGTGATGCTGTAAAGGTTTTAAAAAAGTGTGTTCAAACTTTCATTTTTAAAAAAGATATTTTACATTTGAGCTTACCCTTTAAAGGGGTATGTTTTTCATAGGTAGATGTAGGGTCGAAAAGTAATTTTCGGCCCTTTTTTATTGTTATGGGTTTTTGTTCCTTAACTTTACCGTATTCATGAGCAGAAAAAAGATTATTGTGGCTGTTACAGGCGCCAGTGGTGCAGTATATGCTAAGCTGATGCTGGACAGCTTGCAGCGCTTGGCGCCGCAGATAGAAAGGGTGGGTGTGGTGATGTCTGACAATGCGCGCGAGGTATGGCAGTTTGAGCTGGGCAATAGTGTTTACGAGTCATATCCGTTCGACTTTTACGATAAGATGGATTTTAACGCACCTTTTGCTTCGGGCTCTGCAAAATACGATACGATGGTGATCATTCCTTGTTCTATGGGTACACTGGGCCGCATTGCGCAGGGTATTTCTAACGATATGATTTCAAGGGCAGCTGATGTGGTGTTGAAAGAGCGGCGCAGGCTGGTTGCTGTAGTTCGGGATACGCCTTTTAGTCTGATCCATATTAATAATATGAAGGCGGTGACGGAAGCGGGCGGTATTGTTTGTCCGGCTAATCCTTCCTTTTATTCGTTGCCTCAGAGCATCGAGGATGTTGCGCAAACGGTGGTGACACGTGTGATCGATCTGATTGGCCTTGAGCAGGATACTTACCGCTGGAATGAGCGGTAGAGATCAAATATGACATAATTTGTATCTGAAAATCGTATCTTTGCGAGCTTCAATATGAAAACCGTCGCATTTTATACTCTGGGCTGTAAGCTTAATTTTTCGGAAACGTCTACCATTGGCCGCTTGTTTACCGACGCGGGTTATGGTGTGGTGGAGTTTACGCAGGGCGCTGATGTGTACGTGATCAATACCTGCTCGGTAACGGATCATGCGGATAAAAAATGCCGTAAGGTGGTAAAAGAGGCGCTGAAATATTCACCTAATGCTTATGTGACCATCGTGGGTTGCTATGCGCAGCTTAAACCGGCGGAAATTGCCGAGATTCCGGGGGTGGATATGGTGCTTGGTGCGGCCGAGAAGTTTCGCATCGTTGAGTTCATCTCTGATCTAACTAAAGAGCCGAAAGCGGTTGTACATCAGCAGAATATTGAAAAGGTTAATCATAATTTTATTGCTGCGTATTCAATTGGCGACCGCACGCGTACTTTCCTGAAGGTTCAGGACGGCTGTGATTATCCGTGTACGTATTGTACCATTCCGCTCGCAAGGGGTGGCAGCCGGAGCGATACCATCGAGAATGTCTTGAACCGGGCCAGGCAGATCGCCGAGAGCGGGGTTAAGGAGATTGTGCTGACCGGGGTTAACCTGGGCGACTTTGGGATCCGGAATGGCAAGCGCGAGGATCGTTTTTTTGATTTGGTGCGTGCTTTGGATGAGGTTGAGGGTATTGAGCGGATCAGGATCTCTTCTATAGAGCCGAACTTGTTGAGTAATGAGATCATTGAGTTTGTGGCTTCGTCTAAGCGTTTTGTGCCGCATTTTCATATTCCGCTGCAGTCTGGTTCGGATAAGATTCTAGGCCTGATGCGCAGGCGTTATCAGCGTGATCTCTATACGGAGCGTGTGGCTAAGATCAAATCGGTGATGCCTGATTGCTGCATTGGTGTTGATGTGATTGTTGGTTTCCCTGGTGAGACGCAGCAGGATTTTCTGGATACCTACCAGTTTCTGAATGAACTGGATATTTCCTACCTGCATGTATTTACCTACTCGGAGCGCGACCAAACACCTGCTGCAGAGATGGCGGGGGTGGTGCCGGGGGCTGTTAGGGCCGACCGGAGTAAAATGCTGCATATTTTGTCTGACAAGAAAAGGCGGGCCTTTTATCAGTCGCAATTGGGTGCAGTAGGCGAGGTACTTTTCGAGGATGATCAGAAGAGTGGATTCATGCATGGGTTTACCCGTAACTATGTAAAGGTTAGGGCTAAATACGATCCGGTGATGGTTAACGAGGTTAAGACGGTTAAACTGGTCGGTTTGTCGGCCGATGGCGAAGTAGAAGTTGAGGAATCGGAACAAGTTTTAGCGCATTAATCCTATATTCGCAAAAAAACTTTTTCTTAAGTATGTTTCCAACCGTATCGCATTTCTTAGAGTATCTCTTTGGTGTCAACATCCCGCTTCCCTTTAATACTTTCGGTGTTTTTGTTGCGCTTGCTTTTATTGCGGGCTATTGGGCTTTTTCTGAGGAATTTAAACGTAAGGAGGCTTTAGGTAAACTGCAACCTGTAAAAAAACGTACAACGGTTGGTTTGCCGCCTACCAATACGGAATTGTTTCTGAATGGAATATTCGGTTTCCTGATCGGTTACAAACTGGTGTATGCCCTGATGAACTACCAGCTGTTTGTAAGCGATGCACAGACGGTGTTATTGTCGGCCAAAGGCAGTTTGCTCGGTGGATTGTTTTTTGCAGGTCTGTTTGCCTACTGGGATTACAAAGAGAAGAATGCGAAGAAGCTTGATAAGCCTAAGACGGTTGAGGTGATTCAGCATCCGCACGAGTTGATGGGTTCCTTAATTGTTTGGGCGGCGATATGGGGTTTCCTTGGTGCCAAGATTTTTGATAACCTGGAACACTGGGATACTTTTGTTCAGGATCCGATTGGGGGCTTGCTTTCTTTTAGTGGTCTTACTTTTTATGGCGGGCTTATCTGCGGTGGTGCCGCGGTGTTATATATTGCACGCAAGAATGGAATAAAAGTTTTGCATATGCTGGATATTGGTGGTCCGGGTATGATGCTGGCTTATGCAGTGGGTCGTATTGGCTGCCATATGAGCGGAGATGGTGATTGGGGTATCGTGAACAATAATCCAAAACCTTTCAGTTTCCTGCCTGACTGGCTCTGGGCTTATACTTATCCAAATAACGTAGCGAACGAGGGAGTTCCTATACCTGGCTGTGTGGGAAGGTTTTGTAACGTATTGCCTGAGCCTGTATACCCAACGCCGCTCTATGAGGTTATCGTTTGTTTGATCCTATTCTTCGTTTTATGGAAGTTAAGGCACCGCATTACTGTTCCGGGTATGATGTTTGGTATTTACCTGATGATGAATGGTATGGAGCGCTTCTTTATTGAGCTGATCAGGGTGAATACTAAGTATCATGTTGGCGGACTGCAGTTTACCCAGGCTGAGCTTATTTCGCTGCTCCTGTTCCTGTCTGGCGTATTTCTTGTGGTTTATTCCTGGAAGAACAGAGATAAGCTGGCTGCGTATTAAGCCAGTAGTTTTCATCCTTAATTCAGAAAGTGTTGGAAGTAAATTACGAATTGCTATGCACTAAAGTTGTGGCGGTAACCCGCCTCACAGGTAATTTTATCCGGAAGGAATCGATGAACTTTGATCAGCGTGCTGTGGAGTTTAAGGGGCTTAACGACCTGGTTTCTTATGTAGATAAGCAGGCTGAAAAGCAACTGGTGAGAAATCTGAGCAAGCTGTTGCCTGATGCCGGCTTCGTTACGGAAGAGAAAACGATAAATAAAACGGGTGAGATATACAACTGGATCATTGATCCGCTTGATGGTACCACGAACTTTATTCACGGGATCCCTACCTATGCCGTTAGCGTGGCGCTTTACGAACACGGACTGCCGGTAATCGGCGTGGTGTATGAGATCAATCGCGGAGAAATGTTTTACACCTATAAGGGCGGTGAGGCATTCCTCAACGGTAAGCCTATCCGCGTTTCAGCTACAGAGCGGCTGGGGCAATCTTTACTTGCAACGGGATTTCCTTACTATCAGTTTGACAAACAGGAAGCTTATATGAAGCTCT
Source organism: Pedobacter faecalis (assembly GCF_030182585.1). NCBI lineage: Bacteria > Pseudomonadati > Bacteroidota > Sphingobacteriia > Sphingobacteriales > Sphingobacteriaceae > Pedobacter > Pedobacter faecalis. The sequence continues at coordinate 921,821 of NZ_JARXOW010000001.1, read as the reverse complement.
TTGGTCAAATGATGCAAAGCTGCCATGGGCTGAGGCGTATTGGTTCGGCGGCGGTAGACCTGGCGTACGTGGCCTGCGGTCGGTTTGATGCCTTTTTTGAATATAATCTGAATGCCTGGGATGTAGCTGCTGGTGCGTACCTTGTGCAACAGGCCGGCGGAAAGGTTTCTAATTTTAGCGGGGGAGATGAATTTGTTGATGCCAGGGAGATTCTGGCCTCAAACGGGCTGACAGATCAGGAAATCCTTGAAATGATGCGTAACCATTTCAAGGATTAATATTCGATCGGCGTTTATAGTGCCTCGGAGATAACTTCTTTTACTTCTGGAACCATGCGCTGTAACAGGTTTTGGATACCTGATTTAAGCGTAATGGTAGAGGACGGGCATCCGCTGCATGAACCTCTGAGCTCTACAGTCACCACGCCTTCGTTTTCGTCGAACGACTTGTAGCTGATCGCACCGCCATCTTGCTCTACAGCCGGACGCACATAGTCGTGCAGGATCTGCTGAATCTTAATTTCGGTGTCGGTGCCTTCAAACGCAGGTGTTTCTTCAGATGAAACGTCTTTGATCTTGTATTCCGATTCCACAGCTCCTTTAACAAACTCTTTCAGGATCGGCTCTACGTCGGCCCATTCCGCGTCGTCTGTTTTGGTGATTGTTACGAAGTTGCTGGCAAAGAAAACACCGTTCACAAAATTGAATTTGAAAAGCTCCCTGGCGAAGGGTGATTGCTCTGCGCTTTCCCTTGTAGGAAAGTCTTCACTACCGTTGATCAGTAACTTATTGACCATGAATTTCATGGTTGCAGGATTTGGTGTCTGCTCGGTATATACGTTGATCGTCATTGTCTTATTTTTTTATACAAAAATAGAGAATTGATCGATGCAATTCCAGACCTGATGTCTGTTTTAGGTCATATGTTAAAAGACGCCGGTATAGTTAAACGGGGTGATCTGTTTGAGTTCAGACTTTACGCTGTCACTCACGTTCAGTCCGTCGATAAACGTCGCCATCGTTTCCGCAGTGATCTTTTGATTGGTGCGGGTCAGATCTTTAAGTGCCTCGTACGGATTAGGATAAGCCTCTCTCCTTAAAACGGTTTGAATGGCTTCTGCTACCACTGCCCAGTTGTTTTCAAGGTCGGCATGGATGGCCTCTTCATTAAGCAGCAGTTTGTTTAAGCCTTTCATTGTCGACGCGATGGCAATTGCGGTATGAGCCATAGGCACACCTACATTCCTGAGCACGGTAGAGTCCGTAAGGTCGCGCTGCAAACGTGAAATGGGTAGTTTGGACGCAAGGAATTCAAACATCGCATTGGCGATACCTGCATTGCCCTCTGCATTTTCAAAATCGATAGGGTTCACTTTGTGCGGCATTGCCGATGAACCTACTTCGCCGGCTTTGATCTTCTGTTTGAAGTAGTTTTTAGATATGTAAGTCCAGATGTCGCGATCCATATCAATGAGGATATTGTTGATGCGCTTTAAGGCATCGCACTGTGCGGCAAACTGGTCGTAATGTTCAATCTGTGTAGTATGTTGTGCGCGGCTGAGTCCGAGGATCTCATTGACAAAATGATTCGAAAACGCTACCCAGTCGGTGCCCGGGTAAGCAATATGATGCGCATTGAAATTTCCGGTAGCGCCGCCGAATTTGGCGCTGTTAGGTATTTGCTTAAGGTTGTTGAGCTGAATTTGTAAACGCTCGGCAAAAACGATGAACTCTTTCCCTAATTTGGTTGGTGAGGCAGGCTGACCATGGGTATGCGCCAGCAGGGGCACATCTTTCCATTCGGTAGCCAGTTCTTGAATCTTTTCTATGAGCTGGGCTAGCTGCGGGTAATAAACCTCGTTTAACGCCAGCTTAAACGTATATGGAATAGCGGTATTGTTGATGTCCTGTGAGGTTAGTCCGAAATGGATAAACTCTTTGTATGGTTCCAAAGCAAGCTGGTCGAATTGCTTCTTAATAAAGTATTCTACGGCCTTAACGTCGTGGTTGGTGATTTTCTCTGTGTCTTTAACTTCCTGTGCATCGCCATCGGTGAATGACTTGTAAATTTCCCGAAGTCGAGGATAGTTGTCTTTAGGGAAATCTGCCAGTCCAGGCAAGCCGGCCTCACATAACGCAATGAAATATTCTACCTCTACAAAAATACGGTATCTGATAAGTGCAGATTCTGAGAAGTACTGTGCCAGATCTTGTGTGGTGTTTCTGTAGCGCCCGTCGATAGGGGAGATCGCCTGAAGGGGAGATAAGGTCATTATGCTTTATACGTTTACGAGCGCAAATGTAGCATTCCTGGGGGTAATAAAAAAGGCCCCGGGTTATCCGGAGCCTTTTCTATACGGTCAATTTAGCTTAGTGAGCTGCAGAGTCAGTAGTAGTTGTAGTAGTAGTTACTGTAGTATCTTGTACAGTTGAATCAGTTACTGTAGTGTCAACTTCAGTGATAACTGCTGAAGAATCAACCATTGTAGTGTCTGAAGACTCGCCTGATTTTTCTGAGTTACAAGCTGCTACTGATAAAGAGATTGCTAAAGCTAAAAAGCCAAATTTAAATGCATTTTTCATTTCGATTCTGTTTTAAATAATTAATTAATTTTACAGCTTAATACCACAAAGTCTAAAAGGTAACCCGGGTAACCCGAAAAAAGTGAAAAAATATTTCAGCATTTTTTTTCCTATCATTGGGTTACCATTCACGTTAAAATGTATTAATTGGTGAGTAATAAGTTAAGCAGTTCAGTTCCAACGGATAGAGAGGTTGTTTTAGGGATTCTGAATAACTCAGAAGATGCACTGAATAAATTGTATACCGGGTATTTTCCGATGATTTTACAGTTTATATTGAATAACAACGGTGACGAAGATGATGCAAAAGACGTGTATCAGGAAGGAATCATCGTTTTATACAATAAAATAAGGAGCGGGGATTTTGAGTTGAGCAGCAAATTGAAGACCTACCTGTACTCTGTGTGTCGGCGCATCTGGCTGAAGAAGCTGACGCAGAACAGCAGAAAGACGAGCAATGTTTCAGACTTCGAAGATGTGATCTCGGTTGACAGTGATCTGGAGGTACATGAGGAAAGGGACAGGCAGTTTGAGAAAATGCAATCGGCACTGGTTCATTTGGGCGAACCCTGCAAAACAATTATTCAGGACTTTTATATACACAATTTGTCGATGCAGGATATCTGTGAAAAATTCGGTTATACCAATACAGATAATGCCAAGACTCAGAAGTATAAATGTCTGCAACGGTTAAAGAAATTATTTTTTCAATTATAACGGGAATGAAGAACGAGATTGAGTTAGACAGTATTATTGAAGATTATCTGAACAACAGGCTTACACCGGATGAGACTGCTGCGTTTGAGAAATTGCGCAGTAATGATCCGGCTATAGATCATAAGGTTGTTACCCATAAGGCCTTTCTGGACGCATTGAAGGAGTTTGGAGAGGTCGCTGAATTGAAGCATCGGATGAACTCAGCGCATGATCAGATTGATGTTCCAGCCTTGAGTGCGGCGTTGGGCCCACATCCTTCATTTATAGTTAACCTGTGGCGGAAGAACAAAGCTGCTATAGCGGTGGCTGCTTCGTTTGTTTTGTTAACGATAGTTACTTTATATTCGATTAACCAGAATACGGAACAAATCGGCAAGGTTGAACTGATGAGAAATGAGCTTGGTAAGATTAAAAACTCGCAAAGCAGCCTGATCAGGAAGATCAATTCAAGTTCGCAAAACACGACAAATGAACGTCCGGCTAATTACGGCGGTACAGGTTTTGCCCTTACCGAAACCGGTTTTATCCTCACTAATTTGCATGTGATCGAAGGCGCAGAGGCCATATCAGTTCAGGATAACCTCGGTAAGTCGTATAAGGTGAGTGTGGTAAGAACAGATTCTCAATACGATCTGGCTATCCTGAAAATTACCGATACGGCATTTCGCGCATTGCCAAATCTTCCTTACCGTTTAAAAGGCAATACTGTAGGTATGGGTGAGGAGGTTTATACGCTTGGTTTTCCGAAGGACGACTCGGTTTATGGAAGAGGGTATGTAAGTTCGAAAACCGGATATAACGGGGATACAACGCAGTATCAGGTTTCTATTCCGGTGAATCCTGGCAACAGCGGTGGGCCGTTGCTGGATCAGCAGGGCAATATTATCGGGGTGATTAGTGCAAAACAGAGCCAGGTTGACGGTGCTACCTTTGCGGTGAAGTCAAGGTATATTCAGGAAGCTTTGAATTCCATTCCGAGCGATTCTTTAGGTAACAGCGTGCCGTTCAGTAAAAAGAACTCACTGCAGCACCTGACTAAGGTGAAACAGGTAGAGAAGCTGAAGAACTATGTATTTATGATCAAAGTATATAAGTAAGATATAAGACCCCAAATCTTCTATAAACCCCGAAACTTTTTTGTAAGTTTTGGGGTTTTATTTTATACGCATTTTAATATGGATTTCGGAAAGCTTGCATCTGCTGAACTCAAGGACGTTGATTTTACATTACCCGCCGATGGGAGGCAGACCTTAAACATACTTTCGTCTGCGCCTGCTAAAGATCCGGCTTTCTATGTGGGCTGCGCCAAATGGGGTCGGAAGGAGTGGGTAGGCATGATTTATCCGCCGAAGACCAAAGAAGCTAATTTTTTGGATGAATATGTGAAGCATTTCAACTCAATAGAGTTAAATGCGGTCTTCTACAGTATCCCGAAGCCGGAGCTGATTCGCAAATGGCGCGAAAAAGCTGATCAAAGCGGTCAGACAGACTTCCTCTTTTTTCCAAAGTTCTCAAGAACGATCAGTCATATCAAGCGGTTAAAAAACGCCGGGGAGGCGACCGACCAGTTTTTGAAGAGTATTTATGAGTTTGGCCCTTATCTGGGTCCATGCTTTTTGCAACTGGGCGATAATTTCGGTCCTAACAATATGGATGTGCTCCAGGCCTATTTAGAAAGTTTACCGTTGGACCTCAGGGTATTTGTAGAGGTAAGGCATCCCGCGTGGTTTGCCGATCCGGATGCGAACAGGCAGTTGTTTGCGATGCTTTCTGATTTAAAAAAGGGGGCTGCTATTACCGACGCCAGCGGCAGGCGCGATTGTCTTCATATGGAAGTGACAGTACCCCAAACCTTTGTCAGGTTTGTGGGCAACGGCAGCGAACATCAAGAATCGGACTTCCGGCGCATCGACGACTGGGTGCAGCGAATAAAAATATGGATGGAGGGCGGACTAAGCGAGGTTTACTTTTTTCTGCATCAGCATGATGAGAAGGATACGCCTATCCTGGCCGACTATACGATAAAGCAGTTTAACCTCCACCTGAATGCGAGAATCCCTGAGATCCGCTTCCTGGGTGGTTCTGATAATTCAGGGCAAAGTAATTTATTTACATAGTATACTGGAATTGTAGACTTTTAGTTATTTTGCACGATAGACAATGTTTCACTTAAATATACCATTATGAGTTTAAGAATCGGGGACACCGCTCCCAACTTTAGGGCACAAACTTCAATTGGCGAAATTGACTTTTATGAATACCTGGGCGATAGCTGGGGTGTTTTGTTTTCGCATCCTGCAGATTATACACCGGTATGCACTACCGAACTTGGCCGTACTGCCTCATTGAAAGGGGAGTTCGACAAGCGTAATGTAAAGGTATTGGCGCTTAGCGTAGATTCGGCAGAGTCTCATAAGGGCTGGATACAGGACATCAATGAAACGCAAAATACCAATGTTGAATTTCCGATCATAGCTGATGAGGACCGGAAGGTGGCAGACTTGTATGATATGATTCATCCGAATGCGTCTGACACCCTGACGGTACGTTCGTTGTTTGTGATCTCGCCTGACAAGAAGGTTAAACTTACGCTTACTTATCCGGCTTCTACGGGCAGAAATTTTAACGAGGTGCTGCGTGTGATTGACTCGTTGCAGCTGACAGCTAACTATAGTGTGGCTACGCCGGCCGACTGGGAGGATGGTCAGGATGTGGTTGTAGCCAACAGCATCAAAACCGAAGATATCCCTTCCAGGTTTCCTAAGGGGCACAAAGTCATTAAGCCATATCTAAGGACAACGCCTCAGCCAAATAAATAATCTAAAGCACTATGCAGGACTACAAGAACCACATCCAATTCTACGCACCCCACCATTTTGTTTTTTATCCGGTGATTTTAGGAGCGGTGATTTTTTCCGCCATTCAGGCGGCTTCTGACGAACGGAATCGTTTGCTGTGGGTTCTTGTAGCCATTTGCTTTGCTGTAATCGGCTGGCTTTCTTTCCTGCTCAGACAGCACTACGCACTGACGCTTCAGAATCGGCTGGTTGTTACGGAAATGCGTTTCCGGTATTATGTTCTCACACAGCAGCGTTTAGAAGAGCTTGAAGATCGTCTGAGTTTCGGACAGATTGCGGCTTTACGCTTTGCTTCCGACATGGAATTACCGGGTTTAGTTGAGGCTACGATATCGGATAATTTGAGGCCTGACGACATTAAAAGGAGGATTAAAGTTTGGCTTCCAGACCACAATCGTGTGTAGTTTGCTATGTCATTTTAAAATCCTTTAATCCCATTATCAATTTTTATTTCCTTTTTTCAAACAATTTAATTATAATTTAAGTTACCTTTGTAAACAATTTAAAATATCATTATGCAAAAAGGAACAGTAAAATTCTTCAATCAAACAAAAGGCTTCGGTTTCATCGCTCCACTTGACGGCGGACAGGAGATTTTTGTACACGTTACAGGTCTTATCGACGAGATTCGCGATAATGACACTGTTAACTACGATGTAGAAGAAGGCCGTAAAGGCTTAAACGCGGTAAATGTAAAAGTAGCTTAAGAAGACTATATAAATTAATCGTGAGCATTTCCCAAAACGGGAAATGCTTTTTTATTTTGTAATTGCTCATCATAGATGAGCTTAAATCATATTCAGCCTATGGCAAAATCGCAAGCGAGCTTTATGAAAAAGCAGTTGGAGACCAATAAGAGAAAAAAACACGAAGACAAAAAGCAGCGGAAAGAGGAACGTAAGAAGAATTCCCCTGGTGGCGGATTGGAAAATATGATGGCTTACGTGAACGAGTATGGAGAAATATCATCAACACCCCCCGAAAAGCGTTAAAATAGTATGGTCATTATTTTTTTCTTTGTGGCCCACTGGTTCACATCTTTGTTTTTTCAAACGTTCTTTCTGCACCGTTATGCATCCCATCGCATGTTTACAACCAGCAGGGCATGGGAACGGGTATTTTATATCATGACTCTTGTTTTTCAGGGATCGTCATTTCTTAACCCCCGCGCCTATGCGTTGATGCACAGGGAGCATCATGCCTACAGCGATACTGAACAGGATCCTCATTCGCCGCATTTTGTACGCGACGTTTTCCAGTTAATGATGATGACACTGCGTACTTTTAAAGATCATGAGCAACGTTTAAAGGCGCCTGAAGCACGGTTTGGCGGACATTACCCCGAGTGGCCGGTTATCGACCGTATCGGCTCTTCCATTGCTTCACGGTTATTTTTTGGTGTGCTTTATACAGTATTTTATATCGTTTTTGCTACAGAATGGTGGATGTTCCTGTTGCTTCCTGTACATTATCTAATGGGACCAATTCATGGAGCTATAGTAAACTGGTGCGGACATAAATATGGTTATGCAAACTTTGATAATAATGATAAGTCTAAGAATACCTCGCCTTTTGATTTCTTAATGTTGGGGGAGCTTTTTCAGAATAACCATCACAGATATCCAAATAGTGCAAATTTTGGTAAACGCTGGTTTGAAATAGACCCGGTGTACCCGGTTATGAAAAGCTTGCATCACCTTGGTATAATCAGGCTGCGTAAGGCCATTTAAATTTTTTTTCGTCGTGTGTAGCAAAAAGCGAATTAGGAACGTCTAATCAGAAACGATTACTCGAACAAAGCATACACACTATGGAACGTTTTCAGGCATTAACAAACCAGCAACAAGTTGCAAATCAAGACGCTTCGTCGCCTTTTCTAATTGTCGACAGTGACGATACCCAACGTATTCAATCGCTATCGGTCATGTTTCCCCGACTTGGAATGATGATTAAAAACAATAGGAATAAAAATCTGGTATTGAACTTCAGGGACGAAAAACAACGGTCATTAATTATTATGGTCGTTTGTAAGCCGCCTGTTGAAATGGCAAGCTGATATATATGAGATATTTTTTTGTAGTTCTTACGGTAGTTGCAGCCCTATCCGGGTGTAGCGTTAAGCGGGCGGGTCAGTCGGCTCACGTTTCATTGGCCGGAACTGTTGAAGAGCTGGGCATGACGACCTTTCAGTATGGAACCCATTTATTAAAAACAGGTGACAAGTCTTATGCGCTTAAAAGTGACAAGGTCGACATAAACAAGTATGTTGGAAAGCCGGTTAAACTGGAAGGCAAAGTGGTTGATGGCTATCCGGTTGAAAACGGTCCACAACTGATTGACGTTAGCAAGATGACTGAGCGATAAACATGTTGGATATCATTTATCAGGATGATCACCTGATCGCGATCAATAAGCCGCACGGCTTGTTGGTTCACCGCTCGCCGATTGCAAGCGATGCAAAAGAATTCGCACTGCAAATGTTGCGTGACCAGGTGGGGAGACATGTCTACCCCGCCCATCGGCTTGACCGGAAGACTGGAGGTGCTTTGTTGTTTGCTTTTGATAAAGAAACTGAGATCGCTATGCAGCAACAATTTATGAATGGCTTGGTGACAAAGAAATATCTGGCAGTCCTGCGCGGACACGCGCCGGATCATCAAATCATAGACTATCCGCTTGCAAAGGAGAACGGTACGCTGCAGGATGCGACAACGGTTTTTACGACATTGAAGCGTGCGGAATTGCCGGTACCTTCTGGAAAACATTCAACCTCAAGATATTCATTGGTGGAGGCCACACCCACAACAGGCCGTATGCACCAGTTGCGGCGCCATTTTGCGCATATCTTTCATCCGATCATCGGCGACCGGCCGCATGGCTGCAACAAACAAAACAAGCTTTTCAAAGAAAAATGGGGTATGACCACAATGCTCCTTCACGCGTCAGAGCTTTCCTTTAGGCACCCGCTAACGGGACATCCGATCATCTTGCGGGCAGGGCTGCGATCAGAGTTTAAGGCAGTGATGAATTTGATGGGCTGGTAAATGCCCGGTATCGTATATTCTGTTCGATATCGAACACTTCTTATCTGATTAGTTATATGTAAGACATTGTTTAGTAGATAGTTATGATTGGTATCTGGATTGCCTCTTATGGGGAAACCAGACAATAATGGATAAACCAATCGAACACTCAGTTCTATTAAAGAAAAGGCGAAGAAAGATCGCTGCGATCGTAACAATCGTTCTGGCATTGACAGCTAGCCTGGTCCTGTTGCGAGGCTATATCAAGCCTTCAATTAAGCGCTCCTCTTTCACTACGGCTATTGCAGAAACCGGAGACATAGAAAATACGCTTGATGCCATGGGCGAGGTGTTGCCCGAGTTTGAAGAGGTATTGGTGAGCCCTATAAATGCTGCCGTCCGCGAAGTGCAGATGGATGCGGGTATGAAGATACGGTCGGGACAGTCCATTCTCACGCTTGACAAATCCGCTGCTCAAACTGAATATGAAAAGCTAAGTTTCCAGATCGAGTCAAAAGAAAATGAGATACGCAAGCTAAAGCTGGACCTGGACAAGAGCTTTTATGATATTAACTCGAACAATAAGATCAAGGAACTTCGCATCAGCAATTTTAAGGATGCAGTCTCGAGTGCCCAGCGGTTGTACAAGGCCGGGGGTGGAACAAGAGAGGATATTGAAGCGGCAGAACTGGACCTAAAAGTTGCCATACTTGAAAAGCAGCAACTTGAAAATGAAATTAAAAGCAAGCAGCAGACGATGAAGATCGAAATCAGGGAGGCTGAGATTGCGCTGGCGATTCACCGGAGTGATCAAATGGCTTTGAAAAGGAAGCTCGATCTGGCTAATGTGACCGCCACGCGGGACGGCGTAATTACCTGGGTGAATAAGAATATCGGAGCGAGCGTAAGCGAGGGAGATCCCCTTGCCCGTATTGCCAACCTGAGCAGCTATAAAGTCGCCGGCAGCATATCTGATGCACAGCTCGGTTCCATCAGATTGAATATGCCCGCCATTATCCGGATTAATCAGCAACAGCTTCGTGGGATTGTGAGCAATATATCGCCCTCGGTGAAGAACGCTATAGTTTCGTTCGACGTACAACTGGACAAAAAGAATAGCAAGCTGCTGAGGCCGAATATGAAGGTGGATGTGTTTTTGGTAACCGAAAAGCGAAATGGGGTAGTGCGTGTTGCAAACGGCGCTGCATTCAAAGGTGCCGACAGTCAGTATGCCTTTGTGCTGTCAAACGGAAAGGCGTTACGGCGCGAGATAAAGACCGGTATGAGCAATTTCGATTTTATTGAGATTGTTAGCGGTATCAATCCGGGTGAAGAAGTCATTAATTCCGATATGGAAAAGTTTGAATATACCGGGGAAATAACTATAGAACACTAGAGATATGCGAGCCCTGTTCATCATTTTATTTCTCTCATTGCCCGGCCTAGCTCTTGTGGCGGCAGCCTCATCTACGGTCAACAGGCAGGATGATACGCTCCGGCTAAGCCTGAGTGAGGCAGTTGCCCGGGCAAAAGCCAATTCCATTGCTGCTAAACAAGCAATTACACAAAAAGAAACCAAATATTGGGAATGGCGGACCTTTCGGTCAAACTATCAGCCGCAACTGGCGCTGAGCGGGATTTTGCCTGGCTATAACAAAACCTATGCACAGGTACTTCAGCCGAATGGAACGATCCTTTTCCAGCCGATCCGCAACGACAATTCTTCGCTTACGCTTGATTTTACGCAGAGTATCGCGGCTACAGGGGGGACTATATTTGGTACGACAGAGTTGCAGCGTTTCAGTGATTTTGATCGGAAGACCGTATTGTATAATGGTACGCCGTATGGTATAGGGTATACCCAGCCTTTGCTGCAGTTCAACCGCCTTAAATGGGATAAGAAAATAGAACCGCTCAAATATCGTGAAAGTCAGCAGGCTTATATTGAATCACAGGAGGAGATTTCCATGCAGGTAGCCGAGTATTTTTTCGATTTGCTGCTTGCACAGGAAAACCTGCGCCTGGCTGAGAGCAATTTTGCCAATACAGAAAAGATCCTGAGCATAGCCAATACCAAGTTCGAATTGGGAAAGATTGCAAGAAATGAGATTTTACAGCTTCAGCTTGAGCGGCTGAACGCTCAGAAGGCCGTGGGCACTGCCAACCGTGATGTGGAGATTGCCACGCTGAATCTGAGAACCTATGTAGGGATCGAAGAGGGTGACCGCCTATCGGCGATCATGCCCGGACTGGTAGGAGATATCAGCATTCCCACAGAAAAGGTACTTGCCGAAGCCTATGAGAACCGCTCGGATGCCATTGCCTTTGCCAGACGTTTGGCTGAAGCAAAAAGGGATGTTGCAAAAGCAAAGGGTGAGAATGGTCTGAATGCCACATTGAACGCCAACCTGGGATATTCCAATGCCGGCAACCGGGTGTTCGATGTATACCGCTCACCAAAAAGTCAGCAATCGGTGGTACTGCAGCTTTCCATACCGGTGCTCGACTGGGGGCGGTCCCGTTCGAGAGCCAAAACCGCCCTGGCAAATGAGCAACTGGTGGTTTATGAGGTTGAGCAGGCGCGGCTGAATTTTAAGCAGGAAATTATTACACAGGTTACGCTTTTTGATATGATGAAGGAGCAAATGACGCTCACCGCACATGCTGCGGAAATTGCGCTGGAAAAATACCAGATAGCCAGTGAGCGATATGTGCTCGGGAATCTCAGCATCACGGATCTCAGTATTGCCTTTCAGGAGAATGACCGCGCTAAACGCGATTATATCGCGGCGCTTAGAAATTTTTGGGGCGCATATTACCAGTTGCGGTACCTGTCGCTTTACGACTTTGAAAAAAATGAAAAGATAAGATATGATTAAGAACTATTATTATGATACAACTACAAAACATTGAAAAGGTGTACCGCACCGACACGGTTGAGACACTCGCCATTAATAACATTAGTTTGGATGTAGCACCGGGTGAATTTCTTTCCATAATGGGACCCTCCGGCTGTGGCAAAAGTACACTGCTGAATGTAATCGGACTGCTGGACGAGCCATCGAAAGGCTCGGTGCGGATAGACGGGCAGGAGGTTACCAGCTATGGAGACCGGCAGCTGGCACGTTTCAGGAATCAGAAGCTGGGATTCATATTTCAAAGCTATCACCTGATCAATGATCTGCAAGTGTTAGACAATGTAGAGCTGCCCCTTCTTTACAGAAACGTTTCGGCCTCGGAGCGCCGCAGGCTGGCTGCTGAGGCTCTGGAAAAGGTAGGGCTGAGCAACCGGCTTAAGCATTTTCCTACCCAGTTAAGCGGCGGTCAGCGGCAACGGGTTGCCATTGCGCGGGCTATCGTGGGCAACCCGCGGATCATTTTGGCAGATGAGCCCACTGGTAACCTGGATAGTGCCATGGGCAATGAAATCATGAATATACTCATCGGGTTAAATCAGAAGGAAGGCACTACCATTGTGATGGTTACGCATGATGAACAAATGGCGCTGAAAACACACCGCTTGGTTAGGTTATTTGATGGATCCCAAGTATTATAACTATGCTTAGAAATTATTACAAAATAGCGATTGCGGTGCTGAAACGGCGGAAGTTTTTTACTTTCATCAGCCTGTTCGGCATCAGTCTCACACTAACCGTGCTCATGGTTACGACCGCATTCATGGACAAGATTTTTAGCCCTGCGTATCCGGATGTAAAAAGAGGCAGGTCTTTATTTATAACCAAGGGGTCGCTTACGAATACCAAAGAAGGCTGGTATAATGGTAGTTCAGTATCTTTTGATTTTCTTTATCACTATGTCACCAAGTTGAAGACGCCGGAAAAGGTTTCGATATTTACCTTCTCCAGTTCCACCAATGCCTATGTAAATAACCGGAAGCTTTCCATAGAATATAAGTTCACTGACGGCGCTTTCTGGGAAGTAGCCGAATTTAAGTTCCTGGAAGGGCGCTCCTATACAGAACCGGCAGTGGAACGGGCCGACCGCGTGGCTGTAATCACTGCACGCACGCGAAAGCGATATTTTGGCGACGATGCAGCAGTAGCAGGAAAATACATTGAGCTGGATAATGTGAATTACCGTGTTATAGGAGTGGTGGCCGACTTGCCCAGAAGCAACCGCAACTATTACAGCGATGTATACCTGCCATACACGGTTTCCAAGATCGATTACCGGCGTGTGGGACAGCCCGGTATAAACAAGATATCTTTGGTCGACCGCTACCTCGGTGGATTCGGAGCTGTAATGGTGGCGCGTTCAGAATCTGAGGTGCCAAAGATGCGTCAGGAATTTAAGCAGATGCTTGCCAGATCGTTTAAGCCGGATACAGAATATGACAAGCTCTATATCCATGCGGATACGCCTTTCGAGGAATTTTCGAGAAACATTTTTGGCAACGACGAGAGCACCGGCCTGGCAGCAACCATAGGTGCCGGGATCCTGGTGGTGTTACTGTTTCTGTTGTTGCCCGCCATCAATCTCGTCAATGTCAACATTACGCGAATTATGGAGCGGTCATCAGAGATCGGCGTCCGTAAGGCTTTTGGCGCATCGTCCAAAATGCTCGTTTATCAGTTTCTTGTGGAAAATGTGATCCTAACCTTGATAGGAGGCTTGATAGGCCTGGTGCTATCGGCTATCTCGATATACTTCTTTAACCAGTCGAGTCTACTTCCCGATCTGGACCTGGCGCTCAATTGGACGGTTCTGGGGGCCGGTTTGCTGTTGTGCCTGCTGTTTGGGCTGCTTTCAGGTGTCTATCCCGCCTGGCGGATGTCAAGATTCAACGTGGTCCATGCACTGAAGTCACAATAATGGTATTTACACTTAAAAAGCACACATATGTTTAAGCATTTGTTTAAATTAATTTGGAATAAACGCCGGCAAAATTTTCTTTTCCTGTCGGAGATCTTCGTCTCCTTCCTGGTGATCTTTGCCTTATGTTCAATGTTGGTTTACTATTTAATAAACTATTCAAAACCACCTGGCTTTGAGTATGAACGCGTATGGAACGTCCGGTATTCAAATCCATTCAAATCAGAGAATAAGGATTCGCTACAAGTATTTTATGAGAATATCAGACGAAATATCCTGGCGTTTCCGCAGGTTAAGGAGGTAACATTTACCAGTGCCAACTTTCCTTATTCTACCAGTCATTCAACCACCGGAATAACCTTTAAAGGTCAGCAAATAAGTATGCTCAACTTCTATCAGGTTGAAGATGATTATCAAAAAGTACTCAATATGCAAGTGCTGGAGGGGAGGTGGTTTAACAAATCGGACGCCTCTGGCAAAAAGGCCATCGTAATTAATTCCTCGATGAGAAAGAAGCTGTTTGGGGAAGAAGCCGCAGTTGGCAAGGTTATCGGCGACTATGACGATAAAAATCCGATGCGGATCATCGGTGTAGTGGCAGACGTAAAAGCAGACGGAGATTTTCAGCCTGCGGGTCCCGGGTTTTATAACCGTATGGACACAACAGCCTTCAACTGGATAGATCATATGCTCATACAGGTAAATGCAGATGCGGATGCGGCTTTCGAAAGCCGCTTAAGTAAGAAGCTCTCGCAGCTTATGAAAAATTCCGATCTTGAAATACAGCACCTGACGGAAATGCGCGACGCTAAGAATGGTAATACCGTCATGCCGATGATTATATGTTTAATGATCGCAGGTTTTCTGATCATCAATGTCGCACTAGGCCTCTTCGGCGTGCTATGGTACAGTATCAGTCAGCGACGTGCCGAGATAGGTTTGCGTATGGCCATCGGTGCCAGTCGTTCTGCAGTATCCAAACAGCTTGTTGCTGAGGCGCTGGTATTAACGACCCTTTCCTTAGCGGTTGGGGTGTTCTTCGCTATTCAGTTCCCTATTCTCCACGTTTTCAATGTTCCTGCGCTGGTATACATAATCGCGTTACTGACTGCCATGGCATTCGTGTACATCCTTGTCTTCATATGTGCGCTTTATCCGGGCAGACAAGCTGCGGCAATACAACCTGCGGTCGCACTGCATGAGGAATAATCAACTATATTTGGATATGATTCTGATTGTCGACGATGATATCGCTGTGCGGACTTCCCTGGAGCTACTGCTTGAACGCAGTGGTCACCAGGTGCTTACAGCAGACAACCCTGCAGATGCGCTATCTATCGTTGAGCAGGTGCGGCCACGTCTTATCGTCCTGGATATGAATTTTTCGATAGACACGTCGGGCCACGAAGGCATCTCATTACTAAAAGCCATCAAGGGAATAGCGGCTGATGTTCCGGTGATACTCATCACTGGCTGGGCCAGCATAGATCTGGCCGTACAAGGGATGAAACTTGGGGCGGCAGACTTTATACATAAGCCCTGGAGCAACGAGCTTGTATTACAATCGGTAGCCACCTTACTCGAGCTCGGCGCGTCGAAGCCCAGGCATGTGGGCAGAAAGGCGCTGGACGAGCAGTTCTACTTCCGGCAGATTGTTACGGAAGATCCTGCAATGCTCGATATTCTGGAAACTGTGGGCAGGGTTGCCACCACCGATGCCTCTGTCCTGATTCTTGGCGAAAGTGGCACTGGGAAGGAACTCATAGCAGAGGCACTGCATGAAAACAGCAACAGGCGCGAACGGCCTTTTGTAAAAGTGAATCTGGGTGGTATCTCATCTACCTTATTTGAGAGCGAAATGTTCGGCCATGTAAAAGGAGCTTTTACCGATGCGCGTTTTGACCGTACAGGAAGATTTGAAGTAGCCCATAAAGGAACGATATTTTTAGATGAAATCGGTGAATTGGAAGCAGCAAGCCAGGTTAAATTGCTGAGAGTGCTTCAGGACCGCACCTATGAAGTACTGGGCAGCAGTAAAAGTAAATCGGTAGACGTCAGGGTGGTGTGTGCAACAAATAAAAATCTCCCGGAGATGGTCGGTGCGGGCACTTTCCGCGAAGATTTGTTGTATCGCATCAACCTGATTACCATCAAGCTGCCGGCCTTAAGAGAGCGGAGAGGTGATATCCCTTTGCTTGTCGACTATTTTGTCAGAAATCTGCGCGAGATTTATGGCCGTCCCACGCTTAGTGTTGACCCTGCGGCACTAAAATGGCTTCAGCAGTCGGATTTCCCAGGCAATATCAGGCAGTTGAAGAATATCGTTGAAAGAGCTTTGCTGGTGAGCAGATCAACTAAGCTGGAAATCGCCGACTTTAAGGCGCAGCTTGACATGTCCGGCTCCGGTAAACGCACAACGCATCAATTGCCAGTGGTAGGAACTATGACTCTTGAAGAAATGGAGATCGAGATGGTCAGAAAAGCAATGAGTTTTCATAACAACCGGATAACAAAAGCTGCGGCCTCTCTTGGTATCACGCGGAATGCGCTGTACAGGCGGCTGGAGAAGTATCAGATACCTTTTCATGACACTGAAGACTAAGTATATATTCTTTATCGGCTTTTTACATCTGTTATTGCTGGCATTAAGCTACCTCGCTTTCAAGGACGATAAACCGTTGTTTCTCGCAATCGAGTTTATTGTTATCTGCGCTGCCGTGGTAGCAATAAGGTTGTACCAACAGTTGCTCAGCCCCCTTCAATTGATTAAGGAAGGCATAAATGCCATTCGTGACCAGGATTTCAATGTGCGTTTTGTACCCACTGGCAAACGCGAGGTGGATGAGCTTATAGAAGTTTATAACCAGATGATGGACGCTTTGAGGGAAGAGCGGACGAAGCAAAAAGCGCAGCATTTTTTTTTGCAGAAGTTGATTCATACTTCTCCTACGGGCATCATTATATTGGATTTTGATCAGCAAATTAAGACGATCAATCCTAAGGCAGCACTGATTTTAGCTGAGGACCAGAACGCCTTTATCCGTTGTATAATGACCATGAAGGCCGGCGAATCTCGGATGCTTAAGGTGGGGAGCATAAAGACCTATAAAATTCAAAAATCAAATTTTATTGATCGTGGTTTTTCGCGGTTTTTTGTGATGATCGAAGAGTTAACTGCCGAAATTGCCGAGGCTGAAAAAAGTACCTATACCAAGGTGATAAGGATGATGGCCCATGAAGTCAATAACACGGTGGGCGCTGTAAATTCTATCATTGGTCAGGTATTGGTTGATGAGCGGTTTTGGCAGGATCAGCCTCCGGCCCTGAGAAAGGCCCTGCGTATTGCATCAGAGCGGAACGAAAACCTGAATATCTTTATGCGGAACTTTGCCGAATTGGCTAAGCTTAGCCCGGCAAATAAGCAGCAGGTGGATCTTTGCCGTTTAATGGAAAATGTGATCAGCCTGATGCAGGTGTTTGCAGAAAGAGCGCAGGTGCGGTTCACGTCTGATTTGCCTTCATCCGCCTATTTTATTCATGCCGACGCGCAGCAAATCGAACAGGTACTGCTTAACATCACAAAAAATGCAATCGAAGCTGTTGACGGGTCGGGCCTCGTACATTTTAGATTAGACGCGACTGCCCACATACTAAGCATCAGTGACAGCGGTCAGGGTATTCCAGCAGGAGTCCAGGACCAACTATTTAACCCGTTCTTTAGCACGAAGAAGGACGGTCAGGGTGTTGGCCTTACGCTGGTTCGCGAAATCCTGCTAAGTCATGGCTTTGATTTTTCCCTTGGTAGTCAACAGTTTTCCGATGAGCGTGAGCAGTTGCAAACAAGCTTTGTAATTAAATTAAAGCCTTAATGGAGCCTATATTCATATTCGTGTCATAACATCCCCTTCCAACCTTCATCCTGACTTTTATACTACAATATTCAGTAGTTGAGTAGTAACTTTGCGTCAATTTCATGGTCTAATTACCAAACAACGAAATGAACGTAAACTCTTATTATACATATATATTGTCTTTCCTGACGCTTCTATTCAGTGCTGTAATGCCGGTGTGGGCACAGCAGACTGTGGTAAGTGGAACCGTCATAGATGCCTCGACCAGAGAAACTATTCCTTATACCAGTTTTATTCTGATGCCAAGCGGCAAGGGTGGTAAGACTGATGTTGACGGCAAGTACAAAATTACCTTAAACAGTGGGGATAGTCAGATCAGGTTTAGCTATATCGGTTACAAATCAGAAACAAGAGCAGTAAAACCAGGAGTTTCGCAGCAGATAAACATCCAGCTCCAGCCGGAAGCTATGCAAATGAATGAGGTGGTTATCCGGGGGGCTAAGAAGCAGCCCTATCGTAACAGAGATAATCCCGCGGTTGAACTGATCCGGAACGTAATTGCCAACAAGGAAAAAAACAGGGTCCAACACTATGATCATCTGGCTTATCAGAAGTATGAGCGGATGCTTTTCTCTATGAGCAATGTGTCTGATAAGTTTAAAAGCAGGCGGATTTTCCGCAACATGCAGTTCATGTTTAAGGAACAGGACTCTAACAAAATAGGGGGTAAGCGCATGCTGCCTCTGTTCCAGCAGGAAAAGGTTTCCGACAATTATTACAGCAAGAATCCAGAGGAAACCAAAACGATAGTCCAGGCCGATAAACAAGTAAATTTCGACGACCGTTTTATTGATAATAAGGGTATCAGTTCATATTTCGAGCGTATGTATCAGGATATTGATATATACGACAACAACATTATGATTGTAAGCAATCAGCTGTTGAGCCCGATATCCGATTCCTCCCCGGCCTTTTATAAATTTTTTATAACCGACACGATTAAAACGCAGCAGCCGTACCTGGTGGAACTTTCTTTTACACCAAGAAACAAGATGGACCTGTTGTTTGAAGGAAAGTTGTACGTAACTCTTGATGGCAACTATGCTGTTCAGGGCGCCTTTCTTTCTGTAAATAAAAATATCAACCTGAATTTTGTCCGGGCACTAGAGGCGAAGCTCGATTTCGAGCAGAACCCGGATAAGCGTTACCGCCTGGAAAAAACAAATCTTGTGGTCGATTTCGGTATTACAAAAAATTCCGGAACAGGCTTTACAGCAGAGCGCACCGTAACTTACAGCAATTATAAAATCAACGAGCCATTTGCAGATCCAGTGCTCAAAGATGAAAACGTAGTAGTTGCAGCGGAAGCAGATAGGCGGAGCGACGAATTTTGGTCGGCCAAAAGGCCTGAGGCCACTGCAGCTTACACCGATCAGGTTTATAAAAACCTGGACACCCTGCAAAGTCTGCCTTCCT